>CAZQHJ010000031.1:0-19051 GCA_964593225.1 uncultured Thiotrichales bacterium
AAGAAGCTGTTTGGAAATTCGCAATCTACCGCAGCGGCGCCCGAATTGCGTCCTGCCGCGTTGCGACGGGGGCGAGGTTCGTTATGTGCTTGGGGGCGTCGTGTAGTCCACTACAATCCTTATTTTCGCCCCCATCGCGCCTTGCGGGAGCCACAATCGGGAGCACCGCCTCTACGATGCGAATTTCCAAACAGCTTCTTAGCGTATCTTCATCGTTCATAGGCCTTGCGCTCCTGATGGGTCATGCGCCGTGCGGAGATAATGCGAACGGCGTTTGCTCTCTCGGTAAAAGAGACAACGGGATAATTCCCTCCGGAAGATTCACCAAAGAGTAAGTATCTGCGCTCATGATGCGAATGATCCGGGTCGTAAACAAAGGAGGAATATTCATCCGCAAACACGTCGGTAGCTTCAAAGAAAGAAATACCGTGTTTCCTACGGTTTGCTTGCGCTTTTGTTTCATCCCATTCGAATTCCATCGAACATTTTATCCATAGCCTGAGGCGGAGCCTCGCAGAACATCCAAATACGAAGCAGGGTTATAGCCCATGTAGGACGCAACAAGAAACAACCGCATCGATAAAACCTCGATCGATACGGTTTGCTCCCCTCACAACGTCGCCAACACCCCATTGCTCGGCTCGTCCTCGCCCGCCTTGTTGACGGCCACGACCCGGAATTCCAGGCGGATGCCGCGCGGTTGGTTGGAGAGGGTGGTTTCCAGCCCCATGGCCATGCCCGCGTCCAGCCAGGTCTCGGAATCGCCTTCCCGGCGCTGGACACGATAGGCCGCCGCCTTGCCGCCTTCGTCGGGCTGTTTCCAGTCGAGAGCAATCCAGCCGTCGCCCTGGCGCGGGGCCTCCAGGTGGCGGGTCTGGCCGGGGGGCTTGAGCCGGGCCGGTTCCCGATGGGCGCCCCAGCCGAGATAATTGAGGGCCGTGTCGTCGGAATGGGTGACGTTCTCGGCATAGCGCTATCGTTTTATTTTCATGTGCAACTTTTCCCGATTTTACCGCTTTCAGTCGATTTTGGGCCGGAAAGGGGTCTATCGGGAAAGAAATAACGGGAAAGAGTTGCACATGGGGCATCCTGCCGCTTTCCACCATTCTTCGAGCAAGCGCCTGGCGTAAACGAACACGCCCTCGCGGAAACGTGTATTGATTGATGTCATTGGCAACAGCGCTTGTTGCCGCGGCTTTGATAAAATCCAAGGCCGGGAAGTCGGGAAAGCCATGCCCGATATCGATAGCGCCATGTTTACGCCCCAACAGCGTGATTTCGGTGAAAATAGAATTGGCAAGTAGGTTGTCTATGCGTTGCGACGGTTTGATCATCCGAATCTCCTTGGCGTGGGTTCTCCTGTAGTGGTTCAGCGGCGCGGCGTTCGGCTTATGTCCGATCTTCATCGTCCAGCCTCGCTGGATTTATCCATCAGGATGTTCGATTTTCGATCACCCTCTCCGACGGCGCCCCCCACCGGAATCCCCCCCGCGCATCTTCCAGCAGCAGATAACCCACCGGCGCCAGGAAGAGCGTCAACAGGGTGGCATACAGGATACCGAAACCCAAAGACACCGCCATGGGGATCAGAAACTGGGCCTGGGTACTCTTGTCGAAGATAAGTGGCATGAGACCGGCGAAGGTGGTCAGCGATGTCAGCAGGATGGGCCGAAAGCGGGCCGCTCCGGCCATCACCACGGCCGCCATCGTTTCCACCCCCTCCCGCCGGCGTCGATTGATATAGTCCACCAACACCAGGGAATCGTTCACCACCACCCCGATGAGGGCCAGAAGCCCCCAAACGCTCATGATGCTGAGGTTCATGCCCATGATCATATGCCCCAGCAGGGCGCCCACCAGGCTGAAGGGAATGACGCCCATGACGATGATGGGTTGGGCATAGGAACGGAACGGGATGGCCAGCAGGGCGTAAATGACGAACAGCACCAGCGCGATGCCGGTCATGAGGCTGCCGAAGGATTCCCGTTGCTCGCGCAGCTCCCCTTCCAGGGTGTAACGCACCCCCGGCCAGCGCCGCCCGAGATCGGCCAGGAAGGGACCCAGGTCATGGGTAATTTGATTGATATTGATCTCTTCCTTGTTGATGTCGGCGGTGACGTTGACGGCCCGGTGACGATCCACCCGGCGGATGGTGGAAAAGCCATCCCCCACCGTGACGTCGGCCACGGCGCTGAAAGGGACCTCCACGCCGTCGGGTGTGCGGATGCGCATACGGGCAAGGTTCTCCTCGGACCGGCGCTCGGCCAGGGGATAGCGGACCATGACCCGCACGTCGTCCCGGCCCCGCTGGATGCGTTGCGCCTCGGCCCCGAAGAAGGCCTGACGCACCTGATTGCCCAGGTCGGAGACCGAGAGCCCCAGGAGTTCGGCCTCGGGACGCAGACGAAGCTTGATCTCTTCGCGCCCGGTATCGAAGCTGTCCCGGATATCGAATACGCCGGGGTATTCCGCCAGCCGTTCCTTCACCTCCTCCGCCGCCGCCGTGAGATCCGCGAAATCATCCCCCACGAGCTGGATATCCACCGGATCGCCGGCCCGGCCGATCTCGGCGCGGAAGGTAAGCTCCCGGGCGCCGGGTATCCGGCCGATGCCCTGGCGCCATTCCCGGACGAGCTCCGAGGTGGTAACGGTGAGCGCGCGCTCCTCGGGCGGGACCAGCTCCAGGATCACCTGCCCCTTGTGAGAGCCGCCGCCTCCGGCGCTTTCCATGAATCCGAGGGACGAGCTCCAGCCCACCTGGAACAGGCTGTTGCGGATAACGCTCTCCCCGCTGGCCGGATCCCGGTATTTCTCCCGCAGGCGGTCGGCCACCGCCAGGATATGGCTCACGTGCCGGCCGGTGATCTCCACCGGGGTCCCCGTGGGCATCACCAGGCTCGCCCGGGCCACCTCGCTTTGTACCCGCGGCAGGAAGGTAAAGCCGTAGCGCCCACTCAGGACGAAACTCGACAGGAAGAAGGAAACCCCGATAAAGAGGGCCAGGGTCAGGAGCCGGTGGTCCAGGGCGCGGGCCAGGAGCGGCCGGTAGAAGCGCCGGATGCCCCGTTCCAGGCCATCGGCGATCCGGCGCTGCACCGTGGTGAACCGCCCCGCCGGCTTGCCCATGCCCATGCGGGTGTGGCTGAGGTGGGATGGCAGGATGAGCTTGGACTCGATGAGGGAAAAGATCAGCACCGGGATCACCACCATGGGTATCTGGCCGAAGATGGCCCCGCGCCGCCCTTCCACGAAGAGGAGCGGGACGAAGGCGGCCATGGTGGTGAGGACGCCGAAGGTCACCGGCACCGCCACCTCCCGCGTACCGCCAATGGCGGCCAGGATCGGGTCCTCCCCCCGCTTCATGTGGCTATGGATATTCTCGCCGGTGACGATGGCGTCATCCACCACGATACCCAGCACCAGGATAAAACCGAACAGGCTGATGATATTGAGGGTGACGCCCAGCTCCGGCAGCAGGGCCAGCGCCCCCATGAAACTCACCGGAATCCCCACGCACACCCACACCGCCACCGACAGGCGCAGGAACAAGGTCAAGAGCAGAAAGATCAAGATCCCGCCCTGGATGGCGCTGCTGGCAAGAGTATTGAGCCGGAGCTCGATGATCCGGGAACGATCCCGCCAATAATCCATCTTCACCCCGGGCGGCAGGGTCTTCCTGGCGTTCTCCATGTAGTGGCGCACATCCCGCGCCAGCGTGATGGCGCTCTGATTACCGGTGCGGTAGACCTCCAGCAGCACGGCTCGGTTGCCGTTGAACCGGGTAAACAGGGGGTCTTCCTGGAAGCCGTCCTTGATCTCCGCGATATCGGCCAAGGTGAGGTAGGTGCCGTCCGGGCGGGTGATGAGGACGATACGGGCGAAATCCTCCCCGGTGTAGGCCTGCCCCCGGGTGCGCAGCAGGATCTCGCCCCGGCGGGTTTTGAGAGACCCGGCGGGATAATCCTTCGAGGCATTGCGCACGGCGGCGACGACATCATCGAAGCCGATCCCGAACCGCTCCAGGGTGTGCTGGCTCACCTCGATGGCGATCTCATGGTCGCGCACCCCGGTCAGATCCACCTGGGTAACTCCCGGCAGGGCCAGCAGGTCATCCCGCGTCCGTTCCCCCAGCGTTCGGAGCGCCGTCTCCGGCAGGTCCGCCGACACCACCACGCTGATGACCTCCCGGCGGCGCTGCACCACGCCATAGACCGGCCGCTCGGCATCGGTGGGGAAGGTATTGATGGCGTCGATCCGATTCTTCACGTCGTCGAGCACCCCACGCGGGTCATGTCCGTCTGCCACCTCGATCCGCAGCCGGGCGCTGCCCTCGCTGGCGGTGGAGATCAGCTTGTCGATACCGATGAGATCCGAGATGGCCTCCTCCATGCGCGTCACGATCCCTTCCTCCACCTCCACCGGCGTCGCCCCGCGATGGGTCATGCCCACGGTCACCACATCCAGATCGATATCCGGGAATACCTCCAGGGGAATGCGCATGGCAACGGCCTGGATACCCAGGGCCAGGATCAGTACCATTAATAGGTTGGCGGCGACGCCGTTGCGAATAAACCATTCAATCATTCCCGAATCATAACATCGATCTCGAGCGTGGCGCGGGAACTGCCAAGATCTTCCCACTGTAATTCCGCTATGATGGCCCGCATTTCGGCGTCGTTTCCCGAGCATCGGGAACGCGTTCCCGAGGTTCCGGCACTGGTTCCCAGGGTTCCCTCACTGGTTTCCAAGGCTTGGGAACGAGTGGCCAAAGCTTCGGAACGAGCGGCCAGGTCTCCGGCACTCGCGTCGAAGGTCTCGGAATGAGTTCTCGAGATTGGGTCACTCGTTCCGAAAATTCCAGTACGAGCGCCCAGGACCCGAGCACTTTCGCCCAGGGTCTCGGCACCGGTCCTGGGCCTCCGGGAAAGGGGTTATGCGTATCGAGCACTGCCCTGCCCCCTTTCAACCTTGGCGCGAAGCACTCACAAATAAAAGACTACCCATGAAACTCCCTTACGCCATCAGTGACTTCGATTCCCTCATCACGAGAGGGTACTATTACGTGGACCGCACGGACCACATCCCGTTATTGGAAGCAGCGGGTAAGCAGCTGCTGTTCCTGCGCCCGCGCCGGTTCGGCAAGAGCCTGCTGCTCTCCATGTTGGAAAACTACTACGACATCAACAAGGCGGACCGATTCGGCGCCCTGTTCGGGCATCTTGCCATCGGTCAGGCGCCCACGGACGAGCACAACCGGTACCTGGTGATGAAGTGGGACTTCTCCGGGGTCAGTCCCGCCGGTGATGCCGAGGCCGTGACGCGCAACCTGTACAACTACCTCAATCTTCGGATCGGCGTCTTTCTGGACGATTACCGGGAAACGCTGCCGGAACACGCCATCGAGATCAATCCGCGCAACGCCATCGCCTCCTTCCAGTCCCTGCTGGTCCTGGTGCAAAAAAGTGGTCATTCCCTTTATCTGCTCATCGACGAATACGACAACTTCGCCAACGAGCTCATGATGGGGCATCAAAACCCGGAAGAGGCGCGCTACCGGGCGCTGCTCTCCGGGGAGGGGGTCATGAAGGCCCTGTTCAAGACCATCAAGATGGCCGCCACCGGCGGCGGTATCGGCAGGGTCTTCCTCACCGGGGTCTCGCCGGTGGCCATGAGCGATCTCACCAGCGCCTACAACGTGGCGGAGAACATCTATCCCGATGATCGATTCAACGAACTGTGTGGTTTCCGGGAGGCGGAGATCGCCGGGATGACGGCGACCATCGCCCGGGACTGCCAACTGCCAGAGGAAAAGGCCGATGAGGCCGTGACCATGATGCGGACCTTCTACAACGGCTATCGCTTCAGTCGCCGCGCCGAGCAATCCATCTACAACCCCACCCTGGCCCTCTATTTTCTGAAGGTTTTTGCGCGTGAATGCCGCCACCCGGACGAGGTCCTGGACAACAATCTCGCCATGGATCGGGGCAAGATGCACTACATCGCCCGGCTGCCCCTGGGTCGCGAGGTGATCCTGGAGGCCCTGGCCGATGCCGAGTCGGTGCGGGTGCCGAGGATTGCCGACCGCTTCGGGGTAGAAGACATGCTTCATGCCCGCAAGGATACCGATTTCGTTGCTTCCCTCTTGTATTACTTCGGCATTCTGACCCTGGGGGGCATGTCGCCCTTCGGGGAGATGATCCTGCGCATCCCGAATCTGGTGATCCGCAAGCTCTATGCCGAGAGCATCCAGGAGATGCTGCTGCCGGAAGCCAAAGACAGCGACATGGCCCGCCGGGCCACCCAGGCGCTGTATCAACACGGGGATATGGCGCCCCTGTGCGATTTCGTGGAAAAGAAATACTTCAAGGCAGCTTTTCAATCCGCTCTCTCGTCATTCCGGCAGGGATTGCCGAAACCCAGTGCCAGGGATGGCAAAAATATCAATGAGCTCACCATCAAGACCACTTTCCTCACCCTGCTCTTCAACGACACCCTCTACATCATGGAGTCGGAAGCGGAAATCCAACGCGCCCATACGGATCTCACCATGATCGTGCGCCCGGATATGCGCGAATACCGGGTGCTGGATATTCTGATCGAGTTCAAATTCGTTTCATTGAACGATGCCGGTCTCGACGGCGAGACAGCCAGGAAAATGGACGAAGAGGCATTGCCGGCGGTTCAGGCGAAACAGCGGGAGGCGGAAGAAGGCCTGGAGCGCTATCGGGCAAGGCTGGACGCAAAGTTCGGCGAGTTGCCCCGGCTTCATTGCTTTACCGTGGTGGCGGTGGGATTCGAGCGGCTGGTGTTCGATTCGATGACTTTGCATAGCGGGATCCCGCGGTGACCGAAGTCCACTGCGCGCCTACTATGTTCATGGGCCGCTCGGTCCGAAACACAGCATGGATGCGCCGGACCGCGGGCCTGTTATCCTGGCGCAAGCAATAATCGATCCGGGTCGCGGGCCGCCCGCTCCGGAGCCCAAGAGCGTGGCTCCGGGCCATGAAGGACTTGCTCGCGATCCTAATCCGGATGCGCCGGATCATGAGTGAATTTCTCCGGACAAAAATAGAGATGCTCCGGACCATGAATCTCTGGGCCTGGAGCAACAGCCGGTTGCTCCAGGGCATAAAATAGTTGCTCCGGACCACGACCCGAAGCATCGGCGTCCTTCCCGGCGGGACATGCCTTATACTTCAGTGTGCTGATGCATTTGCATCTCGGAACGACCGACGACAACAGGAGATCTCAACCATGACGACAAAATTCCCCCGGGAAGAAGCCAAGATCCTGGAGCTGGCCAAAAAAATGACCGACGGCCTAGCGGCCAACACCGACCTCTTCCCCGCCCCGCCCTTCCCCGCCGAAGACATCCAGGCCACCCTGGAGAAATGCCAGGCGGCCGTGGACGCCGTGGATTATGACGACGACAAGCTTAATCGCATCGGCTGGACCGGACGCCACGCCGCCGTTCCCCTAGGGGTCCCCGGCCAGGTGCGCAGCCTCCATGTCCGGGCCCAGGGGGAGGGTTGGCTGGCGCTCCACTGGAAGGGAACCGGCCGACGGCGGCAAGGCCGCCACCTACCGGATCCAGCGCCGGGAACCCCATGCCGCCGCCTGGACCCTCATCGAGATAGCCATGGAAACCGAGGCCCGGATCGCCGACCAGGAACGCGGGTCGCGGTTCGAGTACTGCATCGTCGCCGCCAACAAGGCCGGTGAGGGGGAGATGAGCAATACCGTCACGGTCGTTCTGTAGTCTTTTCGGCACTTCGGCTGCTTTCGAAGTGGAACGAATAGCCCATTCGAAGTATCAAAATAGTCTCCGAGAGGTATTTCCGGTGCGTAACACAAGCATTTTCTTGTTCTTGCTGTCCGTTTTGTCGCCACCGGCGGCCAACGCGTCCCCTGCCGACCCTGGCGAGGCGCCCCGGGCGGCATTTTCCGAGATCGCGGGGGAGGCGGGGCTCGATTTTGTCCATTCCAGCGGGATATCGGGGGAATTCTATTTCCCGGAGATCCTGGGCAGCGGCGGCGCGCTGTTCGATTATGACCGGGATGGGGATCTCGATGTCTATCTGGTCCAGAGCCATGGCCTGGCGTGCCGGCCCACCATCGATTCGGACGACGCCGAGTGCCCGAAACCCGCCGAGCACCGCCCGCCCCCCAGGGACCCCCTCCATGACCGCCTGTATCGCAATGACCTGGTGGTGGCGGCGGACGGGACGCGCCGGGTGCATTTTACGGATGTCACCCGAACCAGCGGCATCCGGGCTGCCGGTTACGGCATGGGCGTCGCGGTGGGGGATGTGGACAACGACGGTTGGCCGGACCTGTATGTGACCAACCACGGCCCGAACCAACTGTTTCGCAATAACGGGGACGGCACCTTCGTGGAGATGGCGGAGAAGGCGGGCGTGGCGGGAAAACACTGGTCGGTGAGCGCGGCCTTTCTGGATTTCGACCGGGACGGCTGGCTGGATCTGTTCGTGGGCAATTATGTGAACGCCTCCCTGAAGAATCACGAAGCCTGTTACGCGCCGGACGGCAGCCGGGACTATTGCTCCCCCAAGACCTTTCGCCCGCTCCCTTGCCGGTTGTTTCGCAATCGCGGGGACGGCGGGTTCGAGGATGTCTCCGGGCGGTCCGGGATTATCAAGGAGTATCAGGGGGCCCTGGGCGTGGTGGGGGCGGATTTCAATGGGGACGGCTGGACGGATATCTACGTGGCCAATGACGGGCGCCCGAACCTGCTGTGGATGAACCAGGGAGATGGGACCTTCCGGAACGAGGCGCTTCTGGCCGGGACCGCGGTGAACATGGATGGGGCGGCGGAGGCGAGCATGGGGGTGGACGCCGGCGACTTCGATAACGACGGCGACGAGGACCTGTTCATGACTCACCTGACGGAGGAGAGCAACACGCTGTATGTGAATGACGGGACGGGCTGGTTTCAGGACCGCTCCGTCGCCGCCGGCGTCGCCGCGTCCAGCCAGGGCCGCACCGCCTTCGGCACCCGTTGGTTCGATTTCAATCATGACGGTTGGCTGGATCTGCTCATCGTGAATGGCGACGTGCGGGTCATGCCGAACCTGGCGCGCACCGGCGATCCCTTGCCCTTTCATCAAACCAATCAATTGCTGGCGAACGTGGCGGACAACAAGGACGGCGGCAGGGGATTCGTGGAGATCACCGACCGGGCGGGGGCGGCGTTCGCGCACTCGGGGATAAGCCGAGGCGCCGCCTTCGGGGATGTGGATAATGATGGGGACGTGGATATATTGGTGACCAATAACAGCGGTCCGGTGCGCCTGTTGAGGAATGACCTGGAAACCGGCAATCACTGGCTGGGGTTGCATCTGGTGGACCCATCGGGACGGGACGCCCTGGGGGCGCGGGTTCGGGTGGAACGGGAAGGCGCTCCGACCCTGTGGCGGCGGTCACGGACCGATGGGAGCTATGCCTCGTCCAATGACCCCCGGGTGGTGGTGGGACTCGGCGCATCCCATAAGGTGAAGGCCGTGCGCGTCCTGTGGCCGAGTGGCCGGGTGGAGGAATGGAAGGCGTCGGCAGGGGCCGATGACCTGGCGGTGGATCGTTATCTCACCCTGCGGGAGGGGGAGGGTTCGTGATTAATGCACATAGGTAAGGTGGCCCGGAAAAACCGGACAGGTAGCGAGGCTCCGCTTCTTATACTTCGAATGGGTCATTTGTTTAATTTCGAAAGCCGTTGAAAGGCCGGATGGCATTGGAAATTATGCTTAACCATCAATGGTATTACATATTTCAATACGATCAGCGCTTGTTTCGCGGGAAGTTCGAAATATGGCCGTTGAAAGTATACTTTACCGGGAAATCGCGCCATCGGTTAGTTTCAACACCCGATCCATCCGGCCCGCCAAGCGCGAATCATGGGTCACCACGACCAGACTGGTTTGGTTTTCCCGATTGAGTTCCAGCATCAAGCCGTACACCTGCTCCGCGGTGCGTCGATCCAGATTGCCGGTGGGTTCGTCGGCCAGCACACAACGGGGCGTGGTCACCAGCGCCCGGGCAATCGCCGCTCGCTGGCGCTCGCCCCCGGACAATTCGCCCGGTTTGTGGCCGATTCGCTCGTCGAGCCCCGCCCGCGCCAGCATCCGCCTCGCCATACCAAGGGCCACTGCCGATGAAACACCTCGGATCAATAACGGCATGGCGACGTTTTCCAATGCCGTGAACTCCGCGAGTAGATGGTGAAACTGGTAGACGAAACCCAGCACGCGGTTGCGAAGGCGCCTTCGCTTTTTTTCACTGAGCTGGGACAGGGATTCCCCGGTTATCCGAACCTTCCCGTCGGTGGGTGTATCGAGTCCCCCCAGGAGATGGAGCAATGTACTTTTCCCGGAGCCCGATGACCCGACAATGGCCACCCGTTCGCCAGGATGTATCGCAAGATCGATCTTCTTGAGCACCGCGACGTTGAATCCACCTTCCCGGAAGGTGCGAGACAAGTTACGGGCCTCGATGACCGGTGTCTCTTTTGTCGTTTGAATTTGTGTCATCGTTCCTGTTTCCGGGGAATCGAAACTCTATTCGCTTGGCCTTAAAATGACGCGGTTTTGATATGGAATAAACCTGTCCGCGCGGCTTCGGAGGGATTGAGCGGATTTCCCGGGAAAGTCGCTGTTTTTGCAACTCCGTGGTCGTTGGCGGAAAGTCTTTCTTTGTGTGTTTCGTAGACGCCCTTTTCCGGTCCCCACGCGCCTCTGTCGGGTCCTGTCTATTATCCGCCTGGCTCAAAATCTCCCCATAAAGTCTTTTTTCTTCTCACGCTCGATCTTGCCGCGTAAACACCGGATACGGTCCTCGACGTACTGCCTGTGCGGGAGAAGCTCCACCGTATTCATGATCGGCAACAATGATTCCCAGTAGTCCAGATCCTTCTGCACTGAGGGCACTTTACTCCCGCCCCCACTCCGCGGTTTTGGCCCCAGGGGAAGGCGTTCGAAGGCGTCGAAGCTTTGATTCCGCGCCACGAAGCCCTCGACGAACAGGGCTCTCCTCTCGTGCGGAAATTCCAAGATAACCCCGAACAGGTGGCGCATGAATTCCACATCCCCGCTTCGCTGGTCGATGAGGCCCAGCAGGTAGGTATCCTGCCTCTCCCGCGCCTCTCCGCTCGAAGCGCCCCTGTCCTGCTTGTTTCCAAAGAACGTCCCAAGATAGGGGCTTATGGGGATAAGGCGGTTTTGTTCATGTTCACGGATACTCTCGATCACCCTATCCATGACTTGCCGATAATCGGAGCGCGCCCAGAGGAAGGCGTAGTCCCTGTCATCGTCGAGACTCATCAGCCGCCCGTGCTTGGGGTTCCCATACTTCCAGGCAATGTACTCGGTGATGAAGGCCGGATCGAGATCCAGAATTCGGTCGAACACCGCGCCATTGTAGTCGGCTGTGCCCATGCCACTGTAATTCTGATGGTTCCGAGTGCCTTCCATGACCAGATATGCCCGCTTGAGGAGTTCGATATCCCCCGCGAACAGCTCGGGTAGCCGTTTGGTGATTTCCATTTCAGGATTGAACAACGACAGGGTCAGGGCATAAATGGCGTCCGATTCCTCCTCCGCCTTCTTCAGTACCATGCCGACAACCTTCGCTACGATCCGGGCATCCAGCGGAAGGTATTTGAGCAAATAATTTATACCGTTGTAGGGCAGGTCCGCCGGTTCCGCCTCTCGGTAGAGTTCGCATAGATGCCCAAGCCGCTCCCGGTTTACGGCATCGTCCGGCAGCGCCTCGTGCAGGTGAAACAACCAGCGCCGTCTGGCCGGGTAATCCATCCTTTCCGGAAATTGGCGTGTGCCGTCGTAGCCCCGTTGTTCCAGAAGCTTTCGGACCAGCGCGTAGCCGGGCAGCACGAGCGGGTCCTGGCGCTCCAGGTAAAGCCCCAACACTTGCCGGTACAGATCCGGGTCGTGGTCCGCCAGCGCAAGAAGGGTGTTTTCCACGCTTTCCCAAAGTTGGTATGGATTCGGTACTTCCTCGGCTTGTACCTCCCGGATCTCCAGGTAGCGTTCAAAAAAGCGGGCATAGTCATCGAGGGTGTAGTCCGCCGTGTGCCTCGCCAAACACTCCCGCTTGTACTGCTCGAACTCATCAGACGACAAGTCCGGCTCGTGCTCCGTGAGGAGAAGCTTCGCGAGCGTATGGGTCTCGTTGGAAAACCGCTTCCGCAGGCCCGCCGGGACCTTTACGTCATGCCTCTTCAGCAGGTCCAGATAGCCATGCAAGATAACGCAGTGCCGGTAGTTGTCGGGATCGAGCGCGGATGTCAGAAACGGCAGCACATGCCCGGTATCGCTCTTGACTACTTCGCCGCGTAATCGTTTAGCCCCCTCCTGCGTGGAACAAGGTAATTCCGTTACGCTGTGGCTCTGAGTTTCTGTAACTCCCTTATTTTCCCTGATCGCCAATTTCGCCTCCCACTGCGGAGCATCGATTTTGGGGATGTGGGTATAAAAGGTCACCTTGCTGCTGGTTGACTCGGTGGGGGATGCACTGTAGTCATTGATCAGCGCCAACACATCTTTTTGCAACGCCTCGTTCTTGTACAAGGAGAATACTCTCTCCCAGATTGCCTGGCGCAGGGCGGTCAGTCCCAGTGTGGCGGACAAATCGAAATCGGCATGGGTAAGTTCCAACGTCCGCGCACCCTTTATCCCGCGATTTATCCTGCGATGAAAGAAGCAGGTTCCCAGATAGTCACCGGCAACGGCCAGGAAGACCCGCGAAAAGAAGGGATCGCCGTCCTTCGCGCAGTCCCAAACAGTGTCCACGACAGCCCGCTGGATTTCGAAACTCCGGCGATTGGAATCCGGCCTGAAACCGTAGTTATCGATCAGTATCCCGAGTACGCGCGGGACCTCCCCGGGCCGCTTGGCGAGATAGCGCATCAGGAGGTCGAGGGCCATCCGGGCCTCTCCTTCCTCGGTAAACGCGAACGGTTTCAGTATGCTCAGGAGGGAGGGGGGCGAGAGCAGCTTGGAATCGAAGCCCGGCTTGAAGACGATAGCGGCGATCTCCACCGGCTCTGCCGCCAGCCCGTCGATTCGGTCCCGCACCCACAGCAGCGTCTCCGTCCGCCGGGTGAACCAGAAGGCGTCGAGAAACCGGAGGAACACTTCATCGTTGCCATCTTTCTCCAGTCTCGACCAAACCCGCGCCACATGGGGGCGCATGGCCTTGATGATCCCCTGGCTGTCGAAGGCGTCGAGGACCGGGTTGATGGAATCGATAAGCCGTTGCCGGAATCGGGGGAAAAGGTAATCGAGGAATATGCCGAAATCGAGAACCTTTTCCTTGAAGACGGCCAGATAAAAGAGGTAGGTGGCGAGAACCTGATCGGATATCTTCACCACCTCGTCCTCGTGCATGTCCAGTATCTCCAGCTCGTGGAGACGCTCGGCGGCCGCCCAGAAGTCCGCCGGGGGGATGGCGAAGACCGTCTCGATGATGTCCATCATCTCCTCGTTCGCGCGGTCCACGGCCTTGAAGAAGGACACGATGGCCGCAGTCTTCAAGAGGTCGGCGCGCTTGAGATCGGTCCCCTCTTTTCTCAAGTCTTCCCGAATGGAAGAGAAATAGCGGTCGTAGAGGGCAGACACATCGCGGATGCTGCCCAAGGACTCCTCTTCCCTGGCAACCTCGGCGGCCATCACGGCCAGCCGCGGGTTTCCCCGGGCGATGTCGGCGATGCGATCCAGGTAGTGGTAGTTGTGGATTTCGCACTCGTCGGTGAGCAGTGTCTTTATCTGGTCATCGGTGAACGGTTCCAGCGCTACTTCCTCGCCACCGCCCAGGGGTTGCGCCGCTTCTTGGACTTTCAGGAGGGCGTAGTCCCGGACGGTGGCCACCACCTTGATCCGCTGGTCCTCGCGTTGGTGCAGGAGAAGATCGACCACGTAATCGAAACGGCTCACCCGGTTGGCGTCGTCCACCAGGATAAGGAACCTGCCTGCTCTGCTGAACTGGGACTTAAGATCCTCCCACAGGTCGCGGTTTCGCCCGAAGACGCACAGTACTTCGTATTCGGGATGGGCGACGCGGAACCGCCGACACATCTCCAGCGCCAGCCGCGACTTTCCGACGCCGGCCTTCCCCGAGAGAATCGCCAGCCGCTCGCCTTCGAGGGCGGCCAGGAGCCGGTCGAGCTCCTCCTCGCGGAAGTGAAAGCCGAGGTCCAGACGGGTGGCCAGCTTGTTGTGGTTGTAGAGGGAGACGAACTGATCGGGGGGCACGATCTGGCCGGTATCGATGAGAACGTCGAGGAAGTCATGGGCGAGGTGGGGGTAGTGGTGGTAGAGGTCGAAAGAGAGGGCGTCGATGCCGAAAAGGTCGAGGCCTACCCCCTTTTCTTGGCAGATCTCGGTGAGTTCATATTGCGCTTTCGCATCGAGCTTCCCCGTGAAGCAGAAAATCACGCCCTGGATCTTTTCGACGGGGATGCCGGTTTTGTCCGGGTCGAGGCACTTGTCGAGGTCGCCCTTGATTTTGTCGAGCAGCCCCGATTGTCGGGTGGTGTGCTCGGCGAAGAGATAGCGCCCACCCGGCAGCGCTATCAGGGTGTCGGGGGTGCCTTTTCTGACTTTGTTCGCGGCAATGACGGAGCCGATGGAATTGATGGGCCCGAATCCCTTTGCCACGAGGTAGGCGTCGGCCAGTTTCCGGAACGCGCCGCCGTCCAACTCGGAGAGGGCTTGCTGTATTCGGTTAACTTTGGACATGGAGGTCAGTCGATAGGGAGGGATGCACACTGGCGCGCGCCCGGCGGAGCATGTGGGGATTGATGGGAGCAGGTTCGCTCACCCTAGCCGCGGGGAGTGGCATTTGTATTGCTTGCATTCGAGGGCTGTAGGCTTTCGAATATCGGAGGCAAGCTTACATTTCCAGTATCCATCACGCCCAGGATCGGGATGAAGTTTTCAGACAACCGGGTCATGCGACACCGAGCTCCGTACCGCTTCCCGGCTGTTGCTGTAAGCATTCCGCGATGGGATGCGGGCTTCCCGATAATCAGTGTAAGCGATCATGGGCTCGATGCTGACTTACATCCGATAAATGCGGGTTTGCGTTGGCCGGATGTAAGCAATGATCCAATCGATGTAAGCGTTGTAATAGGGGATGCAAGCGCGCATTCGTCCGTTGCGTTTCGGTCAAAACGAACGCTTTATCCGAATTTTTTCCCTGGCGGCGGTTTATAGGGCCGGCAATAGCTTCATGGCGGGAACCGTGGCGATGCCAATCGTCACGATAAGCACCATCAGCCGGTCGATCCGTTGGCTCAGCATGTCGAAGCGCTTTTCCAACTGATTGAAGACCTGATCCAGGCGCTTATCCACTTGCTCGAAGCGTCTATCGACCTGTTCGAAGCGCTTGTCCATATCTACACCCAGAGCGTTCACTTCCGTGGTCAGCTTGATGTCCAAATCGCGCATATTCCGGCGCAATTCCACATCCAGGTGATGAAAGTGGTTTGCTTGACTGTGTAGCACGATGATCAATTTATCATCTTGCGTGATGGGCTCATTCGCCTTGAGTTTGGCCAGTACGCGATCGGCCTCGTCGCGCAACCATTGCTCGAAGATATCGTTTTCCAGCATTGTGCTACTATCCTCGCGCGGGTTTTTTCGCCATTATTCGCCGGAATCTTGGATAAAGTGACCAAAAAATTCTTCCGGACCTTTTCGGTTCCGGCTGTGTCGGGTTGGGATGAGCGTCGATGTAACGAAATGCATGGATAATTTTGAACGGCAAGATCATGGGGCTCATAAAACAAACGCATCGACCGACGGCGCGGATTGTCGAAGCGGCGGCAGGATGGTTTCGAAAAGGACTTCTTTCCGCCAGTTCCCGGGGCCCAGGCGCGTTATCAGGCAGGCCTCCATGACGGGCTCGCTGCCGACGACCACGAACAGACGTCCGTTTTCCTTGAGCTGGCGCTCGAGAAGCGCTTGGCGCACGGGAACGGAACCGGTCACCACAATCGCGTCGAAGGGCGCCTCCAATGCCCGGTCGATGGTGCCATCGCCAACCAAAACCCGGGTATTGCGAACATTTTGTATCGCCAGAGCCGCCCGGGCCTGTTGATGCAGTCGTGGTGATATCTCTATGCTCACCACGTCTTTCGCAAGCATTGCAAGAAGCGCGGTAAGATAGCCACTTCCCGTACCGACCTCCAATACGTGGGCGGTTGGGTCCGGATCGAGCGCTTGGGCGATGCGCGCCGCTATCCGGGGAGGGGCCGTTTCCTGCCCATCGACAAGGGGAATGCTGACATCGGCGTACGCAAGTTTCCGGTATTCGGGCGGAACAAACACCTCGCGGGAGATGGTAAGCAGTGCATTGAGCACGCGTCGATTCGATACATCCCAGGTGCGAACCTGTTGATGTACCATATTAAAGCGAGCTTTCTCGAAGTTCATGATCCGGGACTCGGTATTTTTTCTCCGATCTGCCTCCGGCGGCTCGGAGAAAAATTTGTGTTTTCAGGGTTGACGGATGGATGATAGATAGTGAAACGCAATACTATATGGATTCGGTAGCAAACACGAGATATTCCCTTTATAACCCCAACCCGACATGCCCGAAATCCCAAAGGTCCGGAGGAATTTCCTGCTCATCCGGTTCGGGATTCTGACGATAAGAAGCTGTTTGGAAATTCGTATCGTAGCGAGGTGGCGCCCCGATTGCGGCTCCCGGAAGGCGCGATGGGGGAGAAAATAAGGATTGTAGTGGACTACACGACGCCCAAGCACATAACGAACCTCGCCCCCGTCGCAACGCGGCAGGACGCAATTGGGGCGCCGCCGCGGTAGATTGCGAATTCCCAAACAGCTTCTAAGAAACTATCGCCCCACAGAATGGGGCCCTATAATTTTGCGCGGCAAAATTATATGGAATCACTATAACTCAACCACTACCAGCTGAAGTCGGTGGATTGAGCCGCTACGCGGCTCGGCGGACTGAAGTTTTGGAGACTAAAAACCCACCTATGAATAAAATCCACGAAGAGCCTTCCGGTAGGCCTAGTCAAACAGAGTCATTTACCGGAAATTCCCCCCTCGATAGTTCACCCTTCAGCAAATCCGCGCATGTGGATCCTGTCGCCGTTTCCCCTTTCCCCAATGCAAGAAAGATCTACCTTTCCGGCAGCAGACCCGATATTCGCGTGCCCATACGGGAGATCCGGTTAACGGAAACACCGGCGGACTTCGACGGGGAAGAGAATCCTTCCGTCTATGTTTATGATACTTCCGGGCCATTTACGGACCCGGAGATTTCCATCGACATCCGCGCCGGGTTGCCGCTTTTGCGGGAAAAATGGATAGCCGGAAGGATCGATACCGAAATATTGCCGGGAATCAGCTCGGACTATGGCCGCCGGCGCCTGTCCGATCCCGGTTTGTCCGCATCGCGTTTCGCGCGTACGCGCCCACCGCGCCGGGCGAAGGCGGGGGCGAATATCACCCAGATGCACTACGCCAGACGCGGCATCGTCACCCCGGAAATGGAATTCGTGGCCATCCGGGAAAACATGCGCCGCGAGATTGCCCATGAGCGCGGAGAGTCCCCGGTGCAGCATCCGGGAGAGAGTTTCGGCGCCGCCATCCCCGAGGTCATTACCCCGGAATTCGTTCGCGATGAGATCGCCCGGGGCCGGGCCGTTATCCCCGCCAACATCAATCACCCGGAAATCGAGCCGATGATCATCGGACGAAACTTTCTGGTAAAGATCAACGCCAACATCGGTAATTCGGCGCTGGGCTCCTCCATCGAGGAGGAAGTGGACAAAATGGTGTGGGGCATCCGCTGGGGGGCCGACACCGTCATGGACCTTTCCACGGGAAAAGATATCCACGAAACCCGCGAGTGGATCATCCGCAACAGCCCGGTGCCCATCGGCACCGTGCCCATTTACCAAGCGCTGGAAAAGGTCGATGGGAAGCCGGAAGAGCTGACCTGGGAGATATTTCGGGATACCCTCATAGAACAGGCGGAGCAGGGCGTGGATTACTTCACCATCCACGCCGGCGTCCTGCTGCGCTCCGTCCCGCTCACCGCCAAACGCCTGGCGGGCATCGTCTCCCGTGGCGGCTCCATCATGGCCAAGTGGTGTCTGGCCCACCACCAGGAGAGCTTTTTATATACAAGGTTCCAGGAGATCTGCGAGATCATGAAGGCCTACGACGTGGCCTTCTCCCTGGGCGACGGTTTCCGTCCCGGCTCCATTCATGACGCCAACGACGACGCCCAGTTCGCGGAACTCGATACCCTGGGGGAGCTGACGCGGATCGCCTGGCAACACGACGTCCAGACCATCATCGAGGGACCGGGCCATATCCCCATGCACATGATCAAGGAAAACATGGACCGGCAGCTTGCCGCCTGTGGCGAGGCGCCCTTTTATACCCTGGGGCCGCTGGTCACCGACATCGCGCCGGGCTACGACCACATCACCTCGGCCATGGGGGCGGCCATGATCGGTTGGTACGGCACCGCCATGCTGTGTTACGTGACCCCCAAGGAGCACCTGGGATTGCCGAATCGGGACGATGTCAAGGAAGGGATCATCGTTTACAAGATCGCGGCCCACGCGGCGGATCTCGCCAAGGGTCATCCCGGTGCACAGATACGCGATAACGCCCTTTCCAGGGCGCGCTTCGAATTTCGATGGGAAGATCAGTTCAATCTGGGACTGGATCCGGATCGGGCTCGCGAATTTCATGATGAGACCCTGCCCAAACAATCGGCCAAGGTCGCCCATTTTTGTTCCATGTGCGGCCCTCAGTTTTGTTCCATGAAGATCACCCAGGATGTTCGGGAGTTCGCGGAAAAGGAAGAGATAGCGGATGTGGAAGAAGCACTGGAGAAGGGGATGCGGGAGAAGGCCGAGGCGTTTGTGGCCCAGGGTGGAGAGATCTATCGGTAAATTCTCACTGACCATCGCCGCGGCTAGTGCTTTATCAAGGCTAAGAATTAGGGCTTGAACCAAGCCCGTGCAAGAGGT
>CAZQHJ010000032.1:0-18806 GCA_964593225.1 uncultured Thiotrichales bacterium
GAGTTTGTCCGTTACAGCACTGATGGTGGCATTGGAAACGCTCAGGCCATAGAGTCTGGAGATCCGGCAACCGGGCGGATAAACGGTTTTCTTGATTGATGCAGGCGCGTCCTGGCGCGGGCGGCCTGTAACCGTTTACTGAATCATCCCCTGAATGATCGGCAAGACAACCCCCGCCGCAATAATGGCCAGTATCCAGCGGTGCAACTTCAACTCGTTTTGCAGTAATTCGAATCGCCTGTCGAAATCATTTCTCAGATCCCGGATGTCGCCTTTGGTAGCCAACTCCGCCTCCCCGGATGCCTTCTTGAACGCCTCGGCTGTCGCCTCGGCAATCTCCCGGCTTGCGCCCGCCTGGACAAGGCGTTTCGTGAATTCAAGGGTATCGAAGGCAATAGCGCTCACGGCCTGCTCCTTACAATCTGTCAGTATAACGGAAGATGTTATCCGCGGGCCGCCTTATAATCAATAAGACGCTCAGACCTCCGCCCTATCCCCCTTCTCCTCCAGCCACGCCTTGCGGTCCGGGGCGCGTTTCTTGGCCAGCAGCATATCCATCAGGCCATCCGTGCCATCCTTGGACTCATCGGCGAGATCGATATCCAGCCGGACCAGCCGCCGGGTCTCCGGGGCCATGGTGGTCTCGCGAAGTTGCAGGGGATTCATCTCCCCCAGGCCCTTGAAACGCTGGACGGCCACCTTCCCGCCGCGGCGCTTCTCCGCCGGGACGCCCTCCAGAATCCCCTGGCGTTCCCCATCGTCCAGGGCGTAGAAGGTCTCCTTCCCCACGTCGATCCGATAGAGCGGCGGCATGGCCACGAAGAGGCGCCCGGCCGCCACCAGCGGGCGAAAGTGTCGCAGGAAGAGGGCGCACAGCAGCGTGGAGATGTGGGCGCCGTCGGAATCGGCGTCCGCCAGGATGCAGATCTTGCCGTAGCGCAGCCCCGAGAGATCCTTCGAGCCCGGATCCACCCCCACGGCCACCGACACATCGTGGACCTCCTGGGAAACCAACACCTGCTCCGAGGCCACCTCCCAGGTGTTCAGGATCTTACCGCGCAGGGGCATCACCGCCTGGAATTCCCGGTCCCGGGCCTGTTTGGCCGATCCCCCCGCCGAATCCCCTTCCACCAGAAAGATCTCGCTCCGTTCGGTCTCTTGAATCACGCAATCGGCCAGCTTCCCCGGCAGCGCCGGGCCCGCCGCCACCCGCTTGCGGACGACCCGCTTGCCGGCCCGCAAACGCGCCTGGGCGTTATCGATGGCCAGTTCCGCGATCCGATCCCCCGTCTCCGGGTGCTGGTTCAGCCACAGGCTGAAGGCATCCTTCACCACGCTCGCCACGAAGGTCGCGCTCTCCCGGCTGGACAGGCGTTCCTTGGTCTGCCCCGTAAACTGGGGCTCGCGCATCTTCACCGACAGCACGAAGCTGCAACGGGCCCAAACGTCGTCCGGGGCCAGCTTTACCCCCCGGGGCAGGAGGTTGCGAAACTCGCAGTATTCGCGCACCGAGGCCAGCAGCCCGGTCCGCAGGCCGTTGACGTGGGTCCCCCCTTGGGACGTGGGGATCAGGTTCACATAGCTCTCGGTGATCTCCTCCCCCCCCGCCGGCAGCCACGCCAGCGCCCAGTCCACCGTCTCCGTCTCGCCCGCCCGCCCCCCCACGAAGGGCGCCGGTGGCAGGGTCTCGGCCTCGCCCAGGGACTCGCCGAGGTAACCCGCCAGCCCGTCTTCATACCGCCATTCCCGCCGGTCGCCCGATTGCCGGTCCTCGAAGATTACCTGGAGCCCCGGACACAACACGGCCTTGGCGCGCAGGATGTGGTGGAGCCTGGATAGGGAGAATTTGGGGGAATCGAAGAACGCCGGGTTGGGCCAAAAGGTCACGGTGGTGCCGGTATCGTGCCGGCCGGCCTTGCCGACCACCGCCAGCTCCGAGGCCTTCTCGCCGTGGGAGAACGCCATCGCGTATTCGTTGCCGCCCCGCCTCACGCGGACCTCCAACCGGCTGGACAGGGCGTTGACCACCGAGATTCCGACCCCGTGGAGCCCGCCGGAGAAGCGGTAGCTCTTGTGGGAGAACTTCCCCCCCGCGTGCAGGCGCGTCAGGATCACCTCCACGCCGGGGACGTTTTCCTCCGGGTGGATATCCACCGGCATCCCGCGGCCATCGTCGGCCACCGTGAAGCCGCCGTCTTCGTGGAGGGTGGCGATGATCCGGGTGGCGTGCCCGGCAATCGCCTCGTCCACGCTGTTGTCGATGGCCTCCTGGGCCAGGTGATTGGGCCGCGTGGTGTCGGTGTACATCCCGGGCCGCTTGCGGACGGGGTCCAGGCCGGTCAGGACCTCGATGTCGGAGGCGTCGTAGCGTCTCATCGTCCAGCATCCCGTGCGGTGAACGATGAAACCCGATATGCGCCCTCTTGCCGGGCAAAATCGTTTCTGATCCTCGCCCCATCCAGCCCGTATTCTTCCAGCGTATACCGGTGCGCGCCGTACTTGTGCTGTCGGTTATCCGCGAGCCAGCCTCTCATATTGGCCTCGAAGCGCTCGGAGTATTCATAGCCGTGGTGGCCGTAGATGCGCCGGGCGACGCCGATGGGGTCGCCCACCAGATCGTCGTAGTGCACATCCAGAAACCGTCCCGGTTCCGCCAACCCCCGCGCCGCTCCGGCCTGTTGGGCGATCCTGCCCATTCGCCCCTGCCAATGGGCGCCGATGGCGTGTTTGTCCACCCGGTCGCTGAAGGCCGAACGTAGGATGGCGCACAGGCTGCACAGGGAGGGCAGCACCGCTGCCGGGTCCCGATGGGTCTGCACCATGCGCGCGTCCGGGAACACCGCCAACAGACCGGAGAGCCCCGGCAGGTGCCGCGGGGCCTTCAGGACCCAGTGTCGGCTCCAAGGGTGTCGGTCCCGAGAGCGGGCGGCGAGCATCCGGAGTTGACGACGAAAATATCGGTAGATGCCCACATCGGCCTCGTGGGCCGCCAGCCATTGGGCGTAACCGGGTACGTGGGCGCGCAGTTCGAAGATGATATCCGCGAAGGTGTGTTCCATGAGCCACAGGCATTCCTCCGGGCCCCGGGCCGACAGCTTGTGGGCGGTGGCGAAACGCGGAACGGCCTTCTCGAAGGTGGCGATCCATTTCTCCGCCTGCCCGATGCGGGGATCGTCCCGTAACGACCCGGGTGGCGAGGCAGGGTACAGCCCCGCCCACAGAGGCAGCCAGCGGGCGTTGGGGTCGCACGCCAGGAGGTTGTGGAGCAGGGTGGTGCCGGTGCGCGGGAGGTCGAGGATGAACAGGGGCCGGTGGATGGGGGTGTCGTTCATGGCCGGATTGTCGGCGAACGCCTGCTCGGTGAGGAGCCGATTGGTCAGCAGGCGCGGCAGGGTCTGCCCCATGATAAACACGCCCCGGGTGCTGAGCCGCCCCTCTTCGCGCAGGGATTGGAGCAGAATTTCAAGGGGCTCCCGGAAGGCGTCCCCGCCGAAGTCGGCGAGCCCCGTCTGCCGCGCGGCCTTTTCCAGCAACGCATCGGCGCACAGCGCGGTCAACAGGGAACGGTTGAGGGTGTTTCGAGACGCCAAGGGCATTCAACGAGGCCTTTTTACAGCATAACCTCATCGGGATCCGTAATAGCGGCTCGCCAGATGGGGATGATGGTGGCCACCGTGTAGGGGAAAACGGTGAAGAAGAAAAGTGTTGCTACCTGCGGGGTGTCGATGGAAGGTAGCAGCTCGAACCGAGGGTAGAGCACCGCCCACCCTTTCAAGACCGGCTCGAACAGGGCCGCGTCGGTGTGGAAGACGTGCAGATAGGCCAGCAGGTAGCCGAGCACGAAGGCCGTGAATGAGATCAACGCCCCTTCCCAAAATTTCATCTGTATCACGTCCCTGGTCTCCCAGCCGATGGCCTTGAGGATGCCGATCTCCCGCCGCTCATCGACGCTCAGTCCCGACGCCTTGTCCCAGGCGAGGATAGCAAAGGCCAGGAGGGTCCCTAATAGGAGCAGCAGCATGATCCCCTGGCGCCAACTGAAGAGAGCGTCATAGGTGCCCAGGATATCCTCGCGCAGAATAACCCGGGTGTCGGGGAGCAGAACGGTCAATTTTTCCGCCACCTTGCGCACCTCGCTGGGGTTCCGGACCAGGAGCGCCAAATCCGTGTAATAGCCGTCGGAGATAGCGAAGAGATCGCGAAGGCGCGCCTCCGATACCAGGATGAGATCGGCGCTTATCAGTTCGCTTCGGGCATCCAGGGTCCGGGCGACCCGCAGTGAAACGGTATCGCCATGGGCGGCCCGAAAGCTCAGGTAGTCGCCGACCGCTAGGCCTCGGGTTCGGGCAATCCCCGCTCCGATGACCATCTCGTCGTCGCCCGGCGCCCGATCCCGGGGCGCAAGCAGTGTATAGTTGGCCTGTATGGCGGGGTCGTAGTAATAGCCCCACAGTCGTCCGTGCTTGGCGCTCACGCCCCGAATACGGCCTATCTTCTCCAGGTAGCCTTCCGGGATCAGGTCGTGACGTCCGCCCGCCATCCGCTGTACGATGATCTCCGGTCCACCCGAAAGGACCAATGTCGCCTCCTGGCGCAGGGAGTGGGTGAACAACATCACCGACGCCGGCGGGAACACCACCAGCACGTAGACCAGCAATAGACTCACGTGCTTGCCCTTGTGACGCATCAGCGAAGACAAGGTGTAATCGATGAGGTAACGCTGGCGTTGGAGCCTGGTGGTCCATTCCATCTTATTTTGCACGTTCAGCGAGTCGGAAAGCGGTGGGAATATCCTCCGTCAAGTATCGGTGACCGACAACTGTTCCGCCACCCAACCGGGCACCGAATTCAGGGCGGTGTCCAGTCGGGACGGATCATCCCCCCCCCCCTGGGCCATGTCGGGACGCCCGCCGCCCTTGCCGCCCACTTGCTTTGCCACGAAATTCACCAGGGATTTCGCGGGCAAGCGGTTGGTGCAATCGGGGGTGACGCCCGCCACCAAATGGATCTTTTTCCCCTGGGTGGTGGCCAGCACAATGGCGGCGGGCGCGAGCTTGCCTTTCAGCTGATCGACGGTGTCCCGCAGGGATTTGGGATCCACGTTCTCCAGTCGGGTGGCCAGCACCCGGATGCCATCCACCGCCACCGCCCTGGCGGCAAGTTCCCCGCCCTGGCGGGTGGCAAGTTTGGCGGTGAGCTTTTCCAGCTCCCGGGTCAGTTCCCGGTTTCGGGCCAGCAATTGTTCGAGTTTATCCTCGATTTTATCCGGATCGCCTTTCAACAGGCTGGAGATACGCGCCAGCCGTTCTTGGCCCCGACCCATCCAATCCAGGGCGCCGTTGCCGGTCAAGGCCTCGATGCGGCGGACACCGGCGGCAACGCCCGTTTCCGAAACGATCCGAAACGGACCGATATCGCCGGAGCGATCCACGTGGGTCCCGCCACAGAGCTCCGTGGATCGGCGACCAATGGCAAGCACCCGGACATTCTCCTCGTATTTCTCGCCGAAGAGGGCCAGGACCCCCGCCGCCATGGCCGCCTTCAACGGCATGAGGCGGGTCGTCACCTGGAGATTCTCCATCACCCACTGGCATACCCGTCCCTCGATGGCCCGTAGCTGTTGGTCTTGTACCGGTTCGAAATGGGAAAAGTCGAAGCGCAGCCGGTCCGGGGTGACCAGGGAGCCCTTCTGGGCCACGTGATCGCCCAGGGTCTCCCGCAGGGCGGCGTGCAGCAGATGGGTCGCCGAATGGCCGCGGGCCGTGGCGAGGCGCCTTGCCGGGTTTACCCGGGCTTGGATGGGATCGCCGACGCGGAGTACTCCCTCCACCATTTTGCCCAGGTGGACGATGGTTTTTCCGTGGCGCTTTGTGTCGAGGACCGTGAAACGGATATTGCCCGTGGATGAATTTTCCACCGACAACATGCCCCGGTCCCCGATTTGCCCGCCGGATTCGGCATAGAACGGCGTCCGGTCCAACACAATCAGGCCGGACTGACCGGCCTCCAGTCGATCCGTTTGGTGTTTTTCCGAGGCGGCAGTGGGTTTTCGATCACCGCTCCCCTTTCCTGCCCCATCATGCGACGGCATGACATGGATCGCGACGATTTCGGCGTCTCCCGCAACCTGGTCGTATCCCGTAAACTCACAGGGCGTCCCCTCGAGAGCGAATGCCTCGAACCCTTCTCCCCCCATGGCCCCGGCGCTGAAGCGATGGCTGGCCCGGGCCCGTTCCCGCTGCTTTTCCATCTCCCGCCGGAAACCCGCATCGTCCAGGGAGAGGCCCCGCTCCCGGGCCACATCCGCTGTAAGATCCAGGGGAAAGCCATAGGTATCGTAGAGCCGGAATGCCGCCTCGCCGGGGATGACATGGCCATCGAGTTCCCCGATCACCTGTTCCAGCACCGTCATGCCCTGGTCCAGGGTTTCCAGGAAGCGCTCTTCCTCCTGACGCAGGACCCGCGCCACCAGCGCCCGCTGATCGGCGAGCTCCGGATAGGCCTCGCCCATCTCACGGGAAAGGGCCGCCACCAGGCGAAAAAAGAAGGGCTCCCGCGCCCCCAGCCGATGGCCGTGACGGATGGCGCGTCGGATGATGCGCCGCAGGACGTAGCCCCGGCCCTCGTTGGCGGGATACACGCCATCGGTTATCAGGAAGGCCGACGAACGGATATGGTCGGCGATGACGCGCAGGGATTTATCATCTGGGGATATCGGGTGGGTGGTCTGTCCATGGACGGATTGGGTTCCGACGATATCGGCAGCCGCCGCCACCAGATGCCGAAAGAGATCGGTCTCGAAGGTGCTGTGTACCCCTTGCGACACCGCCGCCAGGCGTTCCAGGCCCATGCCGGTATCCACGGAAGGCCTCGGCAACGGGGTCAGGTTACCTTTGGCATCCCGATTGAACTGCATGAAGACCAGGTTCCAGATCTCCACGTACCGGTCGCCATCCTGATCCGGACTGCCGGGCGGCCCCCCCGGTATCCCGGCCCCGTGGTCATAGAAGATCTCGGAACACGGGCCACAGGGCCCGGTCTCTCCCATGGACCAGAAGTTGTCCTCGGCCCCGCAGCGGGAAAAACGCTTGGGCGAGACGCCGATTTCGTTCAGCCAGATATCCGCCGATTCATCGTCTTCCCGGAAGACCGTGATCCACAACCGCTCCGGCGGCAGCGCCAGTTCCTTGGTGAGAAACGTCCAGGCGTAATCGATGGCCTCGCGCTTGAAATAATCGCCGAAGCTGAAGTTGCCCAGCATCTCGAAAAAGGTGTGGTGGCGGGCGGTGTAGCCGACATTCTCCAGATCGTTATGCTTGCCCCCCGCGCGCACGCAGCGCTGGCTGCTCACCGCCCGGGGAAATACGCGCGTCTCATGGCCCAGGAATGCCTCCTTGAACTGGACCATGCCGGCGTTGGTGAAAAGCAAGGTCGCGTCATCGGCGGGCACCAATGGGCTGCTGGGTACGATCTCGTGATCACGGTCGCCGAAAAAGCGCAGGAAGGCCGTGCGCAGTTGTTCGCTAGTGGTCATGGGTTAAGTCATTCGCTGGGAATGATGAGTTTTTGCCCTGGTTCGAGTTTATCCGGATTCGGAATGATTGCCTGATTGGTCTCCCAAAGCTCTTCCCTGCTTACATTGTATTTTAGCGCAATTGCACTTAACGTCTCTCCCGCCTTGATTGTGTAAATCTTATATTCTCTCGATGCCTTCGGTTGTTCTTCTTCCTCCGGGAACGTCCTATCGTTCAGTTGAGCCACTTCCGATTTATTGGCGAGGTAAGGTTGAATCTTGGCTAAAATGAACTGCGTGGTTATAAACACGATGATAGCCATCAATATACCGATTCCAGCCGTGGTAATGAGGTTGCCGAGAAAGTTAGACGATCTTCCCTCGACGGAAGACCGTGGTTCACCCCCCGTCTCTCCTTGTTGATTTTCGAATTCCGAACAGGAAGAACTACCGGCTTTCAACTTTTTCAGTATAGCAATGGCTTCGTTGATCTCTCGCAAGTTACATTGTTCCGGTAGGGTGTTGGACATGACGGTAACCTCGTTTTTTGTCAGTCAGTTTGATTCTTCTTGAGGCTTATTGCTATTGCGATGGTAGAAGATATTATCGAGACAACAGCTGAAACAATATTCTCTTTCCCCGGCATTATAAGGGCAATAGTAACAGCTGCTATTGTCGCGAACATAGCAAGAGAAAAAGAATAAAATAAGACTTTTTCTTCCACGACTCGGTTGAGCCTACTAAACATTTTATCGGATACTCTATGATATTCCTTTTGTTTTTCCCTCAATTTTGCCTCGTAAGCTGTGACCGGTGAGGAGAACCGGACAAGAATTGGGCTACATTGAAGAGTAATGAAAAGTAGAGTTACCATAAGAATTGTATTACTAACTGCTGTATCTTTATCGGATATTTCGGATAATGCCAGGCTCCGACCGAGGAATGAGTGCGATAAGTGGGGATACTTTTCTTCCACTGCTTTGATCTTTCCTTGCGCCTCCATACCAATAGATACCAGACCTTTGTTTTTTCTATTTTCCCAGCGTGTAATTTCTTTCCTATATTGATCGAGCTTCCGGTTTATCTCCAGTTTGCGGTTTATCTTCGCCTTGCCTTCCGCTATTTGACTATCCAACAAATCACATTCGGCTATTTTTTTTACGACGGCATCGCGTGCCTGACTGCATTTCGGATCATCGTTTTTAAGAACCTTTCCTGTCTCACCGGCGCACTGTTTCAAGTGGAAATCTATCGGTTCATCAAGATTTTTCCAACAAACCTCCCATTGCCTTTCTAGTTCTTCAATATCCGTTTTCAGCATGGAAACGCCGTATCTTTTCTGACGGGTCTTATCAGCCTCTTTATGCAAGCGGTTGTATTCTTCCTTTTTCAATTCAGCCAGTCTGTTTATCTCTTCGATCTTTGCAGCCATTTCTTCATCAAGATACCTTTCGATTTCCGCGTCAAAGAGCCGCATTTTGATAGGATAAACAACCACCGTAGCAATTAATGCCGCCAAAACAAGCCGAACAAGGGAAATAGCGGCTCTGTGAGAATCATGTTGAACCATGCTCATAACGATAAACCTACTCCAGGTTGAATATGAGCAGTGCCCAAACGATTCCCAGGGAGATCGCGACGGATGTGTCTTGAAAAACAGTATACAGGGCATAGCTGCCTGACAGAACCGCCAGGAAACTGGTGAGCAAGACGGTTACGCCGATAGCCGATTGAATCAGCTGATCATGGGGTGGGCAGTCTTCGATGAGCGCCCTATTCGTGCCAGAGCAAAAGAGCAGGAAACGGCGCAATACTTCCATGGGTAATGAATTCTGTAGGCTGGGATCGCTATCAATTTATGCGGAAAACTATTCAGCATTCCCGGTGCTTTTGCCGTCCCTGGGTCCCGGCAATCCCCGCCGGGATGACGGAATCAGCAACCGATACGCCAAGGGAGATCCGGCAAAAACGGCCCAAAATGCCGAACTGAATAGTTACGCGGAAGTTTCTAAAACACCCTTAGGTTCAAATCGAGCTCATTCTCGATTGGGAATATGGCATTCCCGATCCCACTTGTATCATTTCGGATCCCCTCGCCATGCCTTATCAATCATCATCTTGCGAAGCAAAATGATGCCGTATCTGCTCGCTATCGAATCCCCGATACGCGAGAAACCGCATCTGGCGCGCGCGCTCCCCCGCATCCACCGGCCTCCCTGCCCCGAAGCGCTTGCGCCGTACCCTGGCGATGCTATCGAGCCATATCTCTTCGTCACGGGGCAGATACCGGGTTATTGTAGCATCATCGACGCCGCGCTCCCGCAACTCGCGCCGAATCCGGATCGGCCCAACGCCCTTGGCCATGCGTTGACCCACGAAGGTCTCCGTAAAACGCGCATCCGACACGAGGCCTTCCCCACGGAGCCGGGAAACGGCCGTCCTCACCAGCTCCGCCTGGATTCCCCTCGCCACCAATTTTCGGGAAAGCTCCCGGATGGAATGCTCCCGCCGGGCAAGCAACGCCAGGGCCTTTTGGCGAACGGGTATTTCACCCCTTGTAGGACTCTCCATGTGTCGCTACGACGCCTCGATGGCCCTCAGCTGCCGGCCCACCGCCACCCAGGAACCGGCAAGCCCCAGGGCGGCGCCCGCGCACAGGAGTAAAAACAGGACATCCGCCCCCGGAGAGAGGGGAGGGAATTCGGTGTGATACAGGGCGGCGAGCCTGCCCACCGGTCCGTGCAAGAGCCCGAAGAACACGCTGACCAGGAACCACGCAATCACCCCGCCCAGCAACCCATACCACAGGCCCGTATAGAGAAACGGGCGGCGAATGAAGCCATTGGTCGCCCCGAACAGCTTGGTGATCTCGATCTCCTCCCGGCGGTTCCGAATGCCCAGCTGGATCGTGTTTCCCACGATCAACAACACCCCCAGGGCCAACAGCGCCGCCAGGCCCAGGATGCCGCGCTGAATGAGGGTCATCATCGCGTACAGACGCCTCAGCCACTGCAGATCGAACTGGGCGATCTCCACCTCATCCCGTTTTTCCAGGGCTTCCAACATCCGCCCGATGGCCGTCGGATCGGAATAGGACGGGGCGGGATACAGAACCAGGACCGATGGCAAGGGGTTTCCCATATCCAGGGCCTCGAATACGCTCTCGAAACCGGACAGCCGCTGATATTCCGCCAGCGCCTGGCTGCGCGTGATCACCTCGACCCGTTCCAGGGCCGGATGCTTGCGCAGCGCCCTCGCCATGGCCCTGGCATCGTCATCGGTCTTATCGAGCTTCAGGAACAGGGATATCCGGGCAGTCCCCGTCCACCCCGGACCCATCGCCTGAACGTTCTCCAGCAACACATACAGGCCCGCGGGTAGGGCCAGGGCGATCCCGATGACCGCGCCGGTCATCAGGGTGGTCAATGGCGTGTGCGCCAGCCGGCCCATGCTCGAGACGATCACCCGCCAATGCCCCATTGCCCAGGCATGGAGCACCCCTGCCAGGGGACCGAGCAACAGTCGAGGCCATCGGCCAAGCACCGAAAGCACGGCCAACAGGAATTGCGCCGGCCCGGAAGCTATCCCCTTTTTCAGATCGACGAGTCTTTTGTAGGTACCCATGCGGCGACCGGCGTGGCGGGCGGCGGCCTTGTTGGCGGAATATCTTTTCGCGTGCATTACCATTCAGGTCCTTGGAGCGTGTCTGAAGATTCCCGCTCGTCGCGAGGCGGCGGCCCGATTGTGGCCGACAACGCGCGCAAGACGCGACGGATGAGGGACATTGGGGGAGTGTAGCCATGTCGAAATGGGTCGCGTTCTCCGCGTACCGCTATTATCTTTCATTTCCGTGTGCAACTTTTCCTCATTTTACCGCGTTCGGTTTAGTTGCAAGCCTCGAGTGATCCCGCCGAAAGATAATGTAGAAAAGTTGCACACGGCGGCATCTTCATGTCATCCGTCAACACCCGGAGGGCCTCGTCCTTAGGTGGCGGTGGCGTGTTCGGCCTGGGCATGGCGTTCCGGGGCGGCGTCCGCCGCCTCGGTATAGGCGAGGCGGCGAGCGCCGCCAGGGCCTCCATGGTCACCGGCGGGGCGGGAAAGAGGTCCATATGGGTGGTCAGTCCCGTGACCATCCTGGGCCGAGGATTGGCCCGGAGATCGAACACACCCGTTTCGGCTTTGGGAAAGTGGGCCATGGCGATAAATCCTCTTGGTTATTGCCTTTTCAATGGTTGGATATATCCTGTTTTCGTTTACTAATCAATCGATTGAGACGATTTATGGTGTGCCTGACAAGCCATGGGGAAGGCTTGATGGGTCATATGGCTCGCGAGAGGGATGGCTTGCCTCGCCTTCCCCATCACCGGGAACGCGAGCCCCGTGACCCGGCTCGCCCGCCGGGTCACGGGGAAGGCCTGACCGGTTTCCCGGCAGACGAATCGGGTCGTCCGGCAGGCGAGCCGGATGACCGCTCTCGCGAGCCCGGTCACCCGGAAAGCGAGCGGGGAGGGCGGTCGGGTGGCCCTGGAGGGGTGATTCCACGCTCCGGGCGTAGGGCGAGGGAGGCGGGTAGTTGCTAATCCCGGTTCGCGAAATTATCAGCGAACAGTTCACCACATCGCGAGCCAGCCGGGAATATCGGGGATTATGTCATCCGATAATTGGGATATTATACCGTGGTCTCGTGGTTAAAAGATGTTATCGCGAAATCATAATGATCATCGTTGGAGGACACCCATGCATACGGATTGGATAGACGAATTTCTCGGTCTGATGACCGGCAGCACCATAACTCTCGATGCAATCGAGCGCGCCCACCAGTTGAAGGACAAGAATCTTCCTGACAAGCTCTACAAATTCCGCGCCATAAACGATTACGCGATCTCCAATTTCGAGACCGATACCGTATGGCTTTGTTCCGCGGATAAATACAACGACCCTTATGAATGCGCAACGACTTGGTCTACTGAAGAGTTGCTGCGACAAGCAGGAAAGGTCGATTTCGACAAGATATCCAGACAGGCCAAGTTAGAAGAACACCTGTCGGCCACGGAAATGGATACCGTAAGAGCTTCATTCGACCCAATGGAACAAATTATAAGGCTCATGGTTGAGAAAAATGAGCGCATTCCTAAGAAAGCAAAGGAAAAGGAGAGCTCCGTGTTACTTGATGCGTTAAGCAGTCGCGCACGAGAAACAACAATCCCCGGACTAAATCGATTCGTGCAACAAGGGACGAGGATTTGCTCGTTCAGCGCCCGAGTGGATTCCACAGTCATGTGGGGGCATTACGCCGACAAGCACACCGGTTTTGCGATTGAGTACGACGTAACGAGCTGGCCTGATGGGGAGATAAGGCGACGAATGTTGTATCCCGTGGTTTATCGGCGGGAACTTTTTGACGCTACCAAATATTTACTGCAAGCAATACCCAAAAAGGATTTTAACAATCTCTATGGTCTTATTGCCGCCATCCACAAGTCACCTGACTGGTCCTACGAAAATGAGTGGCGTTTTGTCCTGCTCTGGGATGAAGCATTTCCAAACCGGAATTATCCAATGCCCAAACCGAGCGCCGTTTACGTAGGCTCCAGAATCACCCCGGAAAACAAAGCACGATTATCGGAGATCGCGGCAAAAAAAAGGATTCCGATCTACCGGATGGATTTATCGACAAGTGAGTTCAAACTGGTCCCCCACGAAATGGAATCGACCGAAAACAGAGAATAGACACCATGCCAACCATATCCATCTTCTACGGCATCCTGATCCGGATGTTCTTTCACGACACGGACAAGCACCATGCGCCTCACATCCATGCCGACTACCAGGGACAGGTAGCCGTTTACTCCATCGAGGATGGAACCGTGCTGGCGGGCAGTCTGCCGCCAAGGAAACACAAGCTGGTCGTCGCCTGGATCGAAATACACCAGGAAGACCTGATGGCGGATTGGAAATTGGCCGTAAACGATCAAAATCCCTTGCCGATTCGAGGGCTGGACCAATGAGAATCGCCGAAGTCATACCACAAGAAGACGGCTCCTTGTACCTCGTCGCCGAGGACGGGCGTTCCGGCAGATTCGACGTTCGACCCTACATGAAGTCACGAATATTCGGGCCACTCGAGGACTGGGCCGAGTTCTCCCGCGTTCACAATGGGGGGTATTTCGTGGCGTGGCGGTGCGGCGCTGATCTGTCCGCCGACACCATAGAAGCACGTTGGGAAAGTGACGCCGTTCAATGCCCCCCGCCGGCCCTGTCCGGGTAGTCGCGATACAGACCCTGCAATTCTTCGAGACCGCCGGCGGATCGCGAACCGTTGCGAGGGGTATTCAAGACATCCATGTCCCGAATCCCGCGGATGCCCGGCCTCGGCGCCAGGGCTTTCGGACCGAACTGGGGTTCGACACCGGGTCAAACCCGCCGGAAAGGACGATCGCCATGTACAAAACCGCTTTGCCTGTGTAATCTTTGTTTTGAAGGATCGCGGCCATTTTTTTATCCTCACTCTCCGGTTGCCGAAGATCCGGAGGATAACCCATGGCGGTCCTTCATGGTTTCCACGTCCAACCCAAGAGCGTGCGCGGTGGCCCCGGATTGCGGCCCGTTCCATCGCGAGAGGTATGAGGTTTGTCGGGGGGCTCGGCGTCATGTCGCCCGGGACCCTGCCCGATTTCGTATCTTTCGCGCCTTGCCCCGTCACAATCGGGCTGCCGCCTCGCTAGGACCGGGGATTTTCGGACACGCTCTAAAATTCCGGGTTTCGAGGAGTTATATTCATGCAGATAAATGTGACCGGTCAAAACATCGAGTTAACCCAGGCGATTCGGGATTACGTCGATAACAAATTCACGCGATTGGAACGCCGCTACGATCGCAGCCACGATCATCTCATCAATACACACGTGGTGCTCGGTGTCGAGAAACTCCGACAAAAGGCCGAAGCCACCCTTCAGATATCCTCGGGAACCTTGCATGCCGAGGCAGAGGCCGAGACGATGCATGCCGCGGTCGATGCATTGATGGACAAGTTGGATCGTCAAATCAAGCGTCACAAGGAAAAACGCACCGATCATCATCGCGCCGGCGATGGAAAGCTCCATGAGGACATAGGTTCCGATTCGACTCCGTAACGATAGAGATATCCCATAGAGACCCACACCGGGGAGGATCGGTTATGGCGTGCATGGGGAGAGTTTAAGGCGTGGGGGCGCCACGATTGATGGCCGATGACGCCCGAAATGGCGCCTTGACCGATCTCTTACCCCAACGGCGGCCTTCGAGGCCTGTCTGCTGGAGAACGGCCGGGTAGTCGGGAGTCGGGGGGCGGTGTCGCCATACCCCACGGGCGCTTATCCGACGCACGACTCCTTGCGTCCTTACAGCCGAAAGCACCCGTGGGGTTCCACGTAACTCCGGCTGCCCGGACCGTCCCCATGAGCCTTCGAAAATGCCCTCGGCGCTGACCGAAAAGTTCGGCGATACCGCCCCTTCGGAACCAATGGCCAATGCCAGGGGCCTCTATCCACAAGCGCCATGCCCCGCGCCGGGGGAAATAAACCGAGAAACCTTCCGTGAGCGACTTTTCCCGAATCTTTTTCATAGCCTCTTGGTCAGGTTACAGGAGAGCGTCGCACACGGCGTAAAGATAGGGTGTTTTTATGTTGAACAGTTTCAAGGCAATCGGGAAAACCCCGATTGTCGCGCTCGGGAATTTCGCGCCCGAGGTAAAACTCTTCGCCAAACTGGAGAGCTTCAACCCGCTTTCCTCCGTCAAGGACCGCGCCGCCTACGGGATGTTGGTTCGCGCCGAACAACGGGGGGAATTACAGGCCGGCGACCTTATCGTCGAACCCACCAGCGGCAACACCGGCATCGCCCTGGCGTGGATCGCCCGACTCAAGGGCTACCCCTTAATCCTCACCATGCCCGAAACCATGTCCCTGGAACGGCGGCGCATCCTGGCGTTCCTGGGCGCGGAGATCGTCCTCACCGAAGGGCCCAAGGGCATGACCGGCGCCATCGAAAAGGCCCGGGAGATCGCCGAAGCGCAAAAGGCCTATCTGCCCAACCAATTCGAGAACCCCGGTAATCCGGAATTCCATTTCGAAACCACCGGCCCCGAGATCTGGCGGGACTTTGTGGGCAAAGTGGATATCGCCGTCTTCGGCGTGGGGACCGGCGGGACCCTGACGGGGGCCGGCGGTTATCTGAAAGGGAAAAATCCCAAGCTGAAAATCGTCGCCGTGGAACCGGCCGAATCGCCCATTCTCTCCGGCGGTTCCCACCGGCCCCACAAGATCCAGGGGATCGGGGCCGGTTTCGTCCCTAAAATCCTAAAAACGGCCCTCATCGATTCGGTCGAAACCGTCTCCAGCGACGAGGCCATCGCCGTTTCCAAGGCACTGGCCCAAAAAGAGGGCCTCTTCGTCGGGATCTCTTCCGGGGCCGCCGCCGCCGCCGCCAGGCGCGTCGCCATTCAAAACCCGGATAAAGTCGTCATCACGCTTTTCCCCGATACCGCCGAGCGTTATTTCTCCACCGATCTCTTCAACCCGGCATGATCCGAGAGGCCGCCTCTCCAGGGCGGCTCGGCGGCGGAGATGATGGGCCTCGCCATCCATAGGGGAATCGATCCCCAACGCCCTTTCCATAACCGTCGCCCATAGCCAAACCCACACCGACCGCCTTCCACCGCCAGCCCTGCGCCTCTCGAAAAAAACCACTTCAAGATCACACCCATGCAATTGTGCTCATGGGTTTTCTCCTGTACCGTTCGAAACGTCCGAAGATTTTCTCACACCCTCTGAACACACCCCCTGAACCTCAGTGTAATCCATCATGATCCCCGAACTCGGTCACTTCTCCCTGATCCTCGCCCTGTGCCTCGCCATCGCCCAGGGCGTCATTCCCCTCATCGGCGTCCATCGGAACGATCCCGCGTGGATGTCCGTGGGGGCGCGGGCGGCCCACGGGCAGTTCCTGTTCCTGACCCTGGCCTTCCTCGCCCTCGCCCACGCCTTCGTCGTCAAGGATTTTTCCGTCCTGTACGTGGCCCAAAACGCCAATTCGGTATTGCCGTTGCCCTACCGGATATCGGCGGTGTGGGGCGCCCATGAGGGCTCCCTACTCCTGTGGGCCTTCATCCTCGGCGGTTGGACCGTGGCGGTGGCGCGCTTCAGCCGAACGCTCTCCCGTGCGTTCTCGGCCCGGGTCATCGCCATCATGGGGCTCATCGGCGTCGGGTTCCTGCTCTTCCTGCTGGGCACTTCGAATCCCTTCGAGCGGCTGATACCCGCCGCCATGGAGGGGCGGGACCTCAATCCCCTGCTCCAGGACCCCGGACTCATCCTCCACCCGCCCATGCTGTACATGGGCTACGTGGGCATGGCCGTGCCCTTCGCCTTCGCCGTCGCCGCGCTCCTGGAGGGGCGCCTGGACGCCGCCTGGGTGCGCTGGACCCGGCCATGGACCACCCTCGCCTGGGTGTTCCTCACCCTCGGCATCGCCCTGGGGAGTTGGTGGGCCTATTACGAGCTGGGCTGGGGGGGCTGGTGGTTTTGGGACCCGGTGGAGAACGCCTCCCTCATGCCGTGGCTGGTGGCAACCGCGCTGCTCCACTCCCTGGCGGTCTCCGAAAAGCGGGACGCCCTCAAGGCCTGGACGGTATTGCTGGCCATTTTCGGGTTCTCCCTCAGCCTCCTCGGCACCTTCCTGGTGCGTTCCGGCGTATTGGTCTCCGTGCACGCCTTCGCCACCGACCCGGCCCGGGGGGTCTTCATCCTGGCCTTCCTGGCGGTGGTGGTGGGCAGCGCCCTGGCCCTGTTCGCCTGGCGGGGCAGGGAAATCGCCACGGGTGGGCGGTTCGGCCTGCTCTCGCGAGAGATCTTCTTGCTCGGCAACAATCTCTTGCTGGTCGTGGCCTGCGCCACGGTATTGCTGGGGACCTTGTACCCCTTACTCATGGATATCCTGGGGCTCGGAAAGATCTCCGTGGGGCCGCCCTATTTCAACCGCGTGTTCGTTCCATTGATGCTGCCGCTCGCCTTCTTCCTGGCCATGGGGCCGTTGGCGCGCTGGCGACAGGATTCCCTCGCCGGGTTCGGGAAGCGGCTGTGGGTGGGGGTGTTGGCAAGCGGCCTGCTGGGGACGCTCTTTTTCGGTGCATTCGCCGGCTTCGGGGCGGTGGCGGGGACGCCGCCGCGCTCGGTCCTCGGCTCGGCCCTGATCCTCGTCGCCCTCATGATTGCCGTGCTCATCGTGATAACCGCGGGACGGGGGCTGGCCCCACAGACGCAGGTTAGAGACGATCAGGATCGCAAAAGGGACCCGCTACTGTCGTTAAAAAGACTCCCGCTCAAAAAACGCGCCCTGGTGGGCATGGCGATTGCCCATATCGGGGTCGCGGTCTTCATCGTCGGGGTGACCCTGGCGAGCGCCCTCAGCGTCGAACGGGACGTGCGCCTCGCCCCCGGCGACACCAAGACCCTGGCCGGTCACCAATTCACCTTCCACGGCGTCGCCCGGGTCCTGGGTCCCAATTACCGGGCGGAACAGGGGGACATCCGGGTGTCCCGCAACGGGCGGGAGATCGCCCGGCTCCGGCCGGAAAAACGGACCTACCTCGGTAGGGAACAGCCCATGACGGAGGCGGCCATCGACCCGGGATTCACCCGGGACATCTACGTGGCCCTGGGGGAACCCCTGGGGGCGGGGGCCTGGGCGGTGCGCCTTTATTACAAGCCCTTCGTGCGCTGGATCTGGCTGGGGCCGTTGTTGATGGCCCTGGGGGGACTTTGGGCGGCCTCCGATAGGCGGTATCGAGCCGCCGTTCGCCGGGGTCTTTGATGAAGTGCCTTTGATGACATGCTTGCCGGCGTCCTTTCCGGCAGTCTCGAAAAGTTGCAGGGTCTGTGTGGTGAGGTGACTTATCCGGATTGGGCTGGCGGGGAGCAGTAAATGCCGTCACTTTCCCAACACGCTTCCATGGTATCGGCGGACAGATCGGCCCCGCGCCGCCACTGGATGAAATAGCCTCCATTGTGAACGCGGGAGAACTCGGCCCGGTCCTTGAGTGGCAGGAAGGCCGGGGATTTCAGGTAGGGTCGAACATCGAAGGCGCCACAACGCCCGTCCTCGGCGAGGATGGTCAGGAAACCGCCTTGTTGTGGTGTGATTTGCGCTATTTCTATTGCTCCGGCCCGCGCCCACTACTTGCCGGGTTTGGCGTCAAATGTCACCCTCGGTAAGATCCGCCTGCTTCATGATCGCCCGCTGGAGCCCGGCTTTC
>CAZQHJ010000033.1:0-6312 GCA_964593225.1 uncultured Thiotrichales bacterium
GGCAACAAAATACGTCAATGGCAATTGGAAAACAGTTTCATTCGGTTGCCCTGGGTCCTCAATGATGCAGTTCGCCCTACGGGCTCACCAGTATCTACGGATCACCGGCCGATGGTGGGAAGTAGAGACGTGATTTATCGCGTCTCTACCCCTTTGTCGCATGGGGTGGTGATTCTTACATCTGAACGGAAACCTCGATATCCCCTACCTTTTCTCCCGAGTCCGTGGTGACTCCGGCCTTACCGGCCACTCGTAGTAGCCCGATGACGAAACCGATAGCGCACGACACGTCATTTTTGTCGGATTCAATCGTGTTTGCGTAGAAACGCCCTCCCAATCCGACACACCCGGAACCCAGTTCAAAATTCCGGCGATAAGAGACTACTGTGTCGCTCGCTATCGCCATCGCGTTCGATCTTTTTCGACCCCAGTCACCCGGGTTCCAGTCACCCAGGTCCCAGTTACACCAGCCACGCCCGCCGGATCTTTATGGGGTCCGGCACGATCGTTTTTTTGCATGATCCGATCGGGTCCTGGCTCGACCCGATCGGGCGACGGCCCGAATCGACGGCCGGGTGGCTGGGGTCGAACGCCGACCGAAGGCGGACGTAAGCCCCCAGCTCGGCTCGGCAAAAAGACTGGGGGCTCGCCTCTGCCTGGGCAGCCACTCAACCCCAGCCACCCCGTATGGGGCGCTGGCGGATGCCCAGGCGTTCTTGCGTCAGTCCCTTGTCTCCCCGACCCCCGCCGCAGCGGCGAAATCCATGGCGAGCCCTTCCAGCATCAGCGCCTCGTTGAGATTGGGGGCCTCCGCCCACAGACGCTGCATCGCCAGGCAGCGGTCGAAGAGGCGGTAGCCCTGGGCGGGATCGAGTCTCCGGGCAAGATCCGCCCTCTCATTGGAATGGGCCCTCGGGGAGGCCGTAAAGCGCAGCCGTATCAAATCCGCGAGGTAGCGGCTCGACCAAGGCACCACGGCAGCGCAGCCCAGCGCCTTCCAGCGCTCGGCCACCGCCAGGGGATCCATGCTGCCCGTCAGCAGCGCCGTCAACTCGCCGTCCACCTTCGTCCGTTCCTGTAGGGTGTTCTCTTCCCAATAGCGCATCGCCTCCAGGGGCGCGCCGCCGGCCGCGGTCAGCAGGGCGGCGGCATCCGCGCCGGGGGGCAATTGTTCAGTCAGCCAGGGCAGGACGTCCCGGGCGAGGGGGACGGGAAAATCCAGGCGCTGACAGCGGCTGCGGATGGTGACGGGCAGCCGGTGGCTGGCGGGGGAGATCAACAGAAATACGACACTGCCCGGAGGCTCTTCCAGGGTCTTCAACAGGGTGTTGGCGGCGGGGAGGGTCATCTCCTCCGCGCCCGGCAGGAGGACCACCTTTCTATCGGCCATGTGGCGCGAGAGCCAGACGTAATCGATGAGCCCGCGGATCCGGTCAATGCCGATGCTTTTCTTGTCCGGGGGGCGGGCGATGGTCCTGACATCCGGGTGCGTGCCCGCCCCGAACAGGGTACAACCGCGGCAGCGCCCGCAGGGCCGCGCCGCCGGGGTCTCTTCCTGACAGACCAGGACGTTGGCCCAGCGTCGGGCGAAGGCGCGCTTGCCGCAGCCCTCGGGACCGCGGAGCAGGAAGGCGTGGTGAAACCGGTCGGTCTGCCGCATCCGCAGACATTGTTCCCACAACCGGTGGTGCCAGGGCATAAGTGCTTCGGGCATTTTTTCGAATCCGAAAGTTGCGTAGATGTATCGTATGAAGCAAAGCACGATTTTTCAAAAATGCGATTTTTCGCCGGATCCGCTGGGAGGGCGAGGCTCCCGCCGAGCCGTATTTCCGATGGATCATCCGCGCAGGCATTTTCGGCTCGGCAGGAGCCTCGCCCTCCCGGATAAGTCCGGCCCTCTCGAAACCCTTGGCGAAACCATACCTTGAAGCCATGTTCCCGGCAGGGTGGCTGGGGTCGAGCGGCTGCTTTAGGCAGACGCGAGCCCCCAGCTTGCGCGCAACTTCCTTGGCAATGGGAGCTGGGGGCTCACTCCGTTCGACCCCAGCCACCCGGGTCCCGGTTACACCAGCCACGCCCGCCGAGGGCGGCAACCGCCTTTTGCACCTTACCCCACCCCGAAATCGTCTTGCAACCGCCTCTGCAACCGCTTCACCGCGCGCAGGGAGATGCGCAAGAGGTCCTGTTCGTGTGCGTTCAAAAGGTCGTGGTCCAGCAGTTTGTCCGCCCTGCCGTCCTCCGCCCCATTCCCGTCCTCGCCCAGGGTCCGTTCCAGGCGCTGATCGAGATACAGATCCAACAGGGCGTCGTAGGCGGCCAGGGTGGTTTCCACGAATTCGTGGCTCAGCGTCCCCTGCCGGGCGACGCCCTGGAGCCGGTCCAGGGTGTTGTTCACGTCGAGTCCCACCCGCCAGGCGTAGACCCGCGCGGCGTCCGCCACGATCCGCAGGGCATTCCGCTTCACATCGATGCGGCCTTTCTTCCCCGCCGCGGTGGTGGTGATGAGCCGGTTGAAAAGCCCCAGGGGCGGGCGTCCTTCGGCGTCGTCCTCCACCATCATCCGGAGCAGGCGGGGGTTCTCCTGTAGCCTCTCCGCGATCTCCCGGCGCAGCGCCCGGAGCAGCGCCTCCTCGCCGTAGAGGTGTTTCATGTCCAGGGCGATGTTGGACCAGCGGGCCGCCTTGGGGTTCGGATGGGCGATGATGCGGCCCATTTGCCGCTTCCAATCGGAAAGCCGCTTCCGCCAGGCCGGGTTCCGGGCCATGACCCCGCCGGGACAGAGTCCGTATCCCACCTGGGCCATGCGCCGGTTCAGATGAGCGCTGAAATCGGCGAACCACGCCACAGCGCCCGGGTCTTTCCCGATCCCATCGCCGAGAAGGAGGGCGTTGTCCTGATCCGGCGTCAACAACATCTCCCCCCGCCCCCCGGACCCCAAGAGCACCAGCGCAAACGGCGCGGGGGCTCCCCCCTTGCCCCGGTCCGTCATCTCCGCCAGCGTCAACGCCGCGCAGCGCTGCAGAATGGCCCGGTGCGCCTCGTTCAGGACGCGGATCGTCGCCATGGCGCTGCGGCGCCAGTTCCGCATGTTCGCCGCGAACGCCGGGAGCCGCCGGTGCAGCTCTCCCAGGGCGGCGAAGCCCTCCGCCCGCTGGGCCTCGGCCAATAAGGTGGGCGATACACTGGCCGCCGCCCGCAGGATATCCGTCTGGGAGAGGATGCCCATGGGTCTGTCCTGCTCCGTGACGATGAGATATTTCACCCCCTCCCGCCTTTGCAGGCGCTCGGCCTCCCCCAGGGAGGCGGTGGCGGGGATCCCGCGCGGGCGTTGGAAAGCCGCCGATATCACCGTATCCTGTTTGGAGAGGCCCTTTTCCAACACCGCCTCGTACAATTCCGCGCAGGTCAACAGGCCCATGGGTCCGGCGGGGCCGTCGTCCACCTCGTCCAGGATGGCGAGGCTCCCGATCCGGCGCTCCCGCATCAGGCGGTAGGCCTCGTGCAGGGTTGTCTCCGGCGAGCAGGCGATGAGGGGCGTCTTCATGGCCTGGGAGACCGACAAACCCGAAAGGGGGGCCACCTCCATGAGCGGTGTGGCCCGGGCGTGGATACGCCCGGCGATGGCCCGGTTCATGGCGTCGGCCACCGGACGGGAGCCGGCCTCCAGCCGACGCAGCGCCCCGGCCGGGACCCGCAGGAGCTCGGTGTCCACCAGGGCGGTGACCGTCGATCGGTAGGGGCGGTTGTCCAGATAGCCGGAAAGGCCCAGCACCTCCCCCGTCCGTTTTTCCATCACCTTCCCGTCCTGCCAGACCTGGCGGACGCCTCCGGCGCGGATCACGTCCATGACCCCCCGGTAGGGCTCCCCCTGGCGAAAGAGGGGCGTCCCCGCCCCCAGGGGGGAGATCTCTACGAAGGGGGCGATGGCCGCCCGGGCCTCCGGGCCGAATTCCTCGAAGAACCCGATCCCGGCCAGCTCATCGGGGGCGAGGGCGGGGCGGGGATTTTGCGGAAGGGGGTTCGGCATTGGGTGAAAGATGCATGCATTGCCGTGCGCGGCACTATCAGCGGGCGTGGCTGGTGTGACTGGGGTCCGGGTGGCTGGGGTCGAACGAAGTGAGCCCTCAGCTCGGCCCGGCAAAAACACTGGGGGCTCGCGTCTGCCTGTAGTAGAAGGCCATGGCAGCCGCTCGACCCCAGCCACCCCGCCGTATCAGTCACCCATATATGCCAAGATTATGTACGTAATCATTTATTACAGAACTAAACTCATCTTTTTCTAATCCTTAGCTGGGTATTTCATATCTGTATCAGCCGAGAAGATGACACAGACTCCCTCACCAGTGAAATGACCCCCAGTTTCATCCCAGAATTCACATATTGCATTAAATAGCGTACGGTTCCCCAGCTTTTTTGTGGAATAATAAAGTGGCTTTTTTAACATAGATTGCATTTTCCAGGTATGGTTTCAATGCTCGTTTTAGAAATGCGCTCTCAATAACAGTTGAAGATGGACTTTTAATTGTTGATGTATTCATGGTGATGCTCCTTTCGAGATATGCGGGGGTTAGGTCTTTCATTTTGCGGCTCTTCAAAAAAATTTGTGGGTAATCCTCAACTAATCCAAGGAAGGTGGGTATTTTATAGCTGACTAAACGCATATCATGCCTCGACCGGCAACAACCTATCGGCGGGGTGGCTGGGGTCGAGCGCCCCCAGGCGCGAGCCCCCAGTTTGGCCCCGCCACTTTGCCGTCGCCAATGGCTATTGCAGTCTCTCGATCCAGTATTCCGGGCGGCGTCTGTGGTGCGCAAGCGCCAATATTTGGACAGAGCCGGATATCTCCCGGAACAAAACGGTGAAAGGGAATTTTTTCATTCGCGCGCGCCGTATGTCGGGCCCCATCGCAACCGGGTATCGGTGGGGCGTGTTACAAATATTCGACACAACGTTTTCGAATTCGGTCAGATAGCTGGCGCCGAGCCCTGCCCGTTGAGACTCGTAGTAGGCGACCGTTTCCAGGTGCTCCGATTCGGCGGCAGGATGAAAAAAATACCTCATTCAATCAGCGCCCGCGCCTTGCGGGCGACTTCTTCCGAGGGGACCGGGCGAACAATACCCCTATCGAGTTCTCCGGCCCTGCGTTGGGCTTCCAGAAGCCAGTCTGTCGAAACCCGATTCAGCTCGGCATGCACATCAAGGCTGATGAGCAGCCTTTTCGCCAATTCCGCGCGGTCTCTTTCCGGCAGATGAAGCGCCTCGTTTTCGATTTCCTGAAAATTCATCGGGAACCTCTCCTCGACATACACATAATTCTTACACCGTCGCCAACATCCCATTACTCGGCTCGCCATGTCGCTCAACAATCGGCAATGAGGCGATTTCCATGGATACCCTCATCGGCGGGGTGGCTGGGGTCGAGCGCCCCCCGGCGCGAGCCCCCGGTTTGGCCCGACTCTCCGGGGGCTCGCGTCTGCCTGTAGGAGAAGGCCATGGCAGTTCCTCGACCCTAGCCACCCCGCCGCAGCCTATCCGGATCAAGGCGGGATCGAACACGATAGCGATGGCGACGCGGAAGGCGGCGCGCCTGGAAATCACACCTATCGATTCCCATGGGGACCCTCATCGAAGAACATCGCCGCGCGCGGCGCCATCGCCGTGCGCGGCACCATTGGCCAAACGGGCAAACGCCAAAAGGTCCAGCGTCTCCGGCCGCGCCCCCGGATCCACCCCCGCCGCCTCCATGGCCTCCGCCGTCAATACCCCCCCCAGGGCGTTACGCAGGGTTTTGCGCCGATGGGAAAAGGCCCGGGCCACCAGGGGCCCCAACGGCGCCCCCTCCGAAAGCACCGCCGGGGGCGTTTCCCGCACCGTCAGGCGGACCACGGAAGAGGTCACCCGCGGGGGCGGGGAAAAGGCCCCCGGCCCCACATGGAACAACCTCTCCACCCGACATTGCCACTGCACCATCACGCTGAGCCGCCCATAGTCCCCACCGCCGGGGGCCGCCGCCATGCGGTCCGCCACCTCCCGCTGCACCATCACATGCATGTCCCGAATCGACCCCGATTGGGAGAGCAAATGAAACAGCAAGGGCGTGGAAATATTATACGGCAGGTTCCCCACCACCCGCAGCCGCCGGTCCGGGGGCCCCGCCAAGGCCGAAAAACCGAGGGCCGCGAAATCGAAGGCGAGAGCATCCGCCGTGTGCACCAAGAGCCTGCCCGCCGCCACCTCCCCCGCGAACCGCGCCGCCAGCCGCGCCGCGAGATCCCGGTCCACCTCCACCACATCCAACCGCCCCACCGCCCC
>CAZQHJ010000033.1:6412-18611 GCA_964593225.1 uncultured Thiotrichales bacterium
CCACCGCCCCGGATTGCGGGCCCATGGCGGAGACCATGCGCCCGATGACGCCCGGATCGTGGAGAAAGTGTTGCCCGAAACGCCTGCGGGCCCGGAAGGGCGTAGTCATGATAGATAAGGCCCATAGAGGACAGACAAGGGCGCGAGCCAGCCCCCCGCGCTCAAAAGCCCCACGTCCATCCCCCCCAGGGCGAAGACGCAATAGCCGAAGGCCAGGGGGATATAGAAAAACACGCAGAGGTTCCGGGCGCGGGTTATCCGGAGGAGCCGGGTGATGTGGGCCGCCTCCGGCGCGGCGGCGGCATCTTGTTCCTTGGCGAGTGTCCAGGCCCGGTTGACGCGGTCGCTGTAGAAGAAGAGGAGGGCGGTGAGGGCCGCCCCCAGGAGGTTCAACCATTGCCAAGGGGCGAGGTTCCAGCCGTTGAAGTCGAAGGCCCAGAGATAGGCGAGATTCGAGGCCTGTTCCGTCAGGCGATCGAACCCCCAGAGGAAGGATCGCAGGAGGGGGGGAAACTCGGAGAGGGCGTCCCGTATCGGCCCCTGGAGGGCGGGGTGGTTGAGGGCCGTGGTGATGAGGGCGCTCGCCAGCACCCCAATCGCCAACCAACGGCGGGAACCCTCCAGGCGGCTCCTGTAGAGGCGCGCCACCAGGTCCCTCTTCTCCTTCGGGGTATGGGGCCGCCCCAGCCCGCCCCCCAGATAGATCAGCGGCAGATAGAGCCAGCAGGTGGATTTCAGGCTCCAGCGGTAGAGCAGGCCCGGCAGGAACCAAATGGGGAGGAACAGAGAGAACACCAAACGATCAAACCAGTCCCCGTCACGAATTTCCTCCACGATCCCCGGCAGGGAGAAGAGTGCGTTGTCGTCATGGGCCGCGAGACCCGGCACCAGCTCCGGGGCATGGTGGGCGTCCAGGGCCCACAGGATGCGCCGCCAGTTCCCCGGCAGGGCCCATAGGCCGCGCAGGGGATGGCGCAGGGTGGCCAGCACCCGAACGGTCAAGGAACGCAGCCAGACGCCGATGGCAATGGGGATCCCAAAAAACAGGATAGCAAACTTCTCTACCGCTCCCGCTCCCGCTACCGCTACCGCTACCGCTCCCGCTATTGTAAACGCAATCATCCAACCGGCCATGCCCACGGCCATGGCTCTAACGAACAACGCCCAACCCTCGTGTCCGACTAAGAAGGTATTGGCCAGGACATAGGCGCAGGCGGCGCCGATAACCCCGGAGAGCAAGACGATGCCCCAGAAGCGCCCGGGGGTATCCTTCGGGGTGATCTCCGTTTCATCGTTCCAATAGGCCGCAAACCACCGCACGCCCTTCTCCGTGGACTCCGGGGAGCGGAGCAGCAAGAGGGGCGCGACCGAGATGCTGAGCAGCAGATGGGCGTGGGTGTCGAAGAACCAGGCGATACCCCAATAGGCGGCCACCGCCAGGAGGGTCTCGGCGATGGCCAGGAGCGTGGGTTCGTTCTTCTCCACGGAATCGGGGGTGGACAACCGGCGCATGGGATACTCTTCGCTCTCTCTTGGATTCGGGGTTGGGCGCGTCCCGAGCGCGGGCCGGAGGCCGGCGCGAGGGCCATTATTAGCAGGGTCAAAGTCCCCGGAGTATGCCGTGGCGCCCTGTGAAAGTAACGGGGTCACCGCGAGGGGAGGGCGCGGAGCCGCCGGAAGCGAACCGGCCCTTCCGAAACCGCCGGAGAGAGCCACCTGGTAAGGGGGCGCGCCCAGGGACCCAGAGGCGGCGCCCATGGCGGGCCCGGACCCGGAATCGCGCCTTGAATAACGCCCCGCGCCGGGAATTGGGATATCCCCCATGGGCCCGGCGCCCATCCGGCCTCCCCGGAGGTCCTGGGGCCGCCACCGGAGCCGGTGCCCCCGGAACCGGGCGTATTTTCCAGTTGGGGGAGGGATATATCCCGTTCTTTCATACAGGAGCCGCTCTTGCGAGCGGCGGTTTTTTATGCCGGCCTGGAGACCGGCGCTCCCAGCGGCGCTTCCATATCGCTTGTCTCCCACGATGGTTTTAACGATAGGCAACCCTCGGAGCACCGGTTTCCAGGCCGGCATGACGAATCCGCGCACGCGAAGCGTATTCTCCCCCAAGTAGAAAATACGCCCCCCGGAACCGGATCGGGCTCCGCCAGGGCCCGGTCCGGTTACACCAAAACCCCATCGGGTGGAACCCCGCCCCCATCGGGGCGGGTCAAGAGCCGATGGGAGCGAGCTCCGCCCCCATCGGGGCGAGCCAAAAACCGATCGGGTAGAGCCAAGAACCGATCGGGTGGCGCTTCGCCCCGACCGGGTCCCCCCGAAACCCGACTCGGTTTTGCCGGACCCGGACCCGGTTTTGCGCGCTCCGGATACTCGACGCCACGACGGGGCAAAACCGCAACCCAATCCACAAGGGCCTATTTCCTTCTCTCCTATTCCTCGTGTAATCTCCGGGAGGCCCGTGGTTGTTTTCGAAGGTTCTTTCCACCACGGAGGCACTGGCGCCCCACGCCGTGAATACGTCCCTTGACAACCGGCGACAAACTGTTGATTGCCATAAAAAACATAATCGAAACAACCCCCATGCCCTGTTTCGGATGCAACGGAATCTTGCGATGACAAGCGATGGTTTCTAAAATGCTTTTCGGAACGAGGCTCGGGGACTCGGCGTCGCGACCCGCGCCCAGGACGCCCATTATGTCGTGACCGCCTATTTTGACCGGAGAGGACCATGCAGGTCGGAGTGGATAAGGAAGCCGATGCCCTCTATATCGGCTTGACCCATCATCCCATCGAGGAGAGCGAAGCGGTGGCCGATGGCGTGCTTCTCGATTATGACGCCGCCGGAAATATGGTTGGCCTGGAAATCCCTGACGCCTCCCCAAGGACCGGCGACCCCGACACGCTCCGGCGGTGCCATTTCGAATTTGCCGATGTGGGCGGCGTGACTGCCGACACAAGATGATCATGGCCCGGCTCCTCGCCGTTGCATTCCGCGCGCTGACGATCTCTCTCTCCCTGGCGCTTCCCCTGGCGGCCGCTCCCCTCGCCGGATTGTTCGGCGGGGGGGAAGAGGGCCCCGGCGGGACCTTCCTCCCCCCGGACGAGGCCTTCCCGCCCCCGGAGCTGGAGATCCGGGACTTGGAGTCCTGCGCCGCCACATCCCTCGACCACCGGCAACGACCCACTGACGCCCATCGAAGAACATTGCCGTGCGCGGCACTCGTTGTCCGGTGGCCGATTGCCCAGGGATACGCCCTCTATCGCGACAGATTCCGGTTCACATGGGAGGGGACCCCGGGGGTGAGGCTGGGGGCGGCCGAAATGCCGCCGGCGACCCATAAAGACTTGGGCGATGGCTCGGAACCCATGGCGGTATTCCACGATGAGGCCGCCATCACGGTCCCTCTCCTCTTCCACGGGCCGTGCGCCGGGGCGACACCCCACCGGACCGCAACCGGGCGGCTCACCGTGGGCTACCAGGGCTGCGCCCAGGCGGGGTTCTGTTACGCCCCCATCACCAAGACGCTGCCTGTGGCGGTGCCCTGTCCGGGTGCGTCGAAGGCCCCCGGATAAGAGACGATCACCGGGGCGTGAAAAGCCCCGCCAGCGCCCCCAAGGAATCCATGGCCACGTCCGGCCCCGCCCCGCGGATATCCAGGCCATGGTTGTAGCCGTAGGTCACGGCGACGACCCCGAACCCCGCTGCTCTCGCCGCCTTCACATCCGAGAGGGAATCCCCCACCAATAGGGCGTTGCCGGGCGGGACGCCGAACCGGTCCGCCACATGCAGCAAGGGCATGGGATCGGGTTTCTTCCGGGGGAGGGTGTCCCCGCTCACCACCAGGCCGAATCGATCCCGGAGCCCCAACCGCGCCAGGAGCGGCTCGGTGAAGCGGGCGGCCTTGTTGGTGATGCAGGCCAGGGGAATGCCCTCCCGGTCAAGGAACTCCAGGGCCGCCAGGGCCCCGGGATAGATCGTGCTCCGCCGGCCGTTGTGTTCGTCGTAGCATTGGAGAAAGAGGGGATAGGCCCGGGCGAACAGGGCCGCGTCCGGCTCCCCGTCCATACTGTCCGTGAGGGCGCGGCGCACCAGCCGCTCGATGCCGTTGCCGATCCATTGGCGCACCTTGGCCTCCCCGTGGGGCGCCATACCGACCCGGATCAACATTTCGTCGGCGCTCTTGGCGATATCCGGGACGGAATCCACCAGGGTGCCGTCCAGATCGAAGACGACGAGTTTCGGGCGGGGGAATGTCATGGCGAAAGGCCCGCAAGTTCGCTCCGCATGGCATGGATGGTCGCCCGGTAATCGGGGGTTTCGAAGATGCCGGAGCCGGAGATGAAGGTGTCGGCCCCGGCCATGGCCACCAGGCGGATATTGTCGGTCTTGATGCCGCCGTCCACCGCGAGGCGAATGGGAAAACCGCTCTCATGGATCAACCGGCGCGCCTCCCGCAGCTTGCCGAGGGCGGCGGGGATGAAGGACTGACCGCCGAACCCCGGATTGACCGACATCAACAGGATCATATCCACCTTATCCATCACGTATTTGAGCCAATCCAGGGGGGTTGCCGGATTGAAGACAAGACCCGATTGACAACCGCTGTCCCGAATGAGCCGCAAGGAGCGGTCCACATGTCGGGTGGCCTCGGGGTGAAAGGTGATATAGCTGGCCCCGGCCTTGGCGAAATCGGGAATGATCCGATCCACCGGCGCCACCATCAGGTGGACATCCAGGGGCGCGGTGATGCCGTATCGGCGCAGCGCCTGGCAAACCAACGGCCCAACCGTCAGATTGGGGACGTAGTGGTTATCCATGACATCGAAGTGGATGATGTCGGCGCCCGCCGCCAACACGGTGTCCACCTCCTGACCAAGGCGGGCGAAGTCGGCCGACAGGATCGAGGGTGCAATGAAGTGGTTGGGCATGGGTCGGGTCTCCGGGGTGGAAAGAAAAGGGAACTCTATACTTATACTTCGCACGGGCCATTTGTTTAATTCCGAAAACAGCCAAAACGCCAGATGGCATTAGAAATCACGCTTACCTTTGAAGATGTTACGGACTTGAACACCATCAGCGCCTGTTGCGCCGGAAATTCAAAATACAGCCGTTAAAAGTATAACTCGCCATGGGCTGGCCCAATCCCGGGCATGGCCCGTTCCTACAATGAACGCGCTATCCGGTAGGAGCGGGCCATGCCCGCGATTCTCACTCTTCTCTCTCGGTATCGCTATCGGGGTCGAAATTCTCGGGCCCTTCCCGATAGCGATACCGAGCGCGGCTGTGTTCGATAACCGACGCCCGGCGCCGCGCTAGCGGGAGAGTTTCAGCCGCTGTCCGGGAATCAGTACACTGTTACGGGCGATACCATTCCAGAGCACGAGTTGCGCCAAGGACACACGGTACCGGCGCGCGATGAGCGAGAGATTCTCCCCGGGCCGAACCACGTGGACCCGGGGTCTCTTACTGCGCCCCTTCCGGGATTTCGGTCGGGTCTTGCGCACGCTGGTATCGGGCTGATAGTTGGCTCGCGCCACGGTGGGGATAAGGAGGACCTGACCGACCGCAATGGTATTGCCCCGCAGTCGGTTGAGTTGCCGCAATACCGGCGGGCGGGTCTTGAACCAAGCCGCAATGGTGTTCAGCGACTCCCCCTTTTTGACCACGTGCCGATGCCATCGGACCCGTTGCTTGACGGGTATCCCGTGGAGGGCTTTCCGGAAGGCCGCCGCCCTGTCTATTGGCACGAGCAGATGGTGTGGCCCGTCGGGACCTGTGGCCCAACGGCGAAAGGCCGGGTTCAACCGACGCATTTCCTCCAGGGGCAGACCGGCTGTTTTGGCCGCCAGTGAAAGCTCGATGGGACTGTGGATGGGAACCTTTTGGAAGTAGGGCCGGTTCGGTATCTTTTTCAGGGTCAGGCCATACCGATCGGGATCTTGGACGATCGACGCCAGGGCGAGGAGTTGCGGTACGTAATTGCGGGTCTCCGCCGGCAGGTCCAACGACCGGAAATCCGTGCCCCTGCCGGCCTTGCGGTTGCGCCGGATGGCCCGTTCCACATTCCCCTCCCCCGTATTGTAGGCGGCGATGGCCAGGAGCCAGTCGCCATCGAACCTGGCGTTGAGCGCCTGGAGATAGGTGAGCGCGGCCCGAGTCGAGGCCGGGATGTCGCGACGTCCGTCATACCACCAGGTTTGCTTAAGGCCATAGCGTTTGCCGGTGGCGGGAATGAATTGCCAGATACCGGACGCATGGGCCGGTGAATAGGCAAAGGGTCGAAAGGCGCTTTCCACGGCGGGGAGCAAGGCGATCTCTCCAGGCATCCCCCGGCGTTCGACTTCCTCGATGATATGGTACAGATAACGGGACCCACGCTCGGCCAATCGGTGGAAATAGCTTTGGTTGTTCTTGAACCAATTGAGACGGCTTCGAGCTTCCCGGGCCCCATACGCCTCCTGTAATTGGAACGAGGCCCGGATGCGGTCCCACAGGTCGTCATGGGCTGTGGGGTCGGGCTTGCCGGGTAGGGACGAGCAGCTCCATAGGCCGCCGAGTAGGGTCAGGAATAACAGGAATCCGAGTGGGTGGATGGTAAAGAGGCTGTGAAAAAATCCCCCGCCTGCTACGGCGACCCCCGAATCGCGTCCGGCGGCATTACGGAAGGTCCGAAATCGCGTCATGCAGTTCGCTACACGCCACAATTTTTTCCCCCCCGCGCCTTGCCAGCCACGTTCGGGAGATTTTTTGACAGCCTCGGAGGGGCGTTTGATGGGCATGAATGAGGTTGTTGGTGATTCGTATCCGAAAAATGGGGGTTTTGTTTGGATTCAGGAGGGTGGAAACTCATTGAAAAGTGCGCGATATGCTCGTTGGAACCCAATGGTTTTCCGAAATTCTCTAAAAAGCGGCCATCTTATATAGGCTTTTTTATCGATTTTTTCTGTAGAGACACTTTTCATCACATTGCCCGCTTCCAGGAATTCATTTTTCAAAACCAAGTGGGCGAGAAGATATACGTTGTTATCGACCTTCCGCCAAAATTCCATTTGAAGAATCTTTTCGCATGCCTCTTGAGAACCTTTCCATTTGTAGGCCTGCGCCAGGTTGATCAAAAACATCAGGTGCTCATCGGACATCGCTAACTTGTTCGTATCGATAAACTCGGACAACATAATCACGCTGTCATATCTTTCTTCCTTGAGTAACCTGTACGAGAGATTGGCCAGATTATCTTCAGGCTCCGAGGGCCCGGCCAATCGTTCATCCCCCGCCGCCATCACTGCGATAGAGTTACCGCTGCTGCCGTCCTCCAGCGCTACCGTTAATGGCGCTCTTGTTACTCTTATTAATCCGGGATCGACTGTTAAGGGCGCGAGGGAACCGGCGACAGCGGTCCTGGACCGAGCATGTGCCCGGGTATGCGCATAAGCCTTGAAAAAACTATAACCTGCCGCAACGATACTTGCCGCCGCGCCAAGAAATCCAAAAATCTCCTGCGCATTCGTCATTTCTCAAAAATTCCAATACGGTTCGCCATCGATAACGTGGGCATTCCACCTCTCACCGGCATGCGTCAGAAACACGAAGGTGATGCTGATGAAAGCGTATTGCGCCAGATTGCTTAACGCGTGTTCGTTGACAAGGGTAACGCCATAGGCAAAGGAAAACATGAAGCCGATAAAGATGTATAGACCAAAAAATATCCTGCTTTTCGAGGAGACACTGATGGACATAGCGTATATGGCGGCAACAATGGTGATGGCATGATTTCCGAGGGTTCCCCTTATCCAGGATTCGATCAGCAATGGCAAAAGGGGCAATAGCATGTGGAAAAGCAAGGAAAGCAGAAAGCTTTGCCAATTCTCGGGAATCTCCGGCAACCTTTTGGATCGCATTTTTCTTCCGGCCTTCGCCAACTTTCTTCTCCCCCAGTCCATAAAAGTGGCCAATGAGACTTACCAGGGCGACCACGCCGGTTCCCTTACCCCGCCTTTCTCCACCGCCAGTCGATGACGAACGCGGCCATCGACCGATACGGTGGCCAGCGCGCTGCCATAGCGATCGGTGGTGGCATAGAGTATCGTGCCGCCATTGGGGGCAAAGCTCGGGGATTCATCCAGACTGGACTCGGTCAATACCCAAAGGGCGCTGGTGTCGAGATCGAACAATGCGATCCGGTAGGGACCCTCATCCCTGTGAACAAGCGCAAGCCGGGTTCCATCCGGAGAGAATGTCGCGCAAGCGTTATAGCGCCCTTGGAAGGTGAGCCGCTGGGGTATCCCGCCTTGCACCGGGACCCGGTAGATCTGCGCCGATCCGGATCGATCGGAAGTGAAGACCAATGATCGGCCATCCGGTGACCAGGCAGGTTCCGTATCGATGGCGGTATTACGCGTTATCCGGTCGAAGCGCCGGGTGCTTAGATCCACGACATAGATCTCGGCATTGCCGTCCTTGGATAGGGTCAGCGCAAGCCGGGAGCCGTCCGGCGACCAGGCGGGCGCCCCGTTGATCCCGGGAAATGAGGCGATTCGCTGGCGCCTTTGGATCGCGGTTCCGGTCAGTTTGTGGATATATACGTGAGGGGCGCCCTCTTCGAAGGATACGTAGGCAAGCTTCCGCTTGTTTGGCGCCCAAGCCGGGGATAGCACGGGATGACGGGAGCTTAAGATTTGGTCCTCGTTTTTTCCGTCACTGTCGGCGACATATAACCTATAGCGCTTTTTGCGCGCCGTTGTTCCTGTTTCCGTAATGTAGGCAATCCGCGTACTGAACACGCCCCGTTCGCCGGTCAGCTGTTCGTAAATGGTGTCGCTGATGCGGTGCGCGATGCCCCTGAGTCCGTCACTTCCCGCCTGAAACCGATGCCCTGTAAGCTGTTTGCCCGAGAATACGTCGAATAAGCGGAAATGCACTTCGTATTGTCCATTGGGAAGGTGCAGCATCTGCCCAATCACTAGATTTGCGCCCAGTAAACGCCAATCATTGAAATTGACCTGTTCCGTTGTGGTGGGTAAGGCCGGTAGTTCCTGCTTCGGGATGGGCAAAAAGCGCCCGCTGCGTTCCAGGTCGCTGGCAACAATCTTTCCGATGACGAGCGGCGGAGCCGCCGTTGTACCCTCCCACCCGAAGGGCACGATGGCAATCGGTTGCGCGCTCTCCAGACTTTCCGTAATAGGGGGAATGATGAGATCGGCGCGGACATTCCCCGCCACGATGAACCCGAGCACCGTAATGACACGAAGAGAAAATAAAAAATCTTTGCATACTCTCATACTATTATCCGATTATTTCTTCTTTTTCGTGCGCGTTTTTCGGCCCGTGAAAGTGACCGAAAAACATGAAAATCGATTGCGCCTTAGTCTTTCGTAATGTCTTTCGCGGACCTTGTTTTCAGCTCTGTCAATTCTCCGGATTGAGTAGGGTAAGAACGATATTCCGATCGAACACCTCAGGGTCCTTGGGTTTCGGTAATGGCGATGCCTTGAATACGGCCGCTACCGCAGAACGATCGAACGCGGCGTTGCCGCTACTAACGGTAATGGATACATTCATCACCTCGCCGCCCGATGTTTGGGTGACCTTCAGTTTGCACTGTAGTCCTTTCGCGGCGCCCGGAGGACGGATCCAATTGCGTTCCACCGCTGACTTGATACCGGTTATGTACTCTCGTCGATACTGATCCAGCAGGCGTTGCCGTTCCCGATCGCGTTTCGCCTGTTCCGCGGCAAGCTTCCGTTGCAGCGCCTGTTCCGCTTCCCGACGTTTACGTTCCGCGGCCTTTTTCCTTTTTTTTGCCTCCGCCTCCTTGGCCTTGCGCTGACGTTCTTTTTCCGCCTTTTCCTGACGTTTACGTTCCGCTTCCCGCTTTGCCGCTTGCTTGCGCTGGAGTTCCTCTTGTTCTTTGAGTTGTCTTTGTATGTCCGCTAACTTTTGTTCTTCTTTCTCCCTGCGTTTCCGGACGGTTTTGGCCTGGTCTTCAAGGGCCTTCATGCGGGCCCTTTCGGCCTCCTGTTCGATTTGCTTGCGTTCATCGATCTCGGCCAGCTCGGCCTGAACCTTGATTTCGTCCACCACCATCGCCAGTATCGGCTCGGCCTTCTGCTGCTTTGGGGTGGCGCTTGGGGGTGCGAACTTCGATGACCAATCGAAGCTCAGCAATAACACCCCAATGAACACTGCGTGAACGGCAATCGCAAGGAAGAGCGGCTTGGCCTTGCCTGTAAAGGACCGGGACTTCATTTCCCCATCCGTTCCGGCAGCTCTGTCACGAGCCCGACACTTGGGGCGCCAGCCTGTTGCAACAAGGTCATGGCCGTCACGACCTCGCCATAGGGAACGGCACGATCGCCGCGAACCAGGACGGGGGTATCGGGGTGACGTCGCAATAGGGCGGATACGCGGTGGAGCAAGACGTCGGTGGCTATGGGCCTTTTTTGATGACGCCCATAATTGAGGTACAGGCTTCCTACGGCGTCTATCGTAACGATTAAAGGCTCCCGATCCTCGCGTTTCAGCGGTTCCGCTGGTGCCTGGGGCAGATCCACCTTGATACCTTGGGTCAACAAAGGCGCCGTGATCATGAATATCACCAGCAATACCAGCATCACATCAATGTACGGAACGATGTTGATGTCGGAGATCTGGCGTTTTCCGGGTCGGTATCTCACCATCATCGCTAGAGGGTACTGGTCACCTGATTTTCGAGGCACTGGTGCCGCGCACGGCAACGCCCTTCGATTATGGTCTTCGTGAAAATCGGTAGGTCATTGCCGGTTGTCGAGGGACGTGTCATGGCTCCATGTGCAACTTTTTCCGATAAACCGCCGATTCCCCGATGGCGCCATTTTCCCATCGGGTCCCCTTCCGATTTGTCATTAATCGAAAATAACGGGGCCGGAATCTAAGGTTGCGCGCGAAATCATCCACGGATCTGTCGCTGTAAAATAGTCAGAAATTCCTCGCAAAATGCATCGTAACGACCGGCCAGTCGCTCAATACCACTTGCATAATGGTTATAAGCGATAACCGCGGGGATAGCGGCGAATAGACCCATGGCCGTCGCGATGAGGGCCTCCGCAATTCCAGGAGCAACCATGGAAAGTGTTGCCTGATTGACATTCCCCAGCGCGCGGAAGGAGTTCATGATGCCCCAGACTGTACCAAAAAGGCCTATGTAGGGACTTATCGAGCCTGTCGTGGCCAGGAAGGGCAAATGGGTTTCCAGTATATCGATCTCCCGGTTCAGCGCCACGCGCATGGCTCGTTGGGAACCTTCCAACACCACATTCGAATCCATGCCGACTTGCCTGCGTAGTTTGGCAAATTCCTGAAAACCGGCAAAAAATATCCGTTCCATGCCGATCAGGTTATCCTTATTTATCTTCAGTTGTTGATACAACGATACCATGTCCTCGCCGGACCAGAATTTGGCATCGAACTTATCCGCGGCCACACGTGCCTGTTTCATGATCGCGCGTTTTCGGAAGATGACGGTCCAGGAGATGAAAGAGGCGGCAAGGAGCAACAGCATCACGAGCTGCACCAGAAAACTTGCCTGGATCACCAGATCAAGCAGCGAAGAATCGGTAGTCATGTAAGTTTTGCAATGAAGTCAGGAGGAATTTTACGGGGGCGATGAGTATCGGTATCGATACAGGCAAGTTTAACATATCCGCGGCACAGCAACTCCCCCGAGGCAAGGTTGACCTTTTGCTCGAAGTTTATGTGCGCCCCACCGAAATCCAGTAGTGTGGCACCGACCATGAGCATGTCGTCGAACCTGGCAGGCCGAAAAAAGTCCACAGTAACCTTTCTAACCGGGAAGGCAATGTGCCGTTCGAGTATCGCTGCCTGCTCGAAACCCACCTTACGCTGCCATTCACCGCGCGCACGTGCCATGAACTTCAGGTAGTTGGCATAGTAAACGGTGCCAATATCATCCGTATCTTCGTGGTAGATCCGTATGGGCAAGACAATATGATTCCGCGACAATGTTTTGTCTCCGAGTAGCGGTACAATTCTAATGGGACTTATATACTTAACTCCCACTCGCGCTTCATTCTGACCGATAAGATTGTTTAATATCAATCAGATATGCGCATAAAGTAAGGTCAGACTTGTTGTTCATTATCTTGTTGATAGTCCTTCTGATGGTACAAACCTCCGTCTTCAGACGGATAAACTTTCAGT
>CAZQHJ010000034.1:0-18127 GCA_964593225.1 uncultured Thiotrichales bacterium
TCGCGGCGAACAAGGCGGGGGATGGCCCCATGGGGAATACGGTGACGGTGATGCTGTAGGAGAAGTGTGAAGTTTGAAGCGCGAGGCGGGCGAGGGCGTGTTTTCTTGTTGGGGACGCGGTGAGCGCTTTGCGCGAACCCCATGGATTAAAAAACATCGGCTGCGTTTGATACCATGATGCGGTTGGCTTCCCTCACTGGCATCCTACATAGGTCGATCTCTCCCCCGGCGCCTCGGACAGGACCATCGCGCGCGAACACCAAATCCCAAATCCCGTGGCCGATCCCCTGGCCCCGCCGCTCGAACTTGGTCACGGGCCGATGGGCCGGGCGCGGCGAAAAGCCACCGGCCCCGGCCCGGTTATGGAGCCCCGGCGTGGCGGCCAGTATCCTCAGCATGTGCTGGGCATAGTCCGCCCAATCGGTGGCCAGCTCGAAACGCCCCCCGGGTTTCAGCCGTTGGCAGACCAGGGAGGCGAAATCCGGCCGCACCAGCCGGCGCTTGTGATGGCGCTTCTTGGGCCACGGGTCCGGGAAGTAGAGAAACACCCCATCCAGGCTCCCGGGCGCGATGCACGCTTCCAGCACTTCGACGGCGTCCCCCCGAATGGCCCGGGCATTGCCGATGTCCCCTCTCGCCAATCGATGGATCAGGCGACCGAGCCCCGCTTCGTAGACCTCGATCCCCAGATAATCGTACTCGGGGTTTGCCAGCGCCATTTCCAGCAGGGCGTCCCCCATCCCGAAGCCGATCTCCAGATAGCGCGGGGCCCGCCGACCGAAGATTGCGTCCAGATCCAATGTCCCGTCCCCGGTCCCGACGCCGAACCGCCCCCAGTCCGTCTCCAGGGCCCGCCGTTGGGCGCGGGTCGCGCGCCCCGGTCGACAGACGAAGCTGCGTATCCTTCCCGGGGCGGCCGGGCCTTGGAGGGTCATATTGTTCGGCCTCCGGCGGAGCGGGGGGCGAGAGGCCCGGAGACCATCGACCCCACGACCATCCCCATCCTCACCGGCGTCCCCGGAGACAGAGACGGCGCCCAGGTCACGCTGTCCGGGGGCAGCAGGAGGATCACCGTGGATCCCATATTGAACCGCCCGATCTCCTGCCCCCGGGCAAAGGTGAGCTCGGCTTGTCCGCCCTCATCGTATCGCCATGTATGCACCAGCGCCGCGCGCGGCAATAGCCTTCCATGAGGGGTGCCATGAGAATCGATGGGTTGTTGCCGGTTCTCCGGCGGGGTATTGGTGACTTGGGGAATCGGGCGGCCTCTCGGCGTCACGGTCCCCGCCCACACCGTCCCGATACTCCCCACCAGGATCGCCCCCACCATCACCAGGGCCATGGGGCCCACCTGGGTATCGAACAGCAGGATAACCCGCTCGTTGCGGGCGAACAGCCGGGGGATGACCCGCGTCGTGCGCGCGTTTACGCTGAAGCGCCGTCCCGGCACATAACGCATGGCCCGAAGCCGTCCTTCAATCGGCATATGGACCCGGTGATAATCCCGGGGCGAGAGATAAACGGTCAGGAACCGCCCCCCCATAAAGACCTGGGCATCCGCCGCGTTCCCTTGCAACAGCGCCGCCACGGTGTACTCGTGCCCCTTCGCCTGCACCAGCCGCCCCGCGTCCATAAGACCCAACGCGCTCACGCGGCCATCGGCGGGGGAGACCACCGCCCCGGCCTCGGGTCCCATGGTTCCCGGCAAGACCCGGGCGTCGGGGCCCAGGGCCCGGGTAAAGAACCGGTTGAAATCCGGGTACGACGCCGGGTCCGGGTCCAGGGCTTGGGCCATGTCCACCCCATACCGGCGGATGAACCCGCGGATGAGCCGGTCCTTCACCCAGGGGGCGCGAACCCGGGCCGCCCGCCACATGAGGCGTGAGAGCAGCCGCTGGGGGTACAGATGCTGGGGGAGGGCCGCCAGGTAATCCAGGAGGGATGGGGTGTCGGTCATGCCTTTTTGCCTTCCATATCGGAGAAAAACGGAATGCTGGCAGGTGGCAGGCCCATGTCCTTAGGCCATGGGAGTATAGGCCGGGGCCTCGCATTTTCCCCTCATACGGGTATCGTATTAAAAGCGGCTTAAAGAGGGTTTGGCCAACTTCATACTTCCAACAACAACCGGGATGGGTCCTCCACGGCTTCCTTGACGGCGACCAAAAACCGCACCGCGTCCTGACCGTCGATCAGCCGGTGATCGTAGCCGAGGGCCAGGTACATCATGGGACGGATGACGATTTGGCCCTCTTCAGCCACGGGCCGCTGCTGGATCTTGTGCATGCCCAGGATGGCGCTCTGGGGTGGGTTCAGGATCGGGGTCGACATCAGGGAGCCGAATATCCCCCCGTTGGTGATGGTAAAGGTCCCGCCGGAGAGGTCTTCGATGCGGAGTTGGGCGGCATTGGCCTTTTGCGCGAATTCGGTAATTTTGGTTTCTATCTCGGCGAATGAGAGCCGGTCGCTGTCCCGGAGGATCGGTACCACCAGTCCCCTGGACGACCCCACGGCAATGCCGATGTCGTAATAGTCGTGGTAGACGATGTCCGCCCCTTCCAGGGAGGCGTTCACGATGGGGAATTGCCGAAGCGCTTGCACAGCCGCCTTCACGAAAAAAGACATCACCCCGAGTCGCACCCCATGGGCCGCCTCGAAGGAGGTCCGAAAGCGTTCCCGCAGGTCCATGACGGCCTGAAGGTTTGCCTCGTTGAAGGTGGTGAGGATCGCCGCCGTTTGTTGCGCTTCGATCAACCGCTGGGCAATCCGAGCGCGGATCCTCGACATGGGCATCCGGCGTTCGGTGCGGGGGCTCGCCGTCTCGGGGGCGTAGACAGTATCCGGGGGGGGAATGGCGTCCCGGGATGCCTGTACGGGGCGGGTATCCGGGCTGGGCGTTGGCGCGGAAGATGACTGCCGATTTTCCAACCAGGCCAGAACATCGCCCTTCGTGAGCCGGCCATCGCGACCGGTTCCCGTGATTGCCCTCGTGATGGTCTCCGGGTCCAGGCGATGCTCCGCCACGAGTTTCCGCACCGCCGGACCAAGGGCCGCCAGTGGGGTATCCGCCGCCGTCTCCTCCGACACGCCATCCGCCCTATCCGTCGAAAGCGCTGTATCGGGCTCGGTTTTCAATTTGGCGATTACATCATTCGCCAGCACGTGTTGACCGCCTTGTTTCAGGATCTCCTTTAGGGTGCCATCCTGGGGGGCCGCGACCTCCAGGACGACCTTATCGGTCTCCAATTCCACCAGGATCTCATCCCGGGTAACCGGCGCGCCGGCGGCCTTTTTCCATTCCAACAACGTGGCGTCCGGGACCGATTCGGGAAGTGTGGGAACGGTGATATCAATGATCATCTTTTGCCTTCAGGGGGTATCGTGTTACTTTTACTTTTCAACTTCCTCATGGAGAAAAACCATTATGCGAGTTGCCACTTGGAATATCAACGGACTACGGGCCCGCTTGGCGTATCTCTTGCGCTGGCTGGCGGATCGCCGGCCGGATGTGGTCGGTCTTCAGGAACTCAAGATAACCGACGAGGATTTCCCCTCCGATGCGTTCCAAGACATTGGTTACCGGGTCGCCGCCCACGGCCAAAAGGCCTGGAACGGCGTCGCCATCCTGAGCCGGGAACCCATGGAAGTCACCTGCGTCGGGCTACCGGGGCAGCAGGCATCGGGCGCGCGTCTGCTGAGTGCCACCATCGGTTGCCTGTCCTTCACGACCCTCTACGTACCGAACGGAAAGGATTTGGGCCATGAGGATTTCCCCCGGAAACTCGCCTGGCTCGACGCCCTGGCCCAATACCTCGAAGAACACCTCGGGTCCCAACCGGCAGCCATCGTCTGTGGCGACTTCAATCTCTGCCCCAGCGCCGTGGACAGTTGGGGTGGGGAGGCGTTCCGGGGACGAATCTTCCACACCGACGAAGAACGTAGCCGCTTCCAACGCCTGTGTGGGCCGCCCTGTTCCCTTGTGGACCTCTATCGGGCAAGGTTCCCGGATACCCGGGCGTTTTCCTGGTGGGACTATCGGGGGGGGAGTTTCCCCAGGGGGCAGGGGCTTCGTCTCGATTTCCTGCTGGCGACCCCCGATCTTCTCGCCCGCCTCTCTTCCGTTACCATCGACCGGGAATATCGAAAAAAGAAAGAAGGGCTAACGCCGTCGGACCATGCGCCGGTCATGGTGGAGTTCGTATAATTTTACAAGGCTCTATTGGCGTTAAGTGTGGGAAATTGTCTAATAGCCCGATTTTTCTCAGATTTCCTGCGAGACGATTGGATCTTCCGGAAATAGCCCCAAAATCATACTTGTTCGAAGCTATTGGGCAGGCTCCTGTCGTGATTCCCAACATTTAACGCGAATAGAGCCTTTTACAAACCAAAATGGGTAAGGGAGTAGGAACCATGAAGGACAGCTATCGGCTATCCTCTTAACCTGAGTAATGTATGGAGTTCAGGCGACGGATTTTTGGGATTTGTAAATGCAATGGAATAGTTGAGCCCTTGCCTGGTTAAGGCGTTGGGCGGCGTCATTGTCGCTGATAGCGTAAGGGATTGTATCCGGATTTTTGGTAACTACCTACCTATCCCCTCCCGCGGAAACAGCAACAGGAGAAGCAAACAGTTGTCGCAGGCAGGTAAAAACGTTGCAGTGACGTTTACGAAAGGTCGAGATGAGTGCCTGGATACGAGCGTAGACACGAGCACCTTGGTATTACTGTGATCCGGATGGTCGACACCAACTCGTGAATTATCGGATTGTCGACAAATCCGAAGGGAAAACGAAGAACGAATATTTTCGGGAAATGCTGGCCGAGGTACCGGCTTGGGGATTGGAACCGGCTTATGTAACGGGGGACGGTTGGTACGGTGGCGTGGCCAACCTCGAGGAGGTGAGAGACCATCATCCGGGGTTCCTCTTCGCGCTGGAGTCCAACCGTACCGTATCCGTGGGAAAAGGGACATAGGTGCAAATTCAAGAGCCGGATATTCCGGAGCCAAGGACGGGAAATTCGGCTGCGCGAGTTTGGGATGGTGAATGTGTTTCGGACGAGCTCGAAAGACCAAGTTCGCCACTATGCCGTTTACCTACCCGACGCCAAAACCTTGCTTTCCTTCGGTCGCGACCGGTTCCCTTGGCTCCATGACCTACATTGGCAAAAGGAGCCTTTTCAACGGTGTGGTCGCGGAATTTGTCCGTTTCTTTATGCCTGGGAAGGAATACCTTAATCCTCGATTCTACCACTTTGTCAATGCGTAAGTTCTAGGCTCTGTTGACATTTCGTGCGGAAATTCGCCCAACTGATTGACCCGAAAAGATTTGTCGTAAATTGGCGCTTTTGAGCAATCGATTGGAAAATAACGATTTTTCGCCAAATGTCAATAGAGCCTAGACTGATAGAAGGAAATTCTCGGAGATGCGTTCGAGTGAGCCGACGAATTGGAGTTGGGTAATCTCATCCACCAGGTTGATGTGGTAGAGGCCCTTGGCGCCGCCGAGATCACCCTGATGGACCGAATCGATGCGCAGGAAGCCGGGGCGACCCTCGGGGTGGGGTTTGCGCCGTTCGCCGATGGGTGATCTTCACCGGGCGAGTTTTATCCACGCAGCCGCGTACGGATTGATAGCTTTTCGATTGTCCGAGGTTGTACAGATGGCCGTTGGAGATGGTGCTCAGACGCTGGTAACGGGTATCGCCAAAGACCTCGATAGGCCCGCTCACAGAGCTTACGCATGGCCGGTCCCGAGAGGGCGCCGCGCAGGGTTATCGGTCTTGGGGAGGAGGCGAACATTGGTTGGTGTGTAACGTCTGGCGAAGGGCTTGGCGGGTGGGCCACGGCCATCGCGGATGTGGCCGCTATTGCGGAACCGGGTAATGAGCCGAGTTGTCTGTGCCCGCGATAAGCCGCTGATTCGGAACAGACAACGGCGAATCGGGCCCTTGTCGGCCGCCTTCCCCAGCCGAGGTATGGCCAAAGCGACTTAACTGCTGTGAAATGAAATCCTAGCCCGCCTCCCGGTGTGGGATTTTGAAGCCGAGAGGCTCGCTACTGTCGAGGAAAACTTGAACCCGCTCCAGCGTTTGGAGCCCTTGGGTCTTGGGCATTACGGTCATTTCCTGATGATCCCGAATTTCAGATTGCCTTCGAGCTCACTTTACGTTGGAGTTATGCGCTACCTTCGGGCTTATGGGTTTTTGGGTAAGGACTTAAATTCCAGCCCGGCCGGAATTTATGTACACTATCCCACGGGAGTTGGCCAGGCAGTCGCTGTGCCGGCGGACCTTGCCGTCGATGGCAAAGGTTCGGTGTCGGTGTAGAGGAAAGTCCGGGCTCCACAGGGCAGGGTGCCAGGTAACGCCTGGGGGATGAAAGCAGTCGGTTGGCTGCCCAAGTTCACGGAAAGTGCCACAGAAAACATACCGCTCGTTTTCCCTTCACGGGGAAGGCGGGTAAGGGTGAAAAGGTGCGGTAAGAGCGCACCGCGCCCCAGGTAACTGGGGTGGCAGGGTAAACCCCACCTGGAGCAAGACCAAATAAGGGGCAGGTTGTGTCCTTGCGCATAACCAGGCGTGGTCCGCGCCGGCCCCGGGTAGGTCGCTGGAGGCGTATGGCGACATACGTCCAAGATGAATGACTGCCCAAGACAGAACCCGGCTTACAGGCCGGCTCCCACACACCTATCAATCCCGTCGACTGTGAAGGGTTGCGAAAAAATCTCCAACCTCTCGCCCCGTTCCCCCTGAAAGGTTTTCAAAGAATCCCTCGCGCCGCGTTATGTAGCCTTGACATGGTTCGCTATGTCCGCGCTTGCACGCCTTGTATCCGGCCACTTTTCGCCTCGTTGAACTCCTAAAATTAAGTTGGAAGAAGGCACTGGACCGACTGCGATGGCCCCGAATCGCCGCTGGTTCATCTCCTACGTCAACAGTTCCCCCTAACCACATGAGTCAGAGGCTTTTTCCACGCTTTTTTCTTGCACCCGGTACAAATCTATAAAGTTAACTTACTGTATTTCCTGGTATTTTTTTAACCGGAATTTCCTTGACAGTCGGGAATAACGGCGCCCATAATTGCCATCCTAGTGGGAGAAAGTGGAACAAAGTGGGTATGAATGGTTTATGAATTTTTTGCCATGAGAAACAAAACGACGGCGGGAAGCCTTTGATTTCGGTTTTGCGGAGCAAGACGATTCATGTTTCGTGGTGAGCATGGCCTTACGTTGGATACGAAGGGTCGATTTGCGGTGCCGAGTCGCTACCGCGAGCGGATCCTTGAGTATTGCAACGGCAAGCTCGTAATCACCATTAGTCTCACGGAACGCTGCCTTGCCGTGTATCCGTTTCCGGATTGGCAAAAGATCGAAGACGAACTGCGTACCCTTCCAGCCTTGGATCGGAAGGCTCAGGCCATAAGCCACTTGTTGATTGGTCATGCTACGGAATGCGATCTGGATGCCAACGGACGCATCCTGGTCCCGCCCTCCCTGCGGGAGTTCGCGGATCTCCGGAAGCAGGTGAAGGTGGTGGGTCAGGTCATCAAGTTCGAGGTGTGGGATGATGGTGCGTGGACGCGCCGTCGCCAGGAATTGTTGGGCCAGGTGGATGAATTACTGGCCGAACCGTCCGACGCTCTGCGTTCATTGGTCCTATGATTTCGTGCGGCGAAATCGTTCATACGCCGGTTTTATTGACGGAGGTCCTGGCGGCGTTGGCGATAAAACCTGGGGGGATATACATGGATTGTACCTTTGGGCGGGGAGGCCATAGCAGGGAATTGCTGGCATGTATCGGTTCCTCGGGTTGCGTGTTTGCCCTGGATAAGGACCCCGAGGCGGTGCGGGTCGGAAAGAACATTGCCGAATGTGACCCTCGGTTTGTGATAGAGAAGGCCTCGTACACGAAGCTTGCGGATTTTGCCAAGACCGGATGGATCGTGGCAGGCGAATGTGTCTTTGGGCGGGTAGATGGCGTGTTATTCGATTTGGGGGTTTCCTCTCCCCAATTGGCGGATCCGAACCGAGGCTTCGGATTTATGGTGGATGGGCCTTTGGATATGCGCATGGACCCTTCGACGGGTGTGGGCGCGGCGAAGTGGTTAGCCAGGGCTTCCGAAGACGAGATCGGAACGGTTTTAAGGGTGTATGGCGAAGAGCGCCACGCTAGGCGAATTGCCAGAGCCATCGTGGGGGAAAGGCGTAGGCGACCCATTCAGACGACAGGTCAGTTGGCGGCGCTGGTGGCGCGGGCGAGTCCTTCCCGTGAGCGAAACAAACACCCGGCGACGCGCACATTCCAGGCCATACGGATCTATCTTAATCAAGAGCTTGAAGAATTAAGAGAGGCCCTAGAGCAGGTGCCCGGCGTCCTGGCATCCGGTGGGCGATTGGTGGTTATCAGTTTCCATTCCTTAGAGGACCGGTTGGTCAAGCGTTTTATTCGCGCCCGTTCCCGAGAGATTGTCCCGGCGCGAGGGCTCCCTGTGATGCCCCATGCGGTGCCACCGCTATTGGTTACGCCACAAAGGCGACCTGTGCGTCCATCGACGGAGGAGATTGCCAGGAACCCCAAGGCCAGAAGTGCCCTGCTTCGGATGGCGCAAAAGCGCTAGGGTCTGTTGATATTTCAAATGACGATAATCGAAAGGAATTGCAGTGCGCAACACCGGTCGATAACTAAGTTATGTTTTCCTTACGTTTCTTCATTCCTGATGAGCATAGCCATATGATTTTGCAGAGGAAATCGTGGTAATTCGCATTTTGGCGAGTGTATTGATGGTGGCCATCCTAGCATCTGCGGTGGGTGTCATATATATAAAACATCTGAATCGCACATTATTTATCGAGTTACAGCAGTTGGAGCAGGAGCGGGATGCGATGGACGTGGAATGGGGAAAGTTAGCCCTGGAACAGAGTACCTGGGCGACCCATGATCGAATCGAGCGAGTGGCAAGAGAACAACTTCATCTCACAGTGCCGAATTTGGATGCAGTCGTGTTGGTGATGCCATGATACGGATGGACAATACACCGGATTCTTATCGGCCCATACCTGCGATACGGCACTGGTTGGTTTTATTTGTTTTGATGTCGTTCGTTTTTGCGTTGGTGTGGCGAATCGGCGACCTGCAATTACGTCACAAGGAATTCTTGCAAACGGAAGGACAGGCTCGTTATCTGCGCGTGGTAAAGAGTCCTGCCCATCGCGGCATGATCCTGGATCGCAATGGAGAACCTCTGGCCGTTAGTACGCCAGTGGAATCGGTATGGATCAACCCTCAGGTATTGGCGAAAACCCTGATGCTGGATGTGAAGGAGGATAGTCTTGCGGAAGTCGACACCGGAGTTGCTGAGAAGTGGAAGGCCTTCGGAGAGTTGTTTGGATGGGGAGAAACGGATCTCAGACGAGTGATTGCCAAGTATCCAAACAAGCGATTCCTGTATGTGAAACGACATGTAGACCCGAATATGGCCGCGAGTGTCAGAGCGCTGGATATCGAGGGCGTCTACCTGACACGGGAATATCGACGGTATTACCCAATTGGGGAGGTCGCCGCTCACGTGGTGGGATTTACCAACGTGGACGATCAGGGACAGGAAGGTATCGAACTGGTCTTTGATGACTGGTTGCGCGGTATTGATGGAAAAAAACGGGTTATCCAGGATCGATTGGGGCGGTTTGTGGAAGACGTGGAAAGCATTAGCCCGCCCCGGCGCGGAAGGGATCTTGCCCTGAGCATCGATCAGAGAATCCAATATCTTGCCTATCGGGCTTTGCTTGCGGGTGTGCAACGCCATTCGGCCAGCTCCGGGTCAGTGGTTGTGCTGAGTGTCGACAGCGGTGAAATCCTGGCGATGGTCAACCAGCCTTCCTATAACCCGAATAATTGGTCCGATCGCGTGAGTCATCGGTTTCGCAATCGGGCCGTTACCGACCTGTTCGAACCCGGTTCCACCATCAAACCCCTGACGGTCGCAATGGCGCTGATGACCGGTCAATTTCAACCCGATACATTACTCGATACCTCTCCCGGTTTCCTGAGGGTCGGTCGCCACGTTATCAGGGATATACATGATTACGGTGTCATTGATGTATCGACCGTCATCAAGAAGTCCAGCAATGTAGGCGCGAGTCAGCTTGCCTTGTCCGTGCCAAAGGATGCCATGTGGCGGCTTTTTTTTGACGTGGGGTTTGGAGAAATTACCACGAGTAATCTCCCCGGAGAAGTGCCCGGGCTATTGCCGCATTTTTCCGAATGGTCAGAGATACACCAAGTGACGCTTTCCTTTGGCTATGGGCTGTCGGTAACACCGCTACAGCTTGCCAAGGCCTACGCAGTGATCGCTAGTGGCGGACTGCACCGAACGATCCGTATCCAATCCACGTCGAAGTCGACGTTGGAAAGCAAAAGAGTGCTGCCGGCGGATGTGACGCTACAAATTCGCCAGATGCTGGAGTCCGTTACCGACCCCGATGGGACTGGCAAACTGGCGCGTGTTAATGGATATCGGATCGCCGGCAAGACGGGTACGATACGTAAATCCGTGGCCGGTGGTTATTCCCATGATCGATATATCGCAACATTTGCGGGTTTTGCGCCTGTTTCGGACCCACGATTGGTTATTGTTATTACTATCGATGAACCATCGGCGGATAAATATTACGGAGGACAGGTGGCCGCCCCGATATTCTCGGAAATTATGTCGGGAAGCTTGCGTCTTTTGGGTGTGCCGCCTGATGAGCATTCCATACGGGCGCGGCGCATCGTGTTGGACTACAATCGCATCGCTTTCAGGGAACCCCCTTTGTCACCGAAGACATTTTCTTCCTTTCTGGCGTCGGAAGCCAATTTTGTGGATCGAAATTATCAATGATCAAGATGCGTGTCTCGGAAGCGGCCCGATTGCTCGGTACCAACCACATTGGGCCGGACGGGGTATTCCAGGGCTGTGGAATTGACTCGCGCGTTCTGTCTGCGGGTGCGATGTTCATTGCATTGCGCGGACAGCGCAGGGATGGCCATGATTTCGTGGACCTTGCCGTGGCCAGGGGAGCGGCCGCTGCCATGGTCGAGCGCAGTGGCGATCATGGATTATTGCCTATTGTCAAAGTCCGGGATTGTTATCGCGCGCTGGGACAGTTAGCCGCTATCTGGCGCAGCCGATTCGAACGCCCACTCATTGCAATTACCGGTAGTAATGGAAAGACCACCGTTAAGGAGCTTCTGGCGGGAATTCTCGGGAATCACGGGCCAACACACGCAACCCAAGGTAATCTGAATAACGAACTTGGCGTTCCACTGACGTTGCTTGAACTCGATCAGAAGTACCACTGGGCCGTGGTGGAGATGGGGGCGAACCACTCCAGTGAAATCATGAGGCTCGCTCGCATGGCACGCCCCACCGTCGGTGTCATTACTCGATGCGCGCCGGCCCACCTGGAGGGCTTCGGGGATATCGAGGGTGTGGCAAGGGCAAAGGGTGAGTTGGTGGAAAACCTGAGCGATACCGGGGTCGCAGTCATCAACGCCGATGACCCATACGCCGGTCTTTGGTGTGAACTGGCTGGTCATCGGCGTCGGATAACCTTTGGCCTGGACAATCCGGCGGATGTATCGGCCGATTATCGATTGATGCCGGATAGGACCCAGTTGTCATTGAAAACCCCGATTGGGTCACAGCGTACGCAAATTAGCCTCCCCGGCCGTCACAATGTGCTTAATGCACTGGCGGCGACTGCCGCTGCGATCGCAGTGGGGTGTTTCCATGAAGAAAGTAGAGACTCGGCATATCATGCCCCTACGCCTCTTTCATTCTCCAAGGAAATGGGAACACAACATCGCCATTTTCTGGAAGCCATTGCAACGGGCCTTATGTCTGCCGGCAGTGTCGACGGTCGCCTGCAGATTAAGCGTACCCAAAGCGGCGCGCGGATTATCGATGATACCTACAATGCGAATCCGGATTCTCTGGCAGCCGCCATGAAGGTTCTCGCAAACTATCTGGAACCTCGTTGGCTGGTTTTGGGGGATATGGGGGAGCTTGGGAAACAGGGGCCTGAATTGCATAAACAGGCAGGTATACTAGCGCGGGAACTTGGGATTACACGTCTCTTTGCAACGGGCACCTTGTGCCGATATACGGTGGAGGCCTTTGGGTTCGGAGGGCATCACTATGTAGACCCTGAGCAATTGTTGCACACGGTGCGCACGGCACTTATGGAAGGGGCAACGGCCAAAAGAACAACCATTTTGGTAAAGGGATCGCGCCATATGCGCATGGAGCGAATCGCCGATGGGCTTTTGGTGTAAATGGACTTACATAGGGCTCTGGAGATCTTGAAGTGTTGTTACTGATAACCGAATATCTTACCGAGCTTTACAGTGGTTTTGGTGTATTCCAGTACCTGACATTACGCGCGATCCTCGGTGTGCTCACAGCGCTTGCGATCTCCTTGTTAGTGGGACCTGTCATGATTCGACATCTTGGCACCTACCGGATCGGCCAGCCCGTGCGCAACGATGGCCCGGAAAGCCACTTCGATAAGGCCGGGACGCCCACCATGGGGGGTGCGCTGATCCTGGTCGCCATCACCATCAGCACTCTGTTTTGGGTCGATCTCTCCAATCGATTCGTCTGGGTCGCCCTGGCCGTGACATTATTGTTCGGCGCCATCGGTTGGGTGGATGACTACAAAAAACTCGTGCGAGGCGATCCCAAGGGATTGGCGCCGCGGTACAAATTTTTCTGGCAGTCTCTCGTCGGATTCGGCTGCGCGTTTTTCCTGTATGCCTTTGCCCAATCCCCGACCGAGACCCAATTGGTCGTCCCTTTCCTCAAGACCATCTCGCCAGAGCTCGGCTGGCTGTTGGTGCCGCTGGCGTATTTTGTGATCGTGGGCACCAGTAATGCCGTCAATCTGACCGATGGGTTGGATGGGCTCGCCATTCTGCCGACGGTGATGATTGCCGGCGCCCTTGCCGTCTTTGCCTATGTGGCCGGCCACGTGGAATTTGCCGATTATCTTGGTTTTCCTCACATCAATGGGGTTGGGGAATTGGTTGTAGTCTGTGGCGCCATGGTCGGGGCCGGCTTGGGTTTCTTGTGGTTCAACACCTATCCAGCTCAGGTATTCATGGGCGATATCGGCGCGCTTGCGTTGGGAGCGGCCCTTGGCGTTATCGCCGTTCTGGTTCGTCAGGAACTGGTGCTCTTTATCATGGGCGGCGTGTTCGTGATGGAAACCGTATCGGTGATCCTCCAGGTAGGCTCCTACAAGTTGACCGGGAAACGCATCTTCCGCATGGCGCCCCTGCATCACCATTTCGAGCTGATGGGCTGGCCGGAACCTCGGGTTATTGTGCGGTTTTGGGTGATTACGGTGGTTCTTGTGCTGATTGGGTTGGCAACGCTCAAGGTCCGTTAATCGTTTTGCTTGGCGAGATGATATAGCCCTACTTCCCGGGGCATGAGGCGATTCGATGAAAGTATCCGTTTTCTAAGTTACCCGAAACCGCATATCAGCGGGCAACAGCGATTCATCGAAAGACTTGAGGAATATCTGCGCATGCATAGCCTGGAGCCCAGGACACTCGGGGTTACCGATTACGACATGGATGCGCCACTGAAGGCCATTCGCCGACTCATGCTCGAATTCAATGGACTGATCACCGTCGCCTTCAGGCGCTCCTTGATCGTGGAAGCAAAGATCCGGGCAAATACCGATCTCCCCGAGATACAGGAGTCACGGATGACGGATGGTTGGCTGAGCAGCCCCTATTGCCAGATCGAACCGGCCATGGCCTATCAACTGGGTTTGCCAGTGCTCGTTTTGCGCGAGAAAGGGGTAATCCAGGGGGATTGCTGGAAAAAGGCGTTGTTGGCACCTATATGCCAGAATTCTCCCTGGATGATGAAACTGTCGATTACTTGGAGTCGCACGAGTGGAATGCCCTAAGTTCGTCGTGTCCGGATTCTGCTCAAAGCAGATGCCGATGGTGCAAACCGGACAGACCAACAAATTGCGCTGGCCTTTTTATGCCGAACAAAGACAGTTGAGAATATTCGCCAACGATTTGTCCTACATGGTTTTGAACAAACATTAGCCGGAAAAAAGCGAGAACATCCCCCAACGCCAAAATTACTGAACAGAGAACAGGAAGCGAAGAACAGGAAGCGAAAATCATCGCAACACGTCTCGGACAACCTCCATCAGGTCATGCCAACCGGACACTACGCTTATCTAGCGCAGCGGGTGGTCGAACTGGAGATTACCGACGCAATCAGTTACGAGAGCGTCCGGCAAACACTAAGAAAAACGGTATGACTCAACAGGAAGATCGCCTACCGGGTCATTCCTCCGGATTGCGATGCACAATTCGCGGCGAATATGGAAATGGAGATTGTAAAGGAGTCACAGTGGTCTGTGACAATCCCGGCACGCATACCAAAGGTGCTTTCTACGAAGTCTTTGAGCCTGATCGCGCACGTGCTTTAGTTCGTCAAATTAAGTTTTGTTATACACCCAAACATGGCAGTTGGTTAAACATCGCCGAGAATGAACCGAGCGCCATGACCCGGCAATGCTTTTCTAATCGCCGCATGGGTGATATTGAAACCTTGCAGGGTGAGGTTAGCGCGTGGTCATCCGATCTAAACAGGAACCAACGCGGAGTAGATTGGCAAATGAAAATCTGTGATGCTCGGAGAAAACTGAAATCCGTTTACCCTAAAATTAAGCCATGACAAAGGAAAGGGTCTTGGAGCGTCTGCAACCGGTATCGTTGCTCGCCTTGTTGGCCACCTCTGGTGTTGCTGTTCGGCTTTCCAGGGCCTGGCGCAACCCTTGATCATTGCCATGCTGGCGGTGCTGATCTTGATCTCAGAGGGTGTCTAAAAATTCGCATCGTAGCGAGGCGGCATCCGGATTGTGGCTCGTGCAAGGCGCGATGGGGACGAAAATAAGGCATGTAGTGGACGACATGATGCCCAACCACATAACGAACCTCGCCCCCATCGCAACGTAGCAGGACGCAATTGAGGGGCGCTGCGGTAGATTGCGAATTTTTAGACACCCTCTCAGGTCTATTTCAATTCGGGTCTGGCCTATTGGCTCAATCGCAGGTTCAGGGTGGACCACTGCGTGGCCGGTCCGTCGGCCCTGATTGGGAAACAGTAGTTTTTTCGAACTGGCAGTCGCCGCTGCCATCAGTCTGTTCGGTTTCCATTCCGGGGCAGCCCTGGCGACGGTGATCGATGTTTTGATCGAAGTAGCGGTGATGCTGTCGGTCGTCCGTATCGTCAATCACAGTAAGGGATGGTATGAGCGTGGTGATTATACCCGGTAATGATTTTCTGTATAGTCAACAATTATTGATCTTGTCCAAAGTAGCGTTATGTCTACCCAACCTATAGTCATCGTCGGGCTAGGGCAAACCGGCCTCTCCGTGGCGCATCATCTGGCCGCTCGTGGCATTGAGATTGTCGTCGTCGACAGTCGCGCCGAGCCGCCGGAGCTTGTCGCGTTGCGCGCCGAACTACCGAAGATCCCTGTCTATTTAGGGGATTTCAACGAAAAGGTGCTGAGCAGTGCCAGGGAAATCATCCTAAGTCCAGGCGTTTCCCTGCAAGAGCCTGCCATTCGGCACGCCAGGGATCGGGGTGTCCCCGTTATCGGTGATATCGAACTTTTTGCCCGTGCGATCCATGCCTCCGCTGCCCAGGTTCCCGTTGTTGGGATAACCGGATCCAACGGCAAAAGCACCGTGACCACGCTGGTCGCGGAGATGGCGCGGCTGGATGGCCTTACCGTTCGTGCCGGCGGTAATCTTGGGCCGCCTGCCCTGGCACTATTGGATGGTAATAAGGCAAATGATGGCAAAACGACAGACATGTTCGTTTTGGAACTCTCGAGTTTCCAGCTGGAGACCACCACAAGCCTGAACCCCATTGCCGCGACCATACTGAATCTTAGCGAGGACCACATGGATCGCTATGCCGACATGTCGTCCTATGCGAGGGCCAAGTATCGGATCTTCACTGGGAATGGTGTCATGGTGCTGAATTTGGATGATCCGATAGTGGCGGCGGCCAAAGGACATCCAGACAATTCCGATAAAAATCACGCAAGACCTGTCATTGGTTTTACGCTGGCGCTCCCTGGAGCCGATGAATTCGGTGTCGTCGATCGGGAAGGCGGCGCCTGGATCGCCCGTGGACAAATCCCCTTATTGCCGATTACCGCGTTGAAACTACAGGGGATGCATAACGTTGCCAATGCCCTCGCGGCGCTCGCGCTCGGCACGGCTGCCGGGTTATCGTTGTCGGCCATGCGGGAGGCGTTGAGGGAGTTTCCGGGCCTGCCCCATCGCTGTCAATTCGTGGCCGATTGGGGTGGCGTCCGTTGGTTCAACGACTCCAAGGCGACCAACGTGAGCTCCACCGTCGCTGCCATTCACGGCTTCGGACGTGAGGGTGGGGTGGTGTTGATTGCTGGCGGGGATGGTAAGGGCGCTGACTTTTCTCCCCTAAGGGATATCATCCGGGAAAGCGCTGTATGGGGGGATGCCACGCAAAGAGCTGTACGCGCCGTAGTGCTGCTCGGGCAAGATGCCCCGCGCATTGCGGCCACCGTACAGGATGTGGTCCCGGTAGTACGCGCCAACGAGATGCATGATGCCGTCCATAAGGCGCGGGATCTCGCCAAGCCCGGCGATAGCGTGTTGCTTTCACCGGCTTGCGCAAGCTGGGATATGTACCGGGACTACCAGGAGCGCGGTGAAGTGTTTACCGCTGCGGTGAATTCAGCGCTTCAGTAAATTCAGAGGCCTTGTGATGGTACCCCATATTCCGCCTCAGGCGGTTTCCGGAAAACAATTGAGAGCCTCTGAATACCGATTGGATCTCTGGTTGGTGGGGGCCACGTTGTTACTCGCCGGATTCGGGTTGGTCATGGTTGCCTCGGCTTCCATCACGACAGCGGACCGGGGGATTGGAGCACCGTTGCATTATTTCGTGCGTCAGTTCGGGTATGTGATCTTTGGACTGTGTGTGGCATGGGTAATTACCCATTTCCCCCTGGGGGTTTGGGACAAGAATGGTAGTTTATTTCTATTCCTTGGCGTGCTTCTTCTCATGTTGGTCTTGATGCCGGGTATCGGTCGCGAAGTCAATGGTAGTATTCGTTGGATACGGATCGGCTCGCTTAATCTCCAGCCTTCCGAATCCATAAAACTGTTACTGATTATCTATCTTTCCGGGTATTTGGTGCGCCATAACGTGCAGGTGCGAACCCGGCTCCGGGGTTCTGTCAATCTTATTCTCATATTAATGGTGATCTCTGGACTATTGCTGCTGGAGCCTGATTATGGCACTGCGGCCGTTCTATTCGCGACAGCCCTTGGGATGCTGTTTCTGGCGGGGGTGCCATTGGGGAGATTTTCGATGGGTACCATTGTTGTTGCCCTATTATCGGCCGGATTTATTTTAATAGAGCCCTATCGATTGGAACGGCTGACGGTCTTCCTCGACCCATGGGCGGATCCGTTTGGGAGTGGGTTTCAGTTGACCCAGGCGCTCATCGCTATCGGTCGGGGGGGGTGGTTGGGTGCGGGGCTTGGCGGTAGCGTCCAGAAGCTGTTTTATCTGCCCGAGGCGCATACGGATTTTCTGTTTGCCGTATTGGCTGAGGAATTGGGTTTGATAGGCGCGGTTTTTGTTATCGGCCTCTTTGGCTTTGTGGTTTGGCGAGCCTTCATCATCGCGCGCCGGGCGGAGTTGCGGGGACTTTTGTTCGGAGCCTACTTGGCGTATGGGATCGGATTGATTATTGGATTACAGGCATTTATCAATATTGGCGTCAACATGGGGATGTTGCCTACCAAGGGTCTTGCTTTGCCATTAATGAGCTATGGAGGATCCAGTATGTTGGTCAATTGCGTGGCAATTGGGTTGTTACTGCGCGTTGAGCAGGAATCGCGGTTTCTGTCGAGGAGGGATGTCGTATGATTTTTTTAGACAAAAAAATAGGCTCTATTTGCGTTAAATGTTGGAATCACGACAGGAGGCTGCAATAGGTCGCGGATTCAACTTCGAAGTGCAACGGTCAATGAAGTTTTGGTTTTAGAGA
>CAZQHJ010000035.1:0-17702 GCA_964593225.1 uncultured Thiotrichales bacterium
CGTATCAAGCTAAAACATCTTTATCCAAAGTTATTAGATTGATAGACCACTAGGGCGTTTTGCGGCGGGCGTATCCCCTGCCGGGGGCGGAGGAGACGTGGCCATGCAGTTCCAGGGTGAGGAGCATGGAGGAGACGACTTGGACCGCGAGCCCCGTGCGCTCGCACAGGACATCCACCGGCGTGGGCTCGAAGCCAAGGCTGTCGAGCAAGCGGGTGTATTCGGCGTCGAGGGCCGGACCGGGGGTGGGATCGGCGTGGGGCTCGGCGGCGTCCGTTTCGGACGGGGGGTGAATGGCGTCTTGCGGGCCGATCTCTTCCAGGATGTCGTCGGCGGACTCCACGAGTTTGGCCCCCTGGCGCAGGAGCATGTGGCACCCCCGGGCGAGGGGGTTGTGGATGGAGCCGGGGATGGCGAAGACCTCCCGGCCCTGTTCGGCGGCGAGCCGGGCGGTGATGAGGGAGCCGCTGCGGGTGGTGGCCTCCACCACCAGGGTCCCGAGGCCGAGGCCGCTGATGATGCGGTTGCGGCGGGGGAAGTTTCCGGGCATGGGCGGCGCGCCCACTGGGAATTCGGAGACGCACGCGCTGTTTTGGACGATTTCGAGGCCGAGCGCCCGGTGCCGGGCGGGATAGACGCGGTCGAGCCCGGTGCCGACGACGGCAATCGTGCGCCCGCCGGCGGCCATGGCCCCGCGGTGAGCCGCGCCGTCGATGCCGATGGCGAGGCCGCTGGTGATGACGAACCCCATGCCGGCGAGGGCTTTTGCGAAGGCGAAGGCGGTTTCCCGTCCCGTGGGGGTGGGGTTTCGGCTGCCGACGATGGCGATCTGGGGATGGCCGAGGGCGTCCGGGTCGCCGCGGACGAAGAGGACGGGCGGGGGGTCCGGGATTTGCAACAGGCGAGCCGGATAACCGGGGTCGGCAAGGGTGAGCAGGTGGTGGTCCGGCTGTTCCAGCCAGGCGAGATCCGCCGCGATGTGGGACCAGTCGCGCGCGCGGAGGTATTGGCGAGTCTCTTGATGGAGACCCATCCCGGCCAGTTGGTCGGGGGCGGCCTGGAAGAAGAACTGGGGGTCCGGGTATCGGGCGAGCAGGGCCCGCAGCCCGGCCCCGCCCAATCGCGGCGCGCGGGTCAGAGCGAGCCAGTAGGCGTGTTTGTTCAGTATTCCCTGCCTGCTATTTCAATACTCGAAACCGACCTCATCTCGCCAGTTGGCCACCTTGACCTCGGGCTTTTCCCCGCGCGCCTGCTCCACTATCGCCGCGAGCTTCCCGGTGACGTTCTCTTCAATCCAGTCGGCGCCACGGAGATCGCACACCTGGGCGGGTACGCCCCGCACGACGACGACGCCGAATCCGAGGTCGAGGGTGAACGGGGTGGTATCCGGTTGTGTTTGGCCCCCATGGCAAAGGGGACAAGGGGTATCGGATCCTGTCATTTTTATGCTCTCCGAGGATCGTGCTTTTCATGGGTGGTCGGGCGCCCGGCCTAGGATTCGCACGTTGGTCGATAGATAGCAGGGTAACGGATCGGGGTGGTATGCCACCTCGCCGAACACCGCCGTGAAACCCGCCGGCGGCGTCGCCAGCTCGTATACAGCCCGCCCGCCCTCGCGCGCCATGGGGAACGTCCGCCAGCGGGCCGCCCGGAAGTCGCGGGTCGGCGCCGTGGCGACCCAGGCGCGCACCTCGCGGGCAGACGGGTGGGTATCGATATGCAACGACAACCGGTCATCATCCCTGGCGAATTTCCAGGCGAGTTTCGGCATGGGCCGGCCGGTGGCCGCGTGCTGGTGCAATGCGTCGAGGGTGCCGATGAGACGCGCGGAGTCCGTCAGGTCGTGCCCATTATTGGGCACGTAGAGGAGGTACTTGTCCCCGACCAACCCGTCCCAGTACAGGTTCAAGGCGTCCAGGGGCCAGTAGTGATCATTGGTGCCGAGGATGATGAGCTTGGGCTGTTTCAGCCGATCCCGGTAACTGTAGGGGTCGACCATGGACAGCAATGCCTTGCCGCTGGGCGTATCCAGGTGATCCTGTAGGCCGCGTTCGGTGTAGTCGTGGATCTTGTGGGAGAAGTCGCCCCAGGTCTGGCGCTGATGGTCCATCTGGCGGGCCATGTTCAGGACATCGATGACCATGGGCGCGATGGCCGTGACCCGCGGGTCGACGGCCCCCAGCAGCCAGGTGGTCCAGCCGCGCTTGGACTTTCCGGTTACGGTATAGGTTTCCACGGGCAACCCCCAGGCCTCATGGGCGTATTGCCCGGCGGCGTCCATGGCCCGCGCCGCGCTTTTGACCATGGGCAGCAACAACGGCCATTCGGGATCGCGCGTCTCGAGGTATTTATCGAAGGTCAGCGAGATGAGCCGGTCTTCATACAGACCGCCGAACAGGGGCTGCCGGGGGACATTCCGCAGGACGACCACCGGCGTGCGCAGCCGCTCCGCCACACCCGCCAGACGGCGCACCTCATCCGGCGGTTCCCCTTCGTGGGGCTCTATCCCATCGTTTTGCACTTCATCATCCCAGCGCCCCCCGGCGATGAACAATAACCCATGCCGAACATCGGGCCGCACCGTGGATGGTTGGAGGACGAACAGACGATGTTTCCACGCGATGCCCCGCCAGGTTTGGGAGGTGAGCGTCAACTCGGCGTAGAGGGTCGCGCCCAGGCGGCCCGTCTGCCGTTTCACCCAGTGGTAGCTGGCGTCGGGCTTGGCCACGTATTCGGCCAGCGGTCCCTCGGCGAGGGGGCCGGGGGGCGGTGCCGCCACAGCAAGATCGGCAGCGCGGAGTGTCAAACAGGCAAGTAGCACATTTCTGATAATCGGCATCATCGAATCATATCCCCCCGAACCGAACCAATGTCTCGGTGACGACAGTGAAACCATCCGGCAGTTCTTTCCGAAAACGCCTTATCGAAAATGTCGTCATCGGACATTCCGCGATTTTCTTCCCGGGTAACCATTGGGCAACTGCCGGGCCGGTACATTCGATTTCATCTTCACATCCCCCACACGCCGATCCGGTGCTTTCCCTGCTGCTGCCCTTCAAGCGGCTCTTCCCTGACAAAACACTTCTCCTCCCAGGTTTTATCCGGCGCGCGGTCGAAGATGACGAGATACCCTTCTTCGGCGCTAGAGCGATCCATATAATCGGCGGTCTGAATAAGCCCGTCCGCCAGGGTCGCCGCCAGGGATTTGTGCAGGATCTTGAGCTCGATGACCACTCGCTGCACGGGGCCGTGGAAACCCCGAGTCTCATCCAACGGCCACTGAATCAGCAGATCGGTGCGGCGGCGTCCCAGCCCGTACTCCCGGTCGATGCGCCCGCCGCCGTTGACGATGCGCTGCAGGAACGATTGCATCAAGAGTTGGGGCCCTGCCTCCTTGTAGTCGAAACGGTCCGACCAACTCTCGCCGTTCTCCCGGAAGAATTGCTGGAAGCCGTTCAGGAGTTTGGGCATATCGAGACTCCCGTCTTCCATCACGAACCACGCGCTCTCCTGGGGAATCAGAACCTGGGTGGTCCAGGTGAGGGTACGGGGAATGACCTCCCGGTAGATGGGGTTGGAGATGGCAAGTTGGGGACGGGCGCGGACAAGACCGAGATCTTCCACGTATTGCAGATCGTCCTGGGGAATGGTGCTGCTGTCTTCTGTCGAATCGGTCAGCATCCCGCTAATGACCCGATGGACCCGGGGCTCCTTGAGTTTGTCGGCCAGTTGATCGATATGGGTATCGCGCCGTTCGATGAGCCGTTCCCGGGCCGCCATCATGATTTCCAGGGTGATGGGGCGGCCGCGGTCTCGATTCTCCTTTGTTCTGGAGCAGGCCTCGTAGCCCAGGGCATTGACCAGCCAGGGCTGACCATTGGTCTGGTCGAAAATATAATCGATAACCCCTGCCTCGAAGACCTGCCCGGTCTCCTCGGTGTGTTGGGCGTAGAGGGTGGCGACATCATCGAAGCTGAAATTCCCCAACCGAAGGGATTCCGATTTGATGTTGAAGGCGCTGCCGCCGGTGATGATTTCGTTGTCGCCGGTGTGGATCCGGTAATCCCGCACGTCCCGCACCCCGCATAGAAGCACCGTTTGGGGGAAGGCGCCGGGGCGCTTGGGGTAACCGCCACGGATCTGGCGAAGCAAGGAGATCAGGGTGTCTCCCACGAGGGAATCCACCTCGTCCAGGAGCAGGACGATGGGGCGGTGGTTTTCCCGCGACCAGCGGGAAAGCAGACCTTGCAGGGCGCCATGGGGACCGAATTCACGAAACGTGTCCTCGACCCACTCTCTCGGCCGTTGATCGCCCAGGTAATGACGGGCGTCTTCGGTAAGACCACTGACAATCGTCCGCATCCCTGCCTCCACATTCCCCCTCGCCGATTGGGCGGGCTCAACGTTCACATACAGGGCCGTGTAGTCTCTCTCCGCATTCAACTTTTCCATCAACGCCAGCAGGCAGCTGGTCTTGCCGGTCTGGCGCGGGGCGTGGAGCACGAAGTAGCGTTCTTCTTCGATGAGTCGGTAGATCTCATCCGCATCCCAACGCGACAGCGCGGGGATGTTGTAATGTTTGTCCGGCCTGACGGGGCCTGCGGTGCTGAAGGTCTTCACGAATAATTTTCCGCTGAAACACCATCGCCCCGCGGGGCGGCGCGGGGCGGAAGATTGTAAAGAGTCCACCCGCATGGCGGGTGGGATTTTTACTTAGGACTGCCGATTATCGATAAGGTCATTCACCACGGACGGATCGGCCAGGGTCGAGGTATCCCCCAGGGTGTCCAGTTCACCGGCGGCCACCTTACGCAGGATACGGCGCATGATCTTGCCCGAACGCGTCTTGGGCAGGCCCGGCGCCCACTGGATGATATCCGGGGCCGCGATGGCGCCGATCTCCTCGCGCACCAGGGCGATGAGTTCGTCGCGCAGGGCATCGGAGGGCTCCACGCCCGCCATGGGGGTGACATAGGCATAGATGCCCTGGCCCTTGATGTCATGGGGGAAACCGACCACGGCGGCCTCGGCGACATCCTTGTGCAGGACCAGGGCGCTTTCCACCTCGGCGGTGCCCATGCGATGGCCGGAGACGTTGATGACATCATCGACGCGCCCGGTGATCCAGTAGTAACCGTCCTCGTCCCGACGCGCCCCGTCTCCGGTGAAGTATTTGCCCGCGTAGGTCCGGAAGTAGGTATCGATGAAGCGCTGGTGGTCGCCATAGACGGTGCGCATCTGACCGGGCCAAGGCCGGCTGATGCAAAGCCCCCCCTGGGTCGCCCCTTCCAGGACATTGCCTTCGGCGTCCACGAGCTCGGGAACCACGCCGAAGAACGGCCGCGTGGCCGAACCCGGTTTCATGGCCGTCGCGCCCGGCAGCGGCGTAATCAAGGCGCCGCCGGTCTCCGTTTGCCACCAGGTGTCCACGATGGGGCAGCGTCCTTCACCCACCACATGGTAATACCACTCCCAGGCTTCGGGGTTGATGGGCTCCCCAACGGTTCCCAATAGCTTCAGGCTCTTGCGGCTGGTTGACTTCACCGGGTCGTTGCCCTGGCTCATGAGGGCGCGAAGGGCGGTGGGGGCCGTGTAGAAGATATTGACGTTGTGTTTGTCCACCACCTGCCAGAAGCGGCTGGCGTCGGGATAGGTGGGGATGCCTTCGAAGGCCAGGGAGACGGCGCCGTTGGCCAGCGGTCCATAGACGATGTAGGTATGACCGGTGACCCAGCCCACATCCGCAGTGCACCAATAGATGTCTCCGTCGTGATAGTCGAAGATGTATTTATGGGTGATGGCCGCGTGGAGCAGATAGCCGCCCGTGGTATGCAAAACGCCCTTGGGTTTGCCGGTGGAACCGGAGGTGTACAGGATAAACAGGGGGTCTTCCGCATCCATGGGTTCCGGTTCACAGACGGGGTCCGCGGCGGCCACGGCCTCCTCATACCAGACATCGCGTCCTTTCTGCCAGGCAACGGTGTTGCCGGTCCGTTTGACGACAAACACGGTATGGACATTGGGGCAGGACGCCAACGCCTTGTCCGCATTGGCCTTCAGCGGCACGGGACGCCCGCCGCGCAGACCCTCATCGGCGGTAATGACCACCTGACAATCGGAATCGAGAACACGGTCCTTCAGGGCCTCCGGCGAGAAGCCCCCAAACACCACGGAGTGAACCGCGCCGATGCGGGTACAGGCCAGCATGGCCACGATGACCTCGGGGACCATGGGCATATAGATGGAAACCCGGTCGCCCTTTTTGACGCCACGGTCTTTCAGTGCATTGGCAAAACGGGACACTTCCGCGTGCAGCGCCCGGTAGGTGATCTTCTTATCTACCGCCGGGTCGTCCCCTTCCCAGAGGATGGCCACCTGATCGCCCCGGCTATCCAGATGGCGGTCCAGGCAGTTGTAGGAGACATTGAGTTTCGCGCCCTGGAACCATTGGATATTTACCTTGTCATAGTCCCACTCGCTGACCTTCTTCCACGGCTCGAACCAGGTGATGAATTCCTCGGCCTGTTCGGCCCAGAAGCCATCCGGGTCCGAGATGGAGCGCTGATACATCTCCCGATATCGCGCATCGTCGATGTGGGCGCGCGCGGCGACCTCCGCGGGGACATCGTAGATCTTTACATCGGACATTTGACTCTCCTTAAATTCGGTTTCTACTTTAGAACGGGCTGTTTTTTAATTGTGGGGAACTCTATACATGACTCGCCATGGGCTGGCCCATGGCGAGTCTATGGTTCCCGAAGATAATCGTGGTCATTGGCGTTTTCGTCTCGGATACACTCTCCACGGGTGATGGATTCGGATTCCGAAACGGCCCGAAACCCCATGGCGGGGAAAATAATCCTGGCATTTATACTTCGAACGGGTTATTGGTTTAATTTCGAAAGCCGTTGAAAGGCCGGATGGCATTGGAAATTATGCTTAACCTCAATGGTGTTGCATATTTCAATTCGATCAGCGCTTGTTTCGCGGGAAGTTCAAAATATGGCCGTTGAAAGTATAGTCTGCCTGATACGGTTCGCGGCAATCGGCGTTTGTTTCGCCGGAAATTCGAACCCCGGCCGTTGAAAGCATCGGGTCGAGAGCGTATCCCTTTGCCGTGGGAAATTATACGGCCCTGGGGCGCGCGGGACTATGAAAAAAACCATCCGGGGCATTGCCGGGCCTTGTGGGTTCAATGATATCCTGTACCGAGGCGCTGATGCCTCGTTCCATCTGAGTTTGCGGGTAAGCCACTCCTGTCATCTCGACAGAAGGGAGAGATCTTTATCGGCAAAAACAGACATGCTCATTGAATTTCTCGCTTCGCTCGAAATGAAAACCGGAAAAATAAGATGGAACGAGGCATCAGCCCCGATTGGGAATTTCAAGACACGCCCTGAAAGGCGATGGACGCTCCGGATCCCGATCCGAATCATGACGGGGGCGATCCGACGGGAAAGAAGGTCGATGGACTTATCGGGGAAGTCGATCTGCTATGAAATAAGGCGGATCGGATCTCCGGGAAAGTCCATCGCCCCGGAAGCGGGGGTGGTCCGCCCTGTCGAAAAGCCCATGGGCTTTTCGGGAAAGCGGACCTGCCCTATGACAAAGTCGATCCGTCCTGTCGGAAAGTCGGTGGGCTTTGTGACAAAGGTGATGGGAATTGTGACGAAGTCCATCGACTTTGTTGCAGAATTGATCGCAAAAAGGGAAAAGTCGATGGGAAAAAGGATCCCTCCCATCACCAATGGCCCCTAGGCGAGGAGAGCGATCCCAATCCCGCACGTCCGGATATGTCCTTATTTCGGATAGGTCATTATATTGGTCAGTCCTCCGCGCCGGACCCCAAACGGGGTGATGCCGGATACCGGTTCCGCCGGGATCTTTGGTTTTTTCCACACGTCGAAGAAATCCCCGCCAGCGCCGCCCTCCACGCCCGTTTCGGGCGAAATCATTCACTGGAGTTCGAAGACATGACCGATACCTTCATCACCAAAATCCAGGTAAACGAGGCCCGGAACGTTCGGGACCTGACGATCCCGCTTTCCGATACCGAGCGCCGGCATCTCATCATCACCGGCCGGAATGGCAGCGGGAAGACCGGGCTGTTGAAGGAGCTGGCCAGGTTTTTTCGGCAGATCGAGATCGGCAACTATCAATACCGCCTTGTTTGCTTGAATGAGCTGAAATCGCAGCGGGATCGCCTGGCGACACTCGAGACCCGGCCCCGGACGGAGGAGACAGGGAAACAGATTGCGGAATTGAAGGCCCATATCGAACAATGGGAAAACATAATTCAGGGCTTTGGCGGCGCCGAGATTTCATTTAGCAAGTCTCCATCCGAGATTGTCGTAGGAACCAACGCGGGAAGGTTCCTCATCGCCCATTACGAGGCCAAAAGACAGACGCGGCTCACCGAGCCCAAGGGTATCGAAAAGGTCTCCCTGAAAGAGAAATATTCCCTCAACTCATCCGTCAGCCCGGCCTTCCTCCAGTATCTCGTCAACCTCAAGGCCGAGTGCTCCTTTGCCCGGGACGACGGCGATGAAGAAGCGGTACGGAGAATTGACGACTGGTTCACCGGCTTCCAGGACCGGCTGCGGGCGCTGTTCCAGTCTCCCGGTCTGGAACTGCGCTTCAAGCGCAAGGGCTACAACTTCAACTTCGAGATCGTCGAGGAGGAAGGAAAGGCCCCCTTCGGGTTCAACACCCTGGCGGACGGCTACTCGGCCATCCTCGGCATCGTCACCGATCTCACCCTGCGCATGGAGGGCCACGGGGACGGCGCCCATATCGGGGCCTACGACCTGGAGGGCGTGGTGTTGATCGACGAGATCGAGACCCACCTGCACGTGGATCTGCAAAAGCAGGTCCTGCCGTTCCTCATCGATTTTTTCCCCAAGATCCAGTTCATCGTCACCACCCATTCCCCCTTCGTCCTGTCCTCGGTCTCCAACGCCGTCATCTGCGACTTGGAGGAGGGTGAAGTGACGGAGGATCTCTCCGCCTATTCCTACGACGCCCTGGTGGAGAGCTATTTCGAGACGGATAAATATTCCCAGGCGGTGAAGGACAGGATCGCCCGCTACGAGGCACTGCTCGCGAGGGACGCGCCATCAAAGGAAGAGGCCGAGGAACTGCACCGGTTGCGGGACTATTTCTCCAGCACGCCCAAGTATCTCTCCCGGGAACTGGCGCTCAAATTGCAACAACTGGAATTGCAGGGGCCATGGTCATTACAACGCCGCGCGGAAAATGGAGGCGGGCAATAGATGGTCTATCTGGAAAAATCCCAACCCGCCCCCGCCTGCCTGGCCGTGGAGAGAACCAAGGCCAATGGGGATTACAAGTGCGGCGATGTTGTGAAAAGGCTCGACGAGGATTTCAAGAGCAAGTGCTATCTCTGCGAATACAAGGGACCCACCACCCTCAACGTGGAGCACCTCAATCCCCACGGAGGCGACAAGGATCGCAAGTTCGACTGGAACAACCTGTTCCTGGCCTGCGGCCACTGCAACAACACCAAGGGGGCGGGTTACGAGGGTCTCCTGAATTGCACGGATGAGAAGGATCGGGTGGATGCGGATATCCGGTACCGGTTCGAGGCGTTCCCGTCCCCCCGGGTCGAGATAGAACTGGTGGAGGACAACCACAGGACCCGGACCACGCGGGATCTGTTGTTGGCCGTCTACAACGGCACGACCAAGCAAAAAAAGCTGGAGGCGACATATATTCGCGATGCGCTGGGGGACGAAATGGCGCGCTTTTACGAATCGTTGGCCCGCTACGACAGTACCGAGGGGGATGGAGAAAAGGATCTCCTGACGAAGGAGATACGGGAACACCTGGACAGCGCATCGGCCTTCACGGCCTTCAAGCGCTGGGCCGTCCGGGGCGACGAGAGGTTCAAAGCGGCGTTCCGGGCATACTACCCGTCATTTTCAGGGCCGTCATTATCTACCAGGAGATCGCCGCGCTGGTGATCCGGGATCTGGTGAATCAATACACCCGGGTGTTCGATTTTCCCAAATACCGCGACTCGGCCGCCCACATTCGGGAAACCAAGGACAGGGAGCAGGTTGCCCATGAAGACATGAGCTTCTTCCTGAATAATCTCTTTGCCCTGGAATACGGCCATCCGGACAGGATCTGGTATGACCCGCACCCTTGTCTTGGCAGGGCGCTGGACAAAATATGATGATATTGCCAAGTGGGCGAGAGTAAAAAAAAAAGACACAAGCGAGAAATCGAACCATGATTTCCATGGAACTATCTCCCAATGTGGAAAAGCAGTTTACCGAGGTTGTTGATAACGACTACGACGGAGATTCCCAGCGGGCCATCGCAACGTTGCTGGAATTGCATCGAAAATATGGCTGGCAGGAACGGTTTTCCAACGACATCGAATCCACGCGGGCCGAAGGCCGGCGCGCGGGCGATATCAGCTCGAAAGAAATCGACGATGCGGTAAGAAAATACAGGAAAGTCGTAGCGAATAAACAAGATCCTGTTGCCGCGAACTCGCGGGGGCCTTCCGATGCCGATGCCAACGCCGATGAATACGCCGAAAATCATAAAAGGTTCATGGAAAAGATTAGGGCCATCGAGCCTGTCAAGAGGGAGCTTTCCGCCGTGGAAATGATACGGGAGGTTAGGAGAAATGACAGACTCTCCCGGAGTCTGTCCGGTGATAGAGCTGGGCCATGACCAACAAGATTGTGCTGGATGCGAACGTCTTCATCAAACTTTTTCCGGACGAGCCGGACAGAGAAAAAGCCATTGAACTGGTTGATGCGTTAGGGAAAAAAGAATACGTGATCCTCGCGCCAACATTATTTCCATACGAGGTGCTGCGTGTTGCCATAACCGAGAGACTTCAGGCACAGGTACATTCGGTCCACGGTTTGATTTCGGACTATCGAGAAAGAAATCTCGAATTGGTAGAGGTTGACGATGAAACAATTCGCGAAGCCATCGATATCTCGAATACCGGCAATGAGAAATCCGGGTACCCGGATTTCCATGACAGCATCTATCACGCCCTGGCCATCGTAAACGGTTGCCCATTCATCACGGCGGACAAGCGGCACAAGGCAAAAACGGAAACGCTTGGCAATATCGTACTCCTCGGGGATTGGGAGGAGGTCGTACTGTGAACGTATCGGAAAAACTCCGAGAGAACCGGTGTGCGCACCCGGACCCATCCCCTTTCGGTCTTGGCGCGAATCGCTGACAGATTCATGGAAACCATCGCGCTGTTGGCCACCGAACTTGCAACCTGCCGCGTCGGTGGCCTGTATCCGGCCCTCCACACCGATCCCGAACTGCCCCAACAAGTGGCGGACACCCTTGCCCGCCAGTCCCCCGACACCGTCTCCTTTGCCCTGCACATGGACGCGGGCAAGGCGGTATTCCCGGTCTTTTTCAAATACACCTACCAACACCTGGGAGCGGGGACCAATATCTTCCATGTCCTGGGTATCGAGGGACTGGACGAGAAACTGGCCGACGATTTCATCCGCGCCCTACAAGGGGGCCGAGAGATGTTTCGGAAGGCGCCGTACGCCCTGGTGTTCTGGGTAACACCCGCATTCGAAAAGCGCCTATTCGCGCTTGCCCCGGATTTCCACCACTGGGTGTTTCATACCTTCGACTTTACCGATTTAGATCCCACTTCCGTCATCCCGGCAGGGAAGCCGGGAACCAGCGTCCAGGGATGGCAACAAATAACCCAGTGCCAGGGATGGCAGGAACAAGGGAATGCCGGGACCCAGCCGCCAGAAACGGCAATAAACCGGCAACAGGGACGGCAAGACACAACGGATCGCCTCCCCATCGAGAACATCCGCCAATACCTGAAAAAAGCGCTGGATCAGTTCCATCACTGGGCGGCGGTGAAGGCGCGAGGAGAAGACTTCCTCATGGAACCCATGGGCCGGGCCAATCTCCATGGTAACTACGTGACATCCACCGGCAGGGAGCGGGCTACCGATAAAGTGCAAACCCTGGATTCGGCCTTCGCCGAATTCCTGGAAGATGACAACCGCGGCTTCATGGCCCTGCTGGGGGATTTCGGCACCGGCAAGACCTCTTTTTCCCCGCACTATTTTGTCCTGCTGGCGGAGCGGTTTCTCCATGACCCCACCCAGCGCATTCCCCTCTTTATTTCTCTCAAGGACTATCCCGGTCAACTCGATATCGCGCGGTTCATGGAGCGGGCGTTTTTTCAACGCTTTTCCATCCCCCTCTCCTTCGCCGTCTTCCGGGACCTGGCCCTGGCCGGGCGCTTCGTCTTGTTCGTGGACGGCTTCGACGAAATGGCCTCCATGGCCGATGAAGCGGCGACCCTGGCCAACTTCCAGGAGCTGACCAAACTCACCTTCGAGGGCCATCAGTTCATGCTCCTGCCCTCCAACGCGCCCCGCCAAGGCAATAAACCCCGCCGCAACAAATTGTTCCTCACCTGCCGCACCCATTATTTCCTCACCGAGACCCAACAGGCGAACCTCCTCACCGCCGACACCACCGTCCTCTACCGCAACCATGCCACCCGCTCCCATTACGCCATCCCCACCCTCCTGTTGCAGGCATTCACCGAGGCACAGGTCCTGGAATATGTGGAGAACGCCCGCCCCGACCCGCAACAGGCCCGAGAGATCCTGGCCATCATCAAGGATACCTACAACCTGAAGGAACTCTCCTCCCGTCCCCTGCTGCTGGAGATGATTGTCACCAGCCTGGAGCACCTGAAAGGCAAGCAATCCATCGATGCCTACCAGCTCTACAAGACCTATACCAACATCTGGATCGAGCGGGACGACTGGCGGGCCCACATGACCCCGGCAGGCAAACGCGCCTTGATGTGGGAGCTAGCGGGTAATATGCACCAACAGGGAGGCGATTTCTCACTGCATTATTCGAAACTGAATAAACCAAAGGCGTCTTATCTGAAACCGGGGTTTTTTAGCGATCAGGAGGAGGATTATTTTCGCTATGAGATAACCACCTGTTCATTTCTTAATAGGGATGGAAAAGGAAATTATAAGTTTATCCATAAGTCGTTTTCTGAATTTTTTCTGGCGGAACGGATTTTTTATACGGGAGCATCTAGATCAAAAACTATTACCTTCGGCGAGTACAGCAAGGAAGTTGCCTTTTTTATCCTGCATCTCGTGATATCGAACAAAAAGCAACTCGCCGGATGGCGTTTTGAAAAGATGGATTTCTCTATTTTAGCGGCCTCCTCCCGAGACCTATCCCAGGCCGATCTACGGAACGCCAAGCTGGAAAATGCCAACTTGGAAAAAACCAACTTGCGTGGGGCTGTTTTGAGGGGGGCTGATTTAAGGAGGGCTAATTTGAGGAAGGCTGTTTTGAGGGAGGCTGATTTGAGAAAGACTAATTTGATGAGGGCTAATTTGGGCGGCGCTGATTTGAGGGAAGCTGATTTGAGCGGGGCTGATTTCGACAACACTGATTTGACCAGCGCCGACTTGACAAGTGTCAGCCTAAAACGAGCCAAGGGCAAGCCGATTCGCTAACCCGGCCATGGGCCGCAATCGTTGCGCTCGCGCCCAACGCCTGCTTGGGCGCGGTACGTTCGGAAGCACCGACTCCCACATCCCGGATGGACAATGAAACGACCCAATGCCGAAAAAGCCTTTGTCGATAGCGCAAAACTCATCGGCTACTGTCAGCACAAAGAAATTTCGGCCCGGTACAATTCATGATTCAATACAATCCACACGCCCTTTCCGGATGCAACGCCGGAGCATTACCCAAAAGCAGGTGGAAATGACATTGATCTCCCATGATGAAGTGGAATCTCGAACATGCGCCGGATGCGCCAGGGCGAGAGACGATTGCTCCGGTACACAAGACAATTGCTCCAGCGCGCGCGGTGATTGCTCCAGTACAGAGGGCTTTCGGTCCGGAATAAAAGGGTTCGCCCTAGCGCGAGAGGCGTCAGCTTCCGTGCAAAAGACGCTTGCCCTGGCGCGCGGTGGTGGATCCGGTACACAGGGCCATTGCGCCCGCCCGGGAAGTCACCGCGCCAGGGCGCTGGCCGAATGGCCCGGACCACAAGAGGTTTGCGCCGGCGCAAAAACCGGCGCAATCGGGGCCGGTAGCGGACGAGTGCCGCGCACCGCAAATTCCTTACGATTATAGTTCCTATGACAATCAACGGATGATTGCCGGTTGTTGAACGACGTATTTATGGCGTGGGGTACGAGGGGCGTCTTTTCCGCTTGGGGGAGAACAAATAAGGTGCGCGCGCTTCCCGCGAGCGGATTCGTCATGCTGGCCTGGAGACAGCGGCGCTTCCATATCGCTTGTCTCCCGGGATGGTTTTGACCATAGGCAACCCTCGGAGCGCCGGTCTCCAGGCCGGCATAAAAAACCGCCGCTCGCAAGAGCGGCTCCTGTATGAAAGAACGGGATATATCCCTCCCCCAACTGGAAAATACGCCCCGGACGAACTGGCGCGCCATGGCAACAACCGAAGACAACAGGAGATTCCCGCCATGACAACCGAATTCCCCCGGGAAGAGGCCAAGCTCCCGGCGTTGGCGAAGAAAATGGCCCATGGCCTGGGGGCCAATGCCGATCTCTTTCCTGCCCCGCCCTTTCCCGCCGAGGGTCAGGGATGGCAAGGAGAGATGGATAAGACAATCGCGCGTTGCTTCACCCCCCTCCGGCATGGGAAAGGATAGGCGCCATTGCGTACAGGGCAAACCACCGAAATGCCACCATCGAACATCTTCCTGGTCGGCCCCATGGGGGTCGGCAAAACCGCGGTAGGGCGCCAGCTCGCCAGGGTCCTGGGCCGGGAATTTATCGACAGTGACCGGGAGATCGAGCGTCACGCCGGCGCGACGGTCAGCCTGATCTTCGAGCTGGAGGGCGAATCGGGGTTTCGGCGGCGGGAGCGTTCCATGATCCATCGGCTGACCCGGCGAGAGGGCATCATACTGGCCACGGGCGGCGGCGCGGTATTGAACCGGAAGAACCGCGCCAATCTGTCCCGGCGGGGGATCGTCGTTTACCTCCACGCCCCCATCCCCCGACTGATGGAGCGGACCGCCGGCAATCAAAACCGCCCGCTCCTGCAAACCGCCGACCCCTACGGGCGATTGGCGGAAATCGTCAAGGAACGGGACCCACTCTACCGGCGGGTGGCCGACCTGATCGTCGACACGGATGGGCAACCGCCTCGACATTTGGCGAACCACATTGCGCGGTTGATTTCCCAATGACGGATGGCGGGTCGATCCGGGGCCCGATCGGGTCATGCAAAAAAACGATCGGGCCGGAACCCGGCTCGACACAGCCGGAACCAACAAAAGTGGCCCAAGCATTCTCGTGGGCCTTTCGGGTTCCGGCCGTGTGGGGTTGGGCGAGCGCTTCCACGCAAATACGATGGAATCGGGCAAAGTAGTGCCTCATGTAACGCGCTTTCCCTTTGCCCCCTCACCGCCCATTGCCCGTAATCCCATTGACCACATTGACCGGTTCGCCCCGAAGGAAGGCCCTCAGGTTATCCGCGGCTATGGTCATCAAACGCGCCCGGGCGGCCCGGGTGGCCCAGGCGATATGGGGGGTGATGAAACAATTCCTGGCCTTGAATAACGGACAATCGGGGTCGGGGGGCTCCCGGGCCAGGACATCGAGCCCGGCCCCGGCGATGCGTCCCTCATCCAGGGCCTGGGCCAGGGCGGGCTCGTCGATGAGGGGACCGCGGCTGGTGTTGATGAGATAGGCACCGGGTTTCATCCGGCCAAGGAGTTCGGCGTCCACGAAGCCCCGGTTCTGTTGGGTGAGCGGGCAGTGCAGGCTGACGATATCGCTTTGCCGGAAGACGGTTTCCAGCCCCACCAGGGTGACGCCCGCCGGCACGCGGGCAGGGGGGGACGGTTTATAGGCCAGGACCACCATGCCGAAGGCCGTGGCCAGGGCCGCGACGGCGGAGCCGATCCGCCCGAACCCCACGACGCCCAGGGTCTTCCCCTGGAGCTCCACCGGGGGATGGTCCCAGAAACAGAAGTCCTGGGAACGGCTCCAGCTCCCCTGGCGGACGCCTCGGCTGTACTCGGCAACGCGATTATGGAAGTTGAGGATGTGGGCGAAGACCATCTGGGCGACGGAGGCCGTGCCGTATTCGGGGACATTGGTCACCGGGATCCCGCGATGCGCGGCGGCCTGGATGTCGACGATGTTGTAGCCGGTGGCGAGGACGCCGATGTATTCGAGATGGGGGAGCCGGGCGATGGATGCCGCGTTCAGCGGGGTTTTATTGGTCAGGAGGATCTCCGCGCCCCGTGAACGGCGGACCGTTTGGTCGGCGGGGGTTCTGTCATGGAGGGTGGTCTGTCCCAGGGAGCGGAATCCTTCCCAGGATAGGTCGCCGGGGTTGAGGGTGTGTCCATCGAGAATGACCATGTTCATGTGTCTTTTATACTTGGAACGGGTCGTTTTTTCGGGTTTTGAAGATTAAGCGGGGCACCGACCGGGGATGATGTTACCTTTGGATGCCATCGGCCCTTGTTTTGTTCGGAAGAGCCCGATGCAAAAGTTCGGATTGCGCGCGCCAGCCAAAGGGTCCGGGGATAGACTCAATCCTTGTCCGGTTCGCCCCGCCAATCCTGACTCTTCACATCCCAGTTCCGCGCAAGGTAGATGAAAGGCGTGTCGACGAGCGCGATGAGCACCTTGAAAAAGTATTTCGCCAGGGCCAGGGTATAGGCCATCCGAAAGGCCTCGCCCATGGAGAGATCGGGTTGCCTATCGAGAAACAACGGCCACCAGACGATGGTCGTATAAAGGGCGGTATCCACGGCCTGGGCGGTCAGGGTGGAGAGGTTATTGCGCAGCCACAGGTGTCTGCCGCAGGTCTTGCCTTTCAGGGCATGGAAGATCCGAACATCCAGACGCTGGCTGATCAGATAGACGAGCAGCGAGCCGAATACGAAATGGGGGGTGAAGGCGAAGAGGGTCGTCAGGGCCCGATGGGCATCCTCCGCCAGTACCTTGCCGGGCGAGGGCTGAAACAGGAGGCTCACGCTCATGGCGACGACGACGATCACGCTGGTGGCAAAGCCCAACATCACTGCCCGATTGGCCTCCCGCCGACCGTATTTCTCGCTCAACAGATCGGTGGCAAAGTAGATGCCGGCGTATAGAATCACGCCAAGACTGGTTTCGAGACCGAAAATGATCGTCAGTTTGGGACCCTGCAGGTTGCTCAGTATGAGGTTGACCACCACCACGGCGTAGAGCCCCGTTTTGCCGAAGAGGCGATACATCATCAGGGTGAGGGACAGATCCACGGCAACCACCGTCGCCCAAAGCAGGTCCTGGTGTTCGGAGAAAAAGGTCATCGGATTCGATGGCGGCATAAGGGTTATCTTAAACTTCGCTGTACCCTCTACTGGCTTGAACACAGTCTACTTAACGAAGATCTTTCTCTCCCGCTCAGGAATCTTTCTGTCACGTTCTCCCTTGCGTAAGGCCTATCTTCGAACGGGCCATTTGCTTCATTTCGGAAACAGCTAAAACACTACGCTCTGTTGACATTTAGCGAGAATTCCTTATTTTTCAATTTTTTTATAAAAAAACAAGGTTTTGTATAACGAAGCAAACGAAGCATCGGTATGTGTATTCAAATTATCCATGAGCAATGTAATAGGCCGAGCTTCGGGATA
>CAZQHJ010000036.1:0-6358 GCA_964593225.1 uncultured Thiotrichales bacterium
ATCAAGCTAAAACATCTTTATCCAAAATTATTAGATTGATAGACCACTAGTGCCTCGCGCCATCTTAAATCTTCCTATTTTATTGTCTCCGGAGCGGGTTATTCCCTTGCCATGCCCCCTAAACTACTCATCCCCAAACTGAAAAATGCGCCTCCCCATCGCTTCCGTAGGGCTGCATTTTATGCTTGGGGACGGAATGCCGGGAAAGTGAATTAATGTAAGGTGAATCGGGATAAGCGGGGAGAGCTGTCGGGCAAGGTGATGCCGGGCAGGGGTCAAAACCCTCATAGTACCGTAGGTAGAGGCTGTGTTCTTCGGGACGCCAGGAGCCGGTTATCCACTGGATGAAGGCCGTCCGTTTCCTGTTGCCCGCCGAGTTGGAGATGATCGAGGCCGCCAGCGACTACCAGGCGCGGGTCGATGGGTTAGGAGATATGTTTCCGACAGAAATCGAGTCTGCTGTTCGCGATATCGCCGAGGATCCACGGGCATGACCTGTTGTGCAAGATCCTATCCGCAAACGCCTCATTCATCGTTTTCCCTGTTTTCCCTATGCAGTTCCTTACCGGGTCGACCCGGAGGAGATGGCGATCATTGCCATCATGCACCAGCGTCGACGTCCCGGCTATTGGCTTTGGCGTCTATGACTCGCGCTCCCCCCACCTGGGCCCATCCTGTTCACAATCGCCGTCGTCGAACAATCATCCAGAAACGCCAACGCCGCCACCTGGCCGCCGTAGGCTTCCACGATCTCCCAGCCGACGACTTCCTCCCGGGCATAATCCCCGCCCTTGACCAGGACATCGGGCTTGATGATCTCCAGCAGCCGCTCCGGGGTGTCGTCGGCGAAGGAGACCACCCAATCCACCGCCGCGAGGCCCGCCAGCACCGCCATCCGCCGCCGGCAGGGGTTGATGGGTCGCCCGGGGCCCTTGAGGCGGGTCACGGAGGCGTCTGCGTTGACAGCGACGATCAAGCGCTCGCCCAGCTGGCTCGCCTTGTCGAGATAGCCGACATGACCTGCGTGGATGATGTCGAAGCAGCCGTTGGTAAAGACGATCCGCTCCCCCCGTGCCCTGGCCGCCATGACGGCGGTGATCAATTGCTCTTCCGACAATACGCCGCGCCGGGCACCCGCCTCCCCCGCCAGGGCGTTGCGCAGCTCCGGCAGGCTGACGGTGGCGGTGCCCAGCTTCCCCACCACGATGCCGGCGGCGGTGTTGGCCATGGCCACGGCGTCGGGGAGGGCTTCTCCCGCCCCCAATGCGGCGGCTAATACGGCGATGACCGTATCCCCGGCTCCGGTGACATCGAAGACCTCCCGGCCCCGGGCGGGGAGATGCAAGGCCGGATGCCCCGGGCGTATGAGGGTCATGCCCTGTTCCCCCCGGGTGATCAGGAGGGCCGCCAGGTCCAGGGCGTCCATGAGGGCGAGGCCCTTTTCCACCAGGGTCTTTTCATTGGGGCAGGGACCGGCCACGGCCTCGAATTCGTTCAGGTTGGGGGTGATGAGGGTCGCCCCCCGATAGGGCTCGAAATCCACGCCCTTGGGGTCTGACAGCACGGGTATCCGGCCCCTCCGGGCGAGACGGATGAGGGCACTGGCGTCATGGAGGGCGCCCTTGGCGTAATCGGAGAGGACGAGCGCCTTGGGCGCATCGGTGGCCCGGGACGGAGAAAGGCGCCTTTCGGCTTTTTCCAATAATCCCCGGGCGTCCCCGGCCCGGAAGCCCTCTTCGAAGTCCAGCCTGATCAACTGTTGATGGCGACTGATGACCCGCAATTTGGTGATGGTGGGTTTGTCCTCGGCCACCAGGAAGTCGCAACGGATGCCCGCCGAGGCGAGCCGGGTCTCCAAGACCTCCGCCGCGTCGTCCTCCCCCACGATCCCCACCAGGGAAACCCCGGCCCCCAGGGCGGCGATATTGAGGGCCACGTTGCCGGCCCCGCCCGGGCGGTCCTCGGAGTGCGCCACCTTGACCACGGGGACGGGGGCCTCGGGTGAGATGCGGAGGGCCTCGCCATGCCAGTAGCGGTCCAGCATCACATCCCCCACCACCAAGACCCGCGCCGTGTCGAAGCGGGGGAGGGCGGCGGGGGCGGGCTTCCTTGGGGGATTTTCCATGGGACTTTCCGGGGCGGGATCCTTCCCGCGGGGGATCATGGGGGGCTCCCCCGGAACCGCGGATGCGTCCGGGGAGGTCCATTGGGTATGTTCCGCGTCCGCCCGCCCAAGGCATCATCGAAGGGTGCGCCATGGAATACTGTTGCCCCCCCGGTGGGCGGGCGGGGGCAGGGCGCGGTGGGCCAAGGCCCAATGGAGGATGAGCGGATCATGAGGAAAAGTTTATCATAGGTCATGGACGCCGTTGGAGCGCCCGGATTCGCCGGTCGTGTCTCGGTTTGAAATTTTGGGCCATACATGATTCGCCATGGGCTGGCCCAATCCCGGGCATGGCCCGCTCCCACCGGATAGGGCGTCCCTTGTAGACGCGGGCCATGTTCGAAGTTCGGAATTCCAGGCATTTGCCGTATGATGGATGTCCCCATGAAAATTCATAGAGTATCGTCGGTTGTCGGACCCGGTATCCCTGGCGGGCAATAGTATTACGGACCTCGGTGGGTCCGGGACGTGCCTCACCGTCAACCAACGCCTGGCCCGCGGCCTTCGAGGGCGCTTCGACGCCCGGTGCCTGGCCGAAGGGCGCTCCGCCTGGGAGAGCCCCGACATCCTACCATTCTCGGCCTGGTTGCAGCGCGGTTGGGCGGAGTTGAGTCATCGAAGCGGCGGGCCGCTGCCCATATTGCTCGGTCCGTTCCAGGAACACGCCCTCTGGGATCGCATCATCCGGGCGGGACAGGGACCGTCCGAGGCGGCGCTCTTGCAGGTCTCCAGGGCGGCCCGAGAGGCCATGACGGCCTGGGCGCGGATCAAGGGCTGGCGGGTGCCGGAGGCGGCGTATCGGGCCACCTGGGACGAGGACACCAGGATGTTTTGCCAGTGGGCGGAACGCTTTGTCGCCCTCTGCCGGGAACAGGCCTGGATCGATCCGGGGAGCGCCCTGGATGCCCTCATCGCGGCGCTGCGGGGGGGGGAGATGCCGGTGCCGCCTCGGGTTACCCTGGCGGGGTTCGAGGAATGGACGCCACAGCAACGGGACTTGCTGGACGCCCTGGCGGCGGGGGGGGCGGAGATCGTTCATTGGACGCCAAGGGCCCGGTCCGCCACCTGCGTCCGGGTCCCCCTGGCCCATGAGGAGGCGGAATTGGCCACCGCGGCCCGATGGGCCCGGGCGCTGATGGAGGATGGCGCCCCCGGTCCCATCGGCGTCGTTATCCCGGAGCTGACCCGAATGCGCCCCGCCGTGTCGCGGGTGTTCCAGGGGGTTCTGCATCCCGCGGGCCGGTTCCGGGGCGGGGTCCCCACCTCGGCGCCGCCGTTCAATATCTCCCTGGGGGAACCCTTGGCCCGGACACCCCTGGCCCGGGACGCCCTGCTCTCGTTGAGGCTGGCGGACGGCGGCCGGCATCCCGTTTCGGCCTTCTCGCAATTTCTGTTGTCGCCCTATTTCGCCGGGGCCGAATCGGAACTCATGGCCCGGGCCCGCCTGGACCTCGCCCTGCGGGCCATGGGGGAACCCTGGCTGACCTTCGCGACCTTCTCCCGCCACCTCGCCGCCCCCGCCGACGCCGAACCCCATGATTCCGACGCCCATGGGCCCGGGTTCCGGGCCGGGCTTTCACGGGGCGCGGCCCTGCTGGGGGAGTGCCCCCCCCAACAAACGCTCCCCGATTGGGCGCGGACCTTTTCCCAGTGGCTGGGGGCGCTGGGCTGGCCCGGCGAGGGTCCCTTGGAGAGCGATGAATACCAGACCCTGGGTGCCTTCCACGAGCTCTTGGCCGAATTCGCCGGTTTGAACCTGGTGGTCGGGCCGTGTTCCTTCCGGGCGGCCCTGTCCCGGTTGCGGCAGGTGGCGGAACAGCGGCTCTTCCAACCGAAATCCACCCCCACCGCCACCCTGGCCCCGGTCCAGGTCCTGGGGCTCCGGGAGGCGGCGGGCCTGACCTTTTCCCACCTTTGGGTCCTGGGGCTCCACGCCGAGGCCTGGCCGCCGCCCCCCCGCCCGAATCCCTTCCTGCCCCTGGAACTGCAACGGCGGGCCGGGATGCCCCGGGCGGGCCCCGAGATCGCCTTGGCCGAGGCCCGGCGCGCGACCCATGGGCTGCTGGGGAGCGCGGGGGCGGTGGTGGTGAGCTACCCGAAGACCGGAGGCGACCTCCCCAGGGCCCCCAGCCCGTTGATCGCAATGCTGCCCCCCATCGATCCCGCGAGCCTGCCCCAGGCCGATATTCCGGATATGGCCGTCGCTTGGGGCATGGGTCCCGGAAAGGCCTGGGAACCCCTGTTGGATGGACCGCCCCTCCCCCTGGAGCCCCATGAACCCAGGGAAGAATCCCTCCCCGCCGGTCACGTGGGTTCAAGGGGGGGCGCCGGGATCTGGCGGGACCAGGCGGCGTGTCCGTTCCGGGCCTTTGCCAGGCATCGGCTGGGCGCGGCGGGGCTCGATACCCCCACCCTGGGCCTGGACGCCGCCCTGCGGGGCATCCTGGTCCACAGGGCCCTGGAGTTGATCTGGCGGGCGCTGGGGGATTCCCACGGACTGGCCCGCATGGGGGACGAGGCCTTGCGCGGGAAGGTGGAGAAAGCGGTGGATCGGGCGCTCCTGGAGGCGGCCCGGCGACGGCCGGAGACCCTGGGGGGTCGGTTGCGGGAGATGGAGCGGATGCGTCTTGTCCGGCTCGTCATGGCGTGGCTGGCCCTGGAAAGGGAACGCCCGCCCTTCACCGTCATCGCCCCGGAACGGGGGCGCGTGGTCTCCTTCGGGGACCTGCCCGTCTCCATCCGCCCGGATCGGGTGGATAGGATCGAAGCCACCGGCCAATACCTGCTCATCGATTACAAGACGGGCAATGCCGCCCTGGCGGACTGGTTCGGGGAGCGCCCGGCCAACCCGCAACTGCCCCTGTATGCCCTGGCCCAAGGGAGCGACGGCGTTGCCTTTGCGTTCCTGGGCCGCCGGAAGATGGGCATGGAAGGCATTGCCCGGGGGCCCGATACGGCCCCCGGGGTGGTGGCCCTGGCGGAGGCGGACATGGAGGCCGCCCGGGGTTTCCATGACTGGGATGGGCTTTGCGACCAATGGCGGCGCGCCCTCGTGTCCCTGGCCGAGGGTTTTGTTCGGGGGGAGGCCCGGGTGGACCCCAAGTCCCCCGATGAGACCTGCCGCTATTGCGATCTCCACCCCCTGTGTCGGGTTTGGGCGGCGTGAGGTAGACCCCAAAATTTAGGGGACTTGGAAGCGGTCCGGTTAAACATCACTCGGGCCCGGGCAGGATGTCGAATGTCGATTTCGTGGGTTAGGGAAACCGAGAGAGAAGACGTAAATACGATAAATCCGTTGGGTAATGAGTTTTCCGCCCGGTTTGGGTTTTTCTCTATGAGTATTCAGGTATATTAGAGATGGAAGCCCCGGGGGAACAGGTTTCGATTCCGGGATTCCATGGGACGAATTCCGAATTCCCGGCTTCGAATTTCGGAATCCATGCCTCGGGTCCCGAATTCGAGGCCCGGAATCCGTCATTCCACGGGTCCATTCCCGAAATGGACCCGTGGAATCCCGTTTTCGAGGGATCGATTTCGGGGTTCTGCCCATGGATTTCGGGATTTCACCGGTGAAATCCCGAAATCCATGGGGGGAACTCCATATTTCAAGGGAAGCGCATAACGGAAGAGGCCGGTTTCCTTCCCGGAATCCCATCCCCCTCCGGGGGAATCCCGCGGATTGGGCCGGGAGACGCCTCGCCGGGCATAATCGTCGGCTGGCGCCCCGTGGGCCAACTGCCTTCTTGGGCGGAGTATCGGGCAACGGTAAAAAACGAATCGTGAAATGGCAAACCATGGACCTCTCACAGGCAGAACATGACCGCGCGCGGATATAGAAAGAGACAAAAAAGACCGAGGGGGCCGGCATCTCCCCCCCGCAAGACCCCACACCAAAAGCTCGAAGCGGCCAACGACCTGAAGGCGCGGGTGCTCGAGTATATCGCGCGCGGGAATCGGGCCCGGGCCGAGCGGCAGCTGCAATACCTGCGTGAGAACGCCCGGGACCGGCCGGATCTCCTGGCCAAAAGCCTGTGCGATCTGGCGAAACAAATTCCCCGGTCGGACTGGAAACTGGCCCTTTTCGAGGAGGCGGAGGGGCTGAACCCGTCCGACACCGTGACCCTCACGAGTTACGCCACGGCCCTGGCCGATGTGGGGGAAACGGCCCGGGCGTTGGAGTTGTTCCAGCGCTCC
>CAZQHJ010000036.1:6458-17535 GCA_964593225.1 uncultured Thiotrichales bacterium
GGCCGATGTGGGGGAAACGGCCCGGGCGTTGGAGTTGTTCCAGCGCTCCCTGGAATTGAAGGGCACCGAGACCGTGACCTTGAACAGTTACGCCACGGCCCTGGCCAATGTGGGGGAAACGGCCCGGGCGTTGGAGTTGTTCCAGCGCGCCCTGGACATCGAGGACACCAACACCGTGACCCTCACGAGTTACGCCAGGGCCCTGGCCGATGTGGGGGAAACGGCCCGGGCGTTGGAGTTGTTCCAGCGCTCCCTGGAAGTTAAACCCGACGGCGAAGATACCCTCCTGCAATTCGGGCTGTTCCTGGAGGGCCAGGACCGGTTCGAGGAGGCCATCGGGCATCTGGAGGGGATCCGGCTGGGGGCGCTGGACCGGCGGTTCGCCGGTTTCGTGTGTCTCAATCTCGGCCGCCTGTATTACCGGATCCATGAAAAGACCCGGGCCGCCGACTGGTTCGAGCGGGCGGTGGACTATTCCGACGACGCCATGGCCACCAAATTGAGAGCGGCGAAGGATATCCTGGCATTGCGGCCCCACAGCCCGGAGGCGGTGGCGATCCTCCAGGAGATCACCGAGGCCATGCCCGGCCACCGTCAGGCCCTGGGGATGCTGCGTCTCAACCTCGGGCCGAAAGCGCAATACGAACGGTTCGGCGCGGATGTGGAAAAAGACGAGGGCCGGGACCGGGAACTCCTGAACCGGGCCATCTACCACAAGATCCTCAACGAGGTGGCCATCCTCAAGATGATCGCCTATCGCATTGCCGACGAGACCGACTCGGAAACCCTGCGCCGGGTCATCGGGGATATCGACGCCATGGCCGTGGAGATCGGCAGGCGGCGCAATGCCATCCAGACGGAACAGCGGGGAAAGGACCCCGCGGACTATGAAGAGTTGCTCAGCGAGATCTCCGGCACCGCCCAGGATATCGCCGATTTCGCCAACAATGGCATCGCTACCATCAAACAACGGGTCTATGAATTATTGGAAACCCCCGGGGATACGCCCCTGGAAGGGCTCCAACGTTTGTTGAAACAGATCGAATTTACCGAGGGCGGGTTGAATGACTTGAAGAGCGTCAACGAGGCCATTCGCCTGGACATCGCCCCCTTCCCGGTGCGCCGCCTGTTCGACAACTGGCAACGGAATCCGGTGATCGGCAACGCCGTCATCTCGGTGCGGATGGAGAACCCCGACTCAAGGTTCCATGGCGACGAGCGCAAGCTCGAGGCCATCCTCAAGGAGCTGGTGGACAACTCCCGCAAACACAACCTCGGCCGGGATGAATTACAAATCCACATGGGATCCAGAGACGTGAACAGACTGCCACAATACGTATTGCCCGGGAAAAGGCCCTTCGGCGGGCAAAAGTATCTGAATATCACCTATACGGACGATGGAGAAGGGATTCCCGAGGATAGCCGGGACTGGATCTTTCAGCCCCTGAAGACGACTTCCAGGGAGGGCAGCGGGCTGGGTCTTTTCATCGTTCGCAGGACCCTGCGCGCCATGGGCGGCTATGTCCTGGAGCGGGGCGGTCATGGCCCGCAACCGGGCGCCCGGTTCGAGATCTACCTACCTTATGGGGCCGAAAAATGGGGAGTAAAACAATGACAGAGGAAATCATCAATCCAGCCGATGTGCGCATGCTGGTGGTGGAGGACAACCCCCGCTATTGGGAGGCGTTGCGGCAATACTTGGAGAAAGACTACGGCTACCGAGACGTGGAACTGGCCGAAAACCCGCGCCAGGCAATCAAGCGGCTTGAAACCGGCCGGTTCGATGTGTTCATCGCCGACATGCATTTTGGCGAGGATATCAAAGGCGGTTTCTCGGTGTTGCATGAAGTCAAGGCGCGCAATATTACCTCTATCGTAATTATTTTGACTGCCAACGACAATTGGCGGGATTGCCGGGGGGCCTTCCGGGGCGGGGCCTGGGATTATCTGTCCAAGACCATGCCCGGCGAGGATGTAATGGAGATCCTGCACCAATCCATCCTCGACGGACTGGCATACGCCCAAAAATACGGCAGCCGGAGCGACGAGTTGTGGATCGTCGAAAACCGGGAGCAACTGCGCCGGGAGCATCCCGACCGCTACATTGCGGTGATAAACAACACCGTCATCGACAGCGATGCCGACCGGGAGGGGCTGCTTTCGCGAATTCGTGAGTACAAACTGCCGTTGCGGGTTCCTATCGTCCAGCATATGAAGGTGGAGGATATTTCGGAACTATCCATTGAGGAACTGATAAGGCGCGGCGAGGGTGAGCGGCTGGAGTTCAAGCGATCCCTGGGGGAAGACACACAGGAAGGGCGCAAGGAAAAGGGATCGTCCAAGGGACCGTCCAATGTTCTCAAGACCATCGCCGCCTTTCTGAATTCCGAGGGGGGCGTCTTGTTAATCGGCGTCGAGGACGATGGCGCTGTTTTCGGTCTGGAGACGGACTACGCCGCCCTGGGGAGCCGTCCGAACTGGGATGGCTTCAGTCAGGCGCTCACCAACCGGATCACGGATGCCATCGGCGCGACCTTCATGGGGGAATACATAAAAATCGAGCCCCATTCCCTGGAAGGAAAGGCCATCGCCGTGGTGCGGGTGCGGAAGGCCTCTTCCCCCGCCTTTATAGACAAAAAATATTTCTGCATCCGTGCGGGCGCAACCAACCGTAGCCTGGATATGGAGGAGAGTTGCCGGTATCTGAGCGGGAGGATGCGATGGGTTTTCGAATAATTTCAAGGCCCCGGCTCATGCAAGCCTTATCCTAAGATGGTAGGATCGCAACTGGCCATTTTTACACCATTCTTCCATGGGATTTTGCCCGGCAAGACCATTTACGTATGGGAAAAAGAAAAATTCCGGAAGAACCGGTACCCTAAACCCGAGCCCACCCCGTTCGGGTTCTGGCGCGAAGCGCTAACAAATAAAGACATATCCGAACGCGCGGCGTTCGGATTTATGTCCAGGACCCTTTCATGGACGTGACCTACATTCTCGACCCCCTCAACGAAACCCAACGGGAGGCCGTCAGCGCGCCCCCGGGACACACCCTGGTGCTGGCCGGGGCCGGCAGCGGCAAGACCCGCGTGCTGGTGCACCGCATCGCCTGGCTGGTGGAGACGGGCGCGGCGATGCCCAACAACCTCCTCGCGGTGACCTTCACCAACAAGGCGGCCGCCGAGATGCGCGCCCGGATCGAGTCCATGCTGAACCGCTCTCTCGGGGCCATGTGGGTGGGCACCTTTCACGGGTTGGCCCACCGAATGCTGCGCCTGCATTGGAAAGATACCGACCTCCCGGAAGGGTTTCAGATCCTGGACAGCGAGGATCAGCTGCGGATGGTCCGTCGGGTGATTCGCAACCTGGAGATGGACGAAACCAAGTGGCCCCCGAAGCAGGCCCAATGGTTCATCAACGCCCAAAAAGACGAGGGGTTGCGCGCGCGTCACCTGGATGATCGGAACGATCCCTGGTTGGTGCGGATGCGCCAGGTCTATCAGGCCTACGAAGAGGCCTGCCGGCGGAGCGGGCTGGTGGATTTTGCCGAACTCCTGTTGAAGGCCCACGAGCTGTTGCGCGAGCGCGATGACCTGCTCACCCATTATCAACGGCGCTTTTCCCACCTGTTGGTGGATGAGCTCCAGGACACCAACGCCATTCAATATGCCTGGATCCGACTGATGGCGGGAACCGACGGTCAGCTCTTCATGGTGGGGGACGACGATCAGTCCATCTACGGCTGGCGGGGGGCCAAAATCGAAAACATCCATCGCTTCCCCGACGATTTTCCCCAGGTGCGCACCCTTCGCCTGGAGCGCAATTACCGCTCCACGGGCAATATCCTGGCCGCGGCCAACGCCGTTATCGCCAACAACGAAAGCCGTCTCGGCAAGAACCTCTGGACGAGCGATGAGGCCGGCGAACCGATCCACCTTTATGTGGCGTTCAACGAGCAGGAAGAGGCCGAATTCGTGGCCGATCGGATCGGGCAGTGGATCCATGAGGGGGGTCGTCGGGATGATGTCGCCATATTGTACCGCGTCAGCGCCCAGTCCCGGGTCTTCGAAGAGAAGCTGCTGACCAACGGCATACCCTACCGGGTCCACGGGGGGCTGCGATTCTACGAGCGGGCCGAGATCAAGGACGCCCTGGCCTATCTGAGGCTGATGATGAACCGGCATGATGACGCGGCCTTCGAGCGTGTCATCAATCAACCGCCCCGGGGGATCGGGATGCGCACGGTGGAAGCGGTGCGGGCAAAATCCCGCGCGGAGGGGATATCCCTGTGGGCGGCCTCGGAGTCCTCCATCGCCGGGGGCGAGCTCGCGCCCCGGGCCACGGGCGCCGTCGCGGCCTTTCTGCGTCTGATAAACACCCTGGCGTCGGATTCCCAGGCGGGGGACGACCTCGCCGCTGGCCCGGCGTCCGAAATGCCACAACTCTATAAGTTGGTGGACGATACGATACAGAGAAGCGGCCTGTTGCAGCACTATAAAACGGATAAATCCGACCGGGCCGAGGCGCGCGTGGAAAACCTGGAAGAATTGGTCTCCGCCGTCCGACAATTCGAACGGGACGCGACGACACACCAGGGGTCCGGCCAGGACGGCATGACCACAAGCCCTCTGTCGGCCTTTCTTTCCCATGCGGCCCTGGAATCCGGTGAAGGCGAGGCGGGGGAAGAAGCCGTTCACCTGATGAGCTTCCACGCCGCCAAGGGATTGGAATTTCCCATGGTCTTTCTGTGTGGGCTCGAGGAAGGCCTGTTTCCCCATCAACGCAACGTTTCGGGGGAGAAACTGGAAGAGGAACGCAGGCTCTGCTACGTGGGCATGACCCGGGCCGAACAATGCCTGTACCTCAGTTATGCCGAGAATCGTCGCCTGCACGGATCGGATTACTACCAGCGCCCATCCCGATTCATTGCCGAGATCCCGGACGAACTGGTCCGGGAAGTACGGGCGCGGGGCGCGAGGAAGCGTCGGGATCGATTCGATGCGGCGAGGTTTTCCGGAGCGGGAACCGCGCAAACAAAGAAAACCCCGCCTTTGGGGCGCGGGATGGGCGCCGACAATACGGAACCCCGATGGCCGCCCGGTCGGTCGGTGTTACACCCCTCCTTCGGGGAGGGCATCATACTCCGATACGAAGGCGCCGATGACCACACCCGGGTGCAGGTGGATTTTCCCAAGGTGGGCACCAAATGGCTGGTGCTCGCCTACGCCAGGCTGGAAGCCAAGTAATCGGAGCGGAACCATCGAACGTGTTGTTTCAAGTGTTCTCGAAACGCAAAACATGACCCGTTCGAAGTATGGCAACGGCCAGGATATGGTCCCCCAGGACATCATCCCATGGTTTCGCGGCGCGGCGCCCTATATCAAAAGCCAGCGGGGCAACATTTTCGTCGTTTACTTCAGTGGAGATGTTATTGCCGATAGCGCCAAATTCCCCGGACTCATTGCCGATTTTGCCTTACTGCACAGCCTTGGCGTCAAACTCGTACTGGTTTATGGCGCGCATCCCCAGATCGAGCAGAGACTCGAAGCCAGGGGGGTATCCGCGCGGTATGCAAACGGTTTTCGCATCACCGATGAAACCACGCTCGCTGCCGTAAAAGAGGCCGTTACCGCTACCCGCCTGGATATCGAATCCCGGCTGTCCACAGAGCCTGTCAATGCCCCGACAGCCAACACAACGGGCGGGAACAATACCCGAATCCGCGTAGCGTCGGGTAATTTCATGACCGGTCGCCCCATTGGCGTGCGCGATGGCGTGGATTTCGGCTATACGGGAGAGGTGCGCCGGATCGATGTTCCCGCCATCCGAGCGCTGTTGGCCGGGGGTCACATCGTATTGATCCCGCCACTGGGGTTTTCACCCACCGGTGAAGTCTTCAACCTAAGCGCGCTGGATGTGGCGGCGGGCGTGGCCACATCATTGGCTGTGGCCAAATTGCTGCTATTGGACGGAAAAAACCTATCGGGGACGCCAGAGGACCGGATACCTCGTCAGATCACCCTATCCCAGGCAAAGTCGCTGCTGACTGAATACCGGGAGGGCGATAATCGCGATAATCGAAGGAATTTGGCGTGCGCGGCACGCGGCCTTTATCGGCAGTTGGAACGCGCCGTGCAAGTCTGCCAATCCGGCGTGCCCCGGACACACCTCATCGATCACCGTATCGACGGTGCGTTATTGCTGGAGATTTACACACGGGATGGTGTCGGGACCATGGTCTGCGGCGATGCCTACGATACCCTGCGCGGAGCTACCAGCGACGACATCGCCGGGATTATCAAACTCATCACGCCGCTGGAAGAGCGAGGTATCCTTGTGCGTCGCTCCCGGGAAAAGCTTGAAGCCGAGATCGATCGTTTCCTGGTTATGGAGCGCGATGGCGCGATCATTGCCTGCGCCGCGGCATACCCATGTGTCGATGAACGGCGCACCGAAGTGAAAATACTCGAACTGGCTTGTCTGGCCGTACACCAGGATTATCGAGGCAGCGACTGTGGAAATGCCCTGTTAGAAGCGATAGAAAAATCGGCCCATGCCAAAGGGGCGACGCAGCTCTTTGTGTTGACCACCCACACCGAACACTGGTTTCTGGAGCACGGTTTTTCCCGGGCTACCTTAAACGACTTGCCACGGACCCGCCGAGGGATGTACAACGAAAACAGGAACGCCAAGGTTCTTATCAAGGCACTGTGATTTTGCACACCTCGAACGGGTTGCGGAAGATGGGGTAATAAAGGTATTCGGGCCAAGATACGCTCATTTTACCGGGTGAGCCTGATGGAAGTGCCGTAATAGACGGGCACATAACACACACTCTGCCCACTCTCCAGGGCGATTTGGAGGGCAGGGATCGCGGGTACTCGAAAGCGCCATCTCCCCTATCAACACCGCTTACTAACCGCGCTACAAACACGCGCTTCAAGCACTTGTTGATTTTCAGGGAGACTATAATTGAAGGAAGTTAGCGTGTGCAGGATCGCTTTCCCAATCAGGCGGCTTGCGGCGGGATTGCATTTTTCATGCGGACAACGCGGTTTTGTTCGTTCAGATAGGCGATTGTCGGTTTAAAATGGGTGGCCTCGCTTTGATCCATACCGGCATACGCGCAGATGATTACCCGATCACCCGGGTTCGCCTTGTGGGCGGCGGCACCGTTGACCGAGATAATCCCCGAGCCTTCTTCACCCAAGATGACATACGTAGTGAAACGCTCCCCATTGGTCATGTTATAAATCTGGATCTGCTCGTATTCCCGAATGCCCGTAGCCCGAAGCAGTCCCGCATCAATGGCGCAAGAACCATCATATTCAAGCTCGGAGTGTGTAACGCGGGCATTGTGTAGTTTTGCCTTGAGCATAGTCAGATGCATGTAACGGCTCCCCTAGAACCCATATTTAAGACAAGGCGGAAAATTATGCGGGAAATGGCATGGCCATTCAAGCTATATTCGCGACTCCAGGTTTGTCGCGGCGGGGTGAGGAGACCATTTCCCCCATTATCTTGTTGCGCCAACATGAGAAACAGTGGATTATAGCTACTCTTTATATTCGTCAAATTGTGTATCGACTACACAATCATACCTGCTTTCCTCACCAGACTACTATCCGATTTTCGCCTCCCATGTCATGTGATTTCATCTCCCTGGTATCCGGCAACATAGCCTCTCTGAAACCGTATCGTCCCGGAAAACCTATCGAAGAACTCGAGCGTGAGCTTGGCATCTCCAACATCGTCAAACTCGCTTCGAATGAAAATCCCTTAGGCCCCGGATTACAGGCTTGTGAGGCAATTGCGCGTTGTATCCAAGACCTGGGTCGTTACCCGGATGGAAATGGTTTTGTGCTCAAGCAGGCACTCGCCGCCCATTTGTCCGTTGCCTCGGAGATGATTACACTGGGCAACGGCTCCAACGATGTCCTGGAATTGGTCGCCCGGGTATTTGCAACGGCAGAACACGAGATCGTATTTTCCGAACACGCATTTGCCGTCTACCCATTGGTCACCCAGGCGATTGGGGCGCGTGGCATCGAAGTGCCGGCAGCCCGCTGGGGGCATGACCTGCCGGCCATGCTCCAAGCGATTGGCGAACACACGCGTGTCGTCTTTATCGCCAACCCCAATAACCCCACCGGAACCCGGATCGATGCGGAAACCCTGGATAGCTTCCTGCAGGGGGTACCAAACACCGTCCTGGTGGTAGTGGATGAGGCCTATCGGGAATACGTGGAAGAATCCGACTATCCCGATTGCGTCCAATGGCTGTCCCGGTATCCCAACCTAATTGTCACGCGCACGTTTTCCAAGGCCCATGGACTAGCCGGGTTGCGGATAGGTTATTCGATTTCACATCCGGACATCGCGGACCTGTTGAACCGCGTCCGTCAACCATTCAACGCCAATTCCGTGGCCCTGGCGGCTGCCGTCGCCGCCCTAGCCGATACGGCACATGTGGAGAGAACAAAGCGCATCAACGACACCGGGCGTGAACAGATGACGGTTGCATTCCACAGGCTGGGGCTCGAATATATCCCTTCAGCAGCGAACTTCATCACGGTCGACGTTGAGGGACCCGGCCAGGCGATCTATGACCGGCTGCTCCACAAGGGTGTCATCGTCCGACCCGTAGGGGATTATGGTTTACCCAATCATCTGCGGATCAGCATTGGTCTCGAGCAGGAAAACGCCCGGTTTATCCAGGCGCTGGAGGATTCTTTAGGGTGCCGAGAGTAAAAAGAATTCATGTTCGAACATGAAAATAAACACACTGTGCATCATCGGGGTCGGGTTGATTGGAGGGTCTCTGGCCAGGGCCCTGCGTAAGGCAGGCGCCTGCGGGGACATCGTGGGGTGTAGTCGGCAGCAGCGAAACCTGGAGAGGGCGTTGGCCCTCGGCGTTATCGACAGATTCGACACCGATGTGGCCAAAGCCATATCGGGCGCCGACATGATTGTAGTGACCGCGCCGCTTTCCGCCATGGAACCGCTGTTCCACGCCATGGCGGGAAAAATCGCGCCGGACACGGTTTTAACCGACGGGGGAAGCGCTAAGCAAAGCGTACTCGCGGCGGCGCGCGCGGCCTTCGGGGAGATACCGAAAAACCTGGTGCCGGCGCACCCGATTGCCGGTACCGAACAAAGTGGGGTCGATGCCTCATTCGATACCCTGTTTCAAGGTCACCGGGTCGTCATGACCCCGGTTGCCGAAACCGATCCGGTGGCCATCAGTCGCGTGCGGGCCATGTGGGAAGCCGCGGGGGCGATTGTGGCGGAAATGGACGCCCGTCATCACGACCGGGTATTGGGGGCCACCAGTCACCTGCCCCATGTGTTGGCCTACGCCTTGGTGGATATGCTGGGAGAGATGGATCAAAAGACCGAAATCTTTCGTTATGCCGCCGGCGGCTTTCGGGATTTCACGCGCATCGCCTCCAGCGATCCCCGGATGTGGCACGACATCTGTTTTGCAAACACCGATGCCATCGTTGCCATGTTGGAACGTTTTCAGGAACGGTTGCAATCCGTTACCAATGGGATCCGAAACGAAGAAAAGGAATTCATCAAGGCTCTGTTTGCCCGCGCCAAACACTATCGGGACCGGAACACGTGAATGGTGCCCTGGCTTTATCAACATGTTTGCCTCAACTTTGTCTTAACCCTCGGAGCCTGTGAGAAAATCCCCCAATCGTAGCGATTCGGGGGCCGCCGCAGTAAGGCTGGGGATTTTTTTCACAGCCTCTCAACTAAAGGTCTCCAATGAAAGCAGTACGAGAAGATGCCCATCGATTGCCGTGTTTAACGGCCATATTCCTGGTTACCGGTTTTCAGGTCGGGTGCGGTCAAAGTGGACCTCTATACTTCCCCGACGAGGCGACGGAGAAAGTGCCGACAGAAAAAATGCAAAAGGATGAGGCAGCATGCAAAACCTCCTCTTGCGCCCCCTGAGGTTGTCTTCAAAATCTAAAGAATGGCCCGTTCGAAGTATCAGATAAGACATGCCCCACGTTACCGGCTCGTCAGTCATCACCAGCGCCGATCGCCTCAGCCTTACGACATTCTTTGCCATCGCTACCCACATGATTTTCGTGTTCGGCGTTGATTTCTCTCCAACCGACAGGTTGCCTACCCATGTAAACACGCTGGATATCGTTCTCGTACAGACCCGCGTAGACAAGACGCCCAACGATCCCAGCTACTTGGCCCAGGCGAACCAGGAAGGCGGCGGTGAGAGCACGGCGACGGAGCATCCTTCCGCGCCGCTACCGGTACCATTCGTGAATCGAACGCCAAACAAGGTTACGGCATCGCTCCCCCTGTCCGCTACACGGTCTCTGGACAGGAGATTCCAAACCGATAATGCTCAACCGAAGGAAGCCGCGCCAAAATCCGTTCTCGCGCAAACATCGCGGCACAGTGAACAAAAAGTGCGAAGACCCCCGCCACCTCGCCCGAAATCCACGCGCAAACCTCGACCCACCGAGCCGGTGAAGGCCGGGAACACACCGTCGGTGTCCACGGAAAAGATCAATGCGGCGGCCTTGGTGCGCCGGAGTTTGGCCTTGACCAGCCTAAACGCCGAGATCCAACAACGGCTTCGCGCCTATGCGGAGCGTCCCAGACGCAAGTGGATCACGGCAAGGACCCGGGAATACAAATACGCGAGCTATATGGAGGCTTGGCGCGCCAAGGTGGAACAGGTGGGGAATCTGAACTATCCGGACAAGGCCGTGCGCCGGAAGTTATCGGGGAATCTGTTGCTGAGTGTGGCAATCAACACGGACGGCACGATTAACGAGATCACTTTACACCGGTCATCGGGTTCCAAAATATTGGATGATGCGGCAATACGCATTGTCAAACTCGCTGCGCCCTTCGCACCGCTACCGGAAAACATTCGCAGGGAGGTGGATATTCTGCACATCGAGCGGACCTGGCAATTCCTGGCAGGCAATCGGCTGGCTGCCCGTTGAACGCGTTTTTGACCCTGCCGTCATCTGTCGAAGCTTAGGCTCTGTTGACATTTGGCGAGAATCCCTTATCTTTCAATTTGTTATACGAA
>CAZQHJ010000037.1:0-16753 GCA_964593225.1 uncultured Thiotrichales bacterium
CAGCTATTTTTCAACATCGATCCAACTGTTGCACTTGCGACTTGAATTCGCGAATCAGATATACGCATAAAGTTAAGGTCAGACTTATTGTTCATTCATCTTGTTGATTTATAAGGATCTTGTGCATCCGATGGAGTTAAGTATATAAGTCCCAAACCAAAGATTACACAGGCAAAGCGGTTTTGTACATGGCGATGGAGCTGAGCGATGCGAAATGGGAGCTGGATTTCAGCGATGGCAACAAGGAACGGGTTGTGAGGGTGGGTGCGGGAGAGCAAGGGGAGTTACGGAAACAAATCAGTCTTGCCAAGGAGAAATTCCATTTAGCGGGTGATTGTCCGGTCAACAGTTTTTACAAAGCGGGTCAGGACGGGGTTCGGATTCACCGGATGTTGGAGGAGCGGGGGATCGGGAATTTGGTATTGGACCTGTCGGGCATAGAGGTAAATCGTCGCAAGCGTCGGAATCTGACGGTGGAGCTCGCCTGGTTATGGTTGCGTTGTTCTGCAAGAGAGCAAATAGGGCGCGACAAGCTTCTGAAAACCAAATTCACCCTATGAGATTCATAGGCAGTTAGTCTGCAAGAGGGCAAGCATTCAAGGTTTGGTCATTGTTGAAGACGCCCGTTAGCAGCCTTGGTCGGAATGACCTACACCGTTTTTGTGGAAGGGGCGTTTTCTTGAAGTGGGTTCAAGGCAACGCATAGCGAATGCAGTTTTTGGTGCTGGGGTTCATCCCGACACGGATAGAAGGTTGAAGCCGTCTTGTCGAGGCGTATCGAACTTCAAGAACCCGGCAACACAAGCCTTTGGGTTTGGCCAAGTGCAAGGCAATTGTTCAGAAAAACCAACCCGGTATTTGACGGGCGGTGGGCAATGAACAGCTGATTGACGAAGGGGTTGACTAACGTGGCCTCATGGAAGGGCAACTACACTTCCCGATTTCGCGCCTTGCGGGCCGCAATCGGGCCGCCGCCTCGTGACGACCGGGAATTTTTAGAGGGTGTCTAAAAATTCGCAATCTACTGCGGTGCCCCCCCAATTGCGTCCTGCTACGTTGCGATGGGAGCGAGGTTTGTTATGTGGTTGGGCGTCATGTCGTCCACTACACGCCTTATTTTCGTCCCCATCGCGCCTTGCACGAATCACAATTCGGATACCGCCTCGCTCTTAGATACGCTTTAAGAAATGCCCCTGGGGCCGGGTCCAATAGCCTCGAACAGCCATGATTCCGGATTCGGCGAATCTTCCCGATGGCACTCGAAGGACCTTTTCTATCCCAAGTAGCTATCGAGGCATTGAGTTGCCACTCCGTTGAATCGGTGCACCCACCCTTTCAGGCGGCTGTTATCGGAGATTGATCTTCCCCCTCTCATGAGCGTCCCCACGACCGCTGGCTTGACGGTGGCGGTATCCTTGGCGGCCGCATAGCTGACTATGGTCTCATCCAGTGCCGACGGGCCCACCGCCGGGGTCGGAGTGGAGCCGGGTTGATTTTTAGTCCGCTGAATCTTGCCTGGGCGAGGACAAAGAGATTGCCTTTTTCTGCGGGGAAAGCTGTCCTATTTACCTATACACCTTTTCCTCATCTGGAACTGGGGTTACTAACGCGAGGATGGGCATTACGGCAATAACGCCGGCAGATCCAGTCCTGCCGTTTCCTCCAAACCGAACATGATGTTCATATTTTGGATGGCTTGTCCTGCCGCGCCCTTGCCCAGATTATCGATCACCGAAAGCACGACGGCCGTCTCCCCGGATTGGGGACGATGGCAGGCAATCCGACACTCGTTGGAACCCCGCACGCTCTTCGTGGCCGGGTGGGAACCCGGTGCAAGGACGTCCACAAACGGTTCGTCCCGGTAACGCGCTTCGAAGACTGCTTGCAGCTCCCCCTGGGACACCCCCCTTTCCGTTGCAGCAAGCCGTGCATAGAGTGTGGCGTGTATTCCGCGGATCATCGGTGTCAGATGGGGAACAAATGTCAGATCCACCGAATGACCGGCAATCGCCTGGAGACCTTGCACGATTTCGGGCAGGTGCCGGTGGCCTGCGACGGCATAGGCATTCAGATTCTCACTGACCTCGCACAAAGAGACCCCCAGGTCGGCCTTGCGCCCGGCGCCGCTAACCCCCGATTTTGCATCGGCGATTAGGCCGGACGGGGCGATAAGACCCTGTTCGATCAAGGGTAGAAAGCCTAATTGTATGGCTGTCGGGTAACAGCCGGGATTCGCGACGATCCGGGCTGTCCGTATGGTCTCGCGGTTTACCTCGGGTAATCCGTATACCGCCTCGGCCAGCAGCGCCGGACAGGCATGGGGCATTCCGTACCACGTTTCCCAAACGCCGGGGTCCTTCAAGCGAAAATCCGCCGCAAGGTCGATGAGGCGGCAGCCCGCCGCCAGCAAGGCCGGGGCATGCCCCATGGCGGTGCCATTGGGGGTGGCGAAAAACACCAGATCGCATTCGGCCAGGGTGTGCGTATCGGGCTCGGAGAACACCGCATCCACATGGCCGCGCAGGTTGGGAAAGAGCCCATCGACCCGGTTCCCCGCCTCGGCGCGGGATGTGATGACCCCCAAGGAAACATGGGGGTGTCGCGCCAGCAAGCGCAACAACTCCACACCGGTGTAGCCGGTCCCGCCAACGATGCCTACTCGTATCATTTCTGTTCCCTCGTTGCCTTGAAACGGATCTCCGGCCAACGCTCTTCGGTAAGGCGTAGATTGACCCTGGTGGGCGCCAGGTAGACCAGTTCCCCGGCATGGTCTTCGGAAAGATTGCCCACCGCCTTGGCGCGGAAGCGCGTGAGGATATTATTGTCCTCGCATTCGACCCAACGGGCAGTGGCCACATCCATGGGTTCGAACGCCGCTTCCACGCGATACTCATCCCGGAGCCTGGCGGCAACCACATCGAACTGGAGGATGCCGACGGCCCCGAGGATGATGTCGTTGCCGAGGAGCATCCGGAATACCTGGGTCGCGCCTTCCTCGCACAACTCATCAAGGCCCTTGTTGAGGGCCTTCGCGCGCAGGGGATCGTTAAGGCGCGCTCGCCGGAATATCTCCGGCGCGAAGTTGGGGATGCCGGTGAATGCCAACGGTTCGCCTTCCGTGAAGGTGTCGCCGAGACGGATGGTGCCGTGGCTGTGGAGCCCGATGATATCGCCGGGATAGGCCTCTTCCACATGCGCCCGGTCGGAGGCCATGAAGGTGAGGGCATTGGTGGCCTTGAGCTCTTTGCCGGTACGGACATGGGTAAGCTTCATGCCCTTGCGATAGACCCCGGAGCACACCCGCAGGAAGGCCACCCGGTCCCGGTGGGCAGGATCCATGTTGGCCTGGATCTTGAAGACGAAACCGGAGAACCGGGGCTCATCGGCGGATACCGCCCGGGATTGGGTCGGGTGGGTCCGGGGGGCCGGGGCATCCGTCAAGAAGGTCTTCATGAGGTGCCCGATGCCGAAGTTGTTGAGGGCCGTGCCGAAAAAGACCGGCGTTTGTCGTCCGGCCAAGAAGGCCGCCTTGTCGAAGGCGTGGCTGGCCCCGCGCACGAGATGGATCTCCTCCCGCAGTTCCTCGGCCATCTTGCCCAGTTGCTCGTCCAGGGCGGGATTGTCCAGGCCCCGGATAACATCCCCTTCACCGGACTGGGTCTTTTTGTCGGGTCGATAGACGGTGACGGCGTCATCGAACAGATGATAGACGCCCAATAGCTGATTCCCCATCCCGATGGGCCAAGTGATGGGGGCGCACTGAATCCTGAGGATATCTTCCACTTCATCCAACAGATCGATGGCCATCCGGCCTTCCCGGTCCAGTTTGTTGATGAAGGTGACGATGGGGGTATCCCGCAGGCGGCAGACCTCCATCAGTTTGATGGTGCGCGCTTCCACGCCCTTGGCCACATCGATGACCATCAGGGCCGAATCCACCGCCGTCAGCGTGCGGTAGGTATCTTCGGAGAAGTCGGCATGTCCGGGGGTGTCCAGCAGATTGATGATGCACCCCTGCCAGGGGAATTGCATGACCGATGAGGTCACTGAAATTCCGCGTTCCTTCTCCATGGCCATCCAGTCCGAGGTGGCATAGCGGGATGCCTTGCGGGCCTTGACGGTGCCCGCCATCTGGATGGCCCCGCCGCCGAGCAATAATCTTTCGGTCAGCGTGGTCTTGCCGGCATCGGGATGGGAGATGATGGCGAAGGTGCGGCGGTTGGCGATTTCTTGTGTGAAAGTGGACGTGCTCATGTCATTACGTCCCCGGACGGGGACTCGATTCATCCTTTTTAGTCATAATATATTGCTTCCTGTCGGGCGCCTTGGTTTTCCGATGCGAAAGCCTTCATTTTCCGCCGCTGTCGGAATCCCTATGCCCCGCAATCATTCCCATCTTGGCATCGTATGAATACCGTGTTACCGTTAACGCAATGTCTGAAGAGACTGTGAAAAATATTTGCGACGGCTTTCAAATCACCTCTGTCGAGGTTGTGAAATGTCCAAAATCGGGAACCGTCTTGCCACGGTTGGAGATTTTCTCACGATCTCCGGGCTATTCGTGATCGAACTTATCATTTCTCCGATCGACTTTTCCTCATGGAAGGTCGACTTTGCAAAAAAGCTGTCCAACTTTATCATAAAGTTTGTCGTATTTGGCGCGCGGTCGGTGGACTTTTCCGTATAAATGATCAGCTTTCCAAAGAATCGGAGCGGCTTTATCGGATAGCCGATCGACTTTGTCGTGAGTTTGGGCGGCCTCTGGAAGGCATTGATTTTCTCTCATCGCTTGCACGCCGCCATCAAGACAATCTTGAACAAAAGCGGGCGGTATGACGCGATGCGAGGGCATCTTAATGCATAATGTGTGTGCTCTCCAGCAAGCGCGCCATATTTAAGAGCGTGTCTAAAAAAACCCGGCCTATTGCGACGACCGGGAATTTTTAGACACGCTCTAAGTAAAGAAAATAAAATAGATGAAAATCCGTCCCGCGTTCTCCGATTTTCATTAGCATGAAGATCTCGAATTTGCCATGAAAAACCCAAGCGACTATCCAAAAACGCCTCCCATAACGGGACTCTTGCTGCTGGGATTCCTGTTGCTAAGCACCGGGGTGGCGAATGCCGACGCCTTTTCCGCCACTTCCCGCTCCGAGGTGTCGTTGCCCGGTTTATCCTTGCGTTTGCCGGAGCACCTGTCGAAAGATCTATCCGCGGACACGAACGATGTCGAAGGCGCATTCAATATGGGCATAGAACAAGAGCACGGGGGCGCAAGCGGCATCTCGAGGATTGCAAGGGCGTATCTCGACTACACATTTCTGAGCCGACGAACGGGGAACCTGGCCCAAAACCTGCAAGGGCGCATCGGGATTGTCAGTCACTCGGCCAATCAATCGGATTTCCCGCTCTCGCCATCGGAGCAATTTCGCCCGGGTAATCCCCAATGGGCTGCTTTTCCCGATGGAAATTTCCACGATGTCTCCGGCTATCGAACGGATAGAGGCTTCCTGGCTTCCCTGGAATGGCGATTGGACGCGCCGGGTTTTGCCGACAAACCGGCATTCAGCAACCTGACGTGGGGCGAAGTATTGCAGATCTCTTTCTTTGCCGACTATGGCAAGGCATTCTCCAATGGGGCCAGGTCCGTCGATGCCATGTGGATGAAGGAATCGAAATACGGGCTGTCCGGCGCGGGTATCGGGACGGGCCTCAGATTCTCGCTGCCAGGGCGCCTGACGGCCAACCTGAAGGCGGCTTATTCCCTACAGGACTGGGATTCGAATGGCGTGGCGACAAACGATGGTGTGGATTCCGATTCGAGCCGGGCTCAGTATTGGTTCGATTTTTCCTATAATTTCTAAGAGCGAGCCACAATTCGGGAGCCGTTGCAATAGACCGGGGATTTTTTAGACACGCTCTAAATCCACCGCCTCGTTCCAGCTTTATTTTTCGGATCAATAATGACGCTCTATGAAAGAGATTTCCACGCCTGGGCAAACCGACAAGCGACCCTATTGCGCGCAGGGGACTTCCTGGCAGCCGACATGGACAATATTGCCGAAGAAATAGAAGGCATGGGTAGAAGAGAAAAGCGCGAGGTGGTCAACCGGCTGAAAATTCTTCTCGTCCACTTACTCAAGTGGCAATATCAACCGGCCTTTCGGGGGAGAGGTTGGGCGCTCACGATCAAGGAGCAAAGAAAAGAGCTGGATCTGCACCTCCTGGATAACCCGAGCCTCAAGAGCCAATTGCCTCAATCCATGATGGATGCCTACGAACTTGCCGTTATCCGGGCGGAAAAAGAAACAGGTCTGGAATCGTTTCCGGCGGTTTGTCCTTATGGTTTCGATGAGGTGATGGATGAGGGGTTTTGGCCGATATGATCGGGATAAAGGTCGGTAAAATAATGCGGAATTTGGAATAATTTTGCGGAGCAAAATTATCATGAACATGAAATGGTTTGCCGGTGGCGGTCTTGTATTGGCGGTAGTATTGTTGTTTGCGATCAATATTTTCAGCGCCGAGGCATTCCGATCCCTGCGCCTGGATCTCACGGAAGGGCAGCTCTACACCCTGTCCGAGGGGACTCGAAACATCCTGTCGACCCTGGAAGAACCGGTCACGCTGCGTCTGTTTCTGTCCCAAAAGCAGGCAACCCGCCTCCCCGGCATCAACAGTTATACCACCAGGGTTCGGGAGTTACTGGAAGAATACCGCCGGGCCGGCGACGGCTTGGTGCGCGTACACGTCATCGAACCGGAACCCTTCTCGGAAGAAGAAGATCGCGCACTCGGCTATGGACTGACGGGAGTACCACTGAGCGATGAGGGCGACTCGTTCTACTTCGGGTTGGTCGGCAGTGGACCCACCGACATGGAGGTGCTGATTCCCTTCTTTTCCACGGACCGGGAAGCATTTCTCGAATACGATCTGACCAGCCTCATTTACCAGGTCGCCTACCCCGATAAGAAAACCATCGGCCTCATCAGTTCCCTACCCATGGACGGTATGGGAGCGCTGGATCTCCATGCCCTTCAACAGGGTCAACAACCGATCCCCTGGACCGTTTTCGAGGAGATCCATCAGGGCTTCGAAGTACGCGTGTTGGAGAACGACATTCAAGACATACCGGCACAAGTGGGTGTGCTGATGCTGGTGCATCCCAAAGGGCTTGGCGAGAAGACTCTGTATGCCATCGACCAGTTCGTGTTGCGAGGTGGACGCGCGCTGGTATTTGTCGATCCCCATGCCGAGGCCGACGCTGAAAAAAACACCATGCTCTCCGGCATGTCCGGGCCTGAGGGCACCAGTTCGGACCTCGAGCCATTGTTTGCAGCCTGGGGTATCGGGTTTTCTCCCGCCAAGGTCGTGGGCGATACACGTCTGGCGGAACGGGTTCGTTTTCTGACCGGTTCACGCGCCACCACCACGGATTACCCCATTTGGATGAGATTATCGGACGCCGAGATGGACCCGGACGATATGATTACCACCGACCTGGACAGCGTTCTTCTGGCGAGTCCGGGGAGATTCCGGAAAACCGCCGACAAGGAAACCCGGTTGCAACCCCTGCTCCAAACCACCGTCAACGCCAAGGAGTTCGACGCCGCGCGGGTCGCGTTTCTGACCGATCCGAAAAGTCTATTACGCGACTACCAAGGAGAGGGGGAGCAATATATCCTCGCCGCGCGGGTAACCGGACAGGTAGAGAGCGCCTTCCCCAATGGCGCACCCGAGGGCAAGGACGATGCCAATCAAGACAATGAAGGGGAAGAGGATAAAGGCGGCGAAGAAGGTATCTCTACCGGTCAGGAGGGTGTGTCCGGCGCGACGGGTGACGAGGAGAACGCCACGCCCCCACGCGAACATTTGTCTGCGTCCAAGGAGGACATCAACGTCATCGTGGTCGCCGATACGGACATGCTGCGCGACCAATTCTGGGTCAGCGTACAAAGCTTTCTCGGCACGCGTATCGTGCAACCGACGGCCGCCAATGGCACCTTCGTCCTCAATGCCATGGAAAGCCTCATCGGCAGTAACGATCTCATCAGCATACGCAGCCGGGGGCATTTCCGACGTCCATTCACGCGAGTGGACACCATACGCGAAGAGGCCGAATTCCGTTTCCGAAACAAGGAAAAAGAACTGCTGGACGAACTCCGTGCGACGGAGCGCAAACTGGTGGAACTGGAACGCGGCAAACAGGGGGAGGGCGCCTTGGTGCTCAGTCAAGCCCAGAAGCGGGAAATCGAACGCTTCCGGCAGGAAAAACTCCGGGTACGCAGGGAACTGCGGGATGTGCGGCACGAACTTCGCAAGAACATAGAGCGCATGGAAAACCGGTTGAAGTTCGTCAACATCGGCTTGGTGCCGCTTCTTATCGGGATAGGCGGTATCGTCGCCACCGGGTATCGGATCAGACGGAGGAAAATAGCGAGTCGTGCGTAAGACGGGTTTTTTGATTCTTGTTTTGGCCACCGTCGCGGTTGTTTTAGCGACGTTCCATGTCCAACACGAACCCGGTGACATGGTCAGCCGGAAGGACCTTCTCTTCCCTGGGCTCGATAGCCGGTTGGACCGAGCCGCCGAGGTGCAAATCGGCAAAGGGGAGTCCTCGTTCGTGCTACATCGCCAGGGAGAAGCATCGTGGCATGTCCGTGAGCGGGCGGATTACCCCGCCAATCGCGCGAAGATATACGAGCTTCTGTTGGGGAGCGCCGGGCTCCAACGCCTGGAAGAAAAAACCCATAATCCGAAACGGTACGGACAATTGGGTCTTGCCTGGCCGGATGAATCCGAGGCGGATGAAGATGGCACGGTCGGGAAAGACGACCGGCCGATGCGGATTGCCATACGGGATGGCGAGGGGCAATTGCTGGCCGGTTTCTTCCTGGGTAAACGCAGCGCATCCAAAGGCCGCCGCTCCTTGGACGAGATGTATGTGCGGATCCGGGATGATCCCACTGTATGGCTCGTGGAGGGCAGTCTGCCCCTAGGGGATGGTGTCACCGACTGGTTACAGAAAGATATCCTGAAACTGGATCATCAGCGCATTCAGGAAGTGCGCATCACCCATACGGATGGCGAAGAAGTCACCGTCAGAAAGGATGACCGTGACGCCACTGATTATCACATCGTCGAATTACCCGAAACCGCGGAGCCCAAGTCCCCCTATACCGTAAACAGCATCGCCACCCGTATGGCAAACCTGACGTTACAGGATGTGCGCAAGAAACAGGACGTGGACCTCTCGACCCGAAAACCCGGCGCGACGGTCCGAATCACCACCTTCGGTGGCCCACGCATCATAATGTCAACCTGGGAATCCGGAGAGGACATCCTCGTGCGTCTTGATGCCCATTTCGATCCCCAATGGCACCTGCCATCCGAACCACAGCCAGGGGACGCAACATCCGGGATAACGCCATCCGATCGTCCAGGCATCGGAGACATCACAACCAAACCGGCATCCGATTCCGGGAAAGTGGAAGCGGGGGAGGCCGAAGCCAAGGCGATCGGAGGGATCAGTATCTGGACGGTATCCGATGATCCCGGCAAAACCCATCATCCGGCGACAGGGGTCCCAACGGTTGATCCGAAAGGAAGGACCAATACGGACGCCGCAAAAGAGGCAGCCGATCTCGCCGAGCGCTGGCGTGATTGGGTCTATGTTCTGCCAAAATATCGTCTCGACAGCCTCACCAAGCGGATGAGCGATCTCGTCAAGGAATAACCGCCGTTCGGCTCGGGAGAGATCCGCCCACAAATCCCCTCGCCTGTCCCCGATACCTTCGATACCGCCGATAAACACCGCCGCCACCGGCTCGGTGGTACCCCGAATCATTGTCTCGCGCATCACGCGCAGCGGAGAACAGACGGCATGCTACGAAACGACACCGTTGAAATGCTTGCGTTCAATCTCAAGCTCATCGGTAAGAAGATCAATAAACAAATCCTGCTCAGCGCGGGCAAAAAATCCAACAAGGAAAAGATGTTGCCCGCCATTTCCGAGCTGATATCCTTCGGTGTCGACCTTTATGCCACGAAGGGGACCAGTCGATTCCTCAACGCCCACGGCATCCGGAATCGGGAATTGTTCAAGATAGCCGAAGGAAAAGAACCCAACATCCGTTCCTTCCTGACCGAGAAGCGATTCGATCTGGTCATCAATGTGCTGGTCGGGCGCCACGACTACGACGAGTCCACCGACAGCAACCTCATCCGATCCCTGTGCATCAAGCACGGCATCCCCCTGATTACCGATGTGGATGTTGCGATCATGACCATCCGGGATATGGTATCGCAACACGATCGCGACATTTTCAAATACAAGATTGCCGACCCTGCCACGCCCTGGGACATGCGCCGGGCCTTTTTTCAACTGGTGGACGGCCATCGGGGCTTTGCCTGCTACCACGCCCACTTCGACAAGGCCTATCTGGTCAGTATGGACAACCTGAAACTGACACGGGTGGATATGAAAAAGAAGTGGGATCTCTACCGTTATCTCAAGGAAAACTATACCTGGGAAGACCTGGTGGAGCGGATCTCCCGTGGCGTGGAGACCATGATCGAACAGGGGGTGACCCATTGCCGGTCCTTCATCGATGCCGATGATATCGTCGGGTTACTACCCATAGAGGCGGCCCTGGCGGTCCGGGAGCGCTACAAAGACAAGATCGCGCTGCAGTTCGCCGTCCAGCCCCTGCAAGGGGTGGTAACGCGGGATTCCAGGGAATACTTCACCAAGGCCTGCGCGCTGGCGGATATCATCGGTGGGCTGCCGTCCAGGGACCGTCCCCAACCGGAAAAGCACCTGGATATCCTCTTCGATATCGCCAAGGACCTGGGGAAACGGCTCGATGTCCACGTGGATCAGGAAAACAACCCGGGCGAAACCGAAACGGAGCTATTGGCCTTGAAAACCATCGAGCATGGCATGGAGGGACGCGTATCCGCCGTACACGCCATTTCCCTGTCGGCCAAGCCCCCCCACGAGCAGGATCGCATCATCGATCTCATGAAAGATGCGGGCCTCAGCGTCATCATCTGCCCCTCGGCGGCACTCAGCATGAAGCCGCTCAAGCATCGGGTCGCGCCACTGCACAATTCCATCGCGCCCCTGGCAAAGTTGGTGGTAGCCAAGATACCGGTATTCCTCGGCGTCGATAACATCCATGATCTGTTCATGCCCCTGACCGATGGGGATATGTGGTTCGAATGCCGAATGCTCATGGAGGCGTGCCGCTACTATGATTTGGAGGCCATCGCCGCCATGGCGTGTGACAAGACGGGGTTTGCCTAAGGGCGTGTCCAACCTGGCGTAGAGCTTCCACAAAAGGCACGAGATGCGCTCGACCATCCGAAAAGCCGTTTTCCCCGTGGCCGGCTTGGGCACCCGGTTCCTGCCCGCCACCAAGGCGACTCCCAAGGAAATGCTCCCCATCGTCGACAAGCCCCTGATCCAGTACGCCGTCGAGGAAGCGGTGGCGGCCGGTATCCGGGAATTGGTTTTCGTGACCGGGCGGGGGAAACGGGCCATCGAGGACCATTTCGACAAGACCTGCGAGTTGGAGGCCTCCCTGGAGGCCCGGGGCCAACACCACGTGTTGACCCACATGCGCGGCATACTCCCGGAGTCTGTCAGTTGCATCTACATCCGCCAGCCGGAACCCCTGGGGCTGGGAGACGCAGTGCTCCGCGCCCGCCCCGTCATCGGGGACGAACCCTTTGCCGTTATCCTGGCCGACGACCTCATCGACGGCCACCCCGGCTGCATCGCCCAAATGGTGGCGGTCTACCAGCGCCATGGCGCCGGGGTGTTGGCGGTGGAAGCCATCCCTTCTTCGGACACCGACAAATACGGCGTCATCGAGGCGCGGGATTTCGCCGGTGATGGACCCTCGACCCGAAAGACCCTCCACGGAATCCGCGAGGTCAGCGCCATCGTGGAAAAACCGCCCCCCCTGGAAGCCCCCTCCAACCTGGGCGTGGTGGGTCGTTACATCCTGACGCCGACTATCTTCGACCAGCTGACGCGTCTCGACGAAGACGACAACGGCGAGATCCAGCTCACCGACGGCATCGCGCGCCTGTTGGACCACGAGCGGATCCTCGCCCTGGAGTTCACCGGGAAACGATACGATTGCGGCGACAAGCTCGGGTTCCTGAAGGCCACGGTGGAATACGCCCTCCGGCACCCGGAACTCAAGCACGAGTTCCCGGATTACCTGGCGACTTATGGGGCAGGCGCCCCGTGAATCGATTCGCCAGCCAAACCAACGCCAACACCGGAACCCCCATGAGGGCCGTCATCGCAAAAAAGGCGCCATAGCCCATGCCGTCCACCAGGGTGCCACTGTAGCCGCCCAGGAACTTCGGTATCAGGGTCATCAGGGAGCTGAAGATGGCGTACTGGGAGGCGGTGAAAGCGATCCGCGTCAGGCTCGAGAGATACGCGACGAAGGCCGCCCCCGCCAGGCCCGCGCTCAGGTTGTCCGCCGCAATCACCACCGTCAACAGCCCCACATGGGGTCCGATCTGGGCCAACAGCACGAACAGGAGATTCGTGCCCGCCGAGAGCAGCGCCCCGGCGAACAGGATCGGCATCACCCCATAACGCAGGGCCAGCGTCCCGCCCAGAAAGCCCCCCAGGATCGTCATCATCAGGCCAAAGCTCTTGGCGATATTCGCGATTTGGTCCTTATCGAACCCCACGTCGGCATAGAACACATTGGCGATCACCGAGAGCAGGATATCCGAGACCCGATAGACCCCGATAAGGACCAGTATCGGGATCGCCGCCCGGCCGTAACGGCGGAAGAAATCCGCAATGGGCTCGATGTAGCTCTCCCGCGCCATCTCCCGCCGGGCAAGGCCCCGAGCCACGGCGAACCGCGCCACGCCCAGGGCAAGGGCCACCGCCAGAGCCAGCTGCAAGCCCTTGCCGAAAAACCCGACCGGGAGCGAGGCGTCCGGCGTCGCCAGGACCGGAAAGACCACGGGCAGCAACCTGCCGCTCCCCCAAAACGCCATCCCGAAAGCGCCCGCCACCAGCAGGAATAACGCCAAAAAGCCCAGGTAATCCCCGGTGTGGGCCGGATAGGCATTCGGCCTCGGCTGTGGCGCCGGCTCCCGGACCGCCAGGGTCGTGGCAATCCCCACCCCCATGAGCAGCGCCATGCAAAGATAGGCGTCCCGCCAGGCGTCATAGGCATAGCCCTCGCCGCCGAACCAGGCGGCCAGCTTCAGGGTCCCGGCCCCCGCCGCCAACATCCCGACACGATAGCCGGCGATGTATGTGGAGGCCATCAGGGCCTGTAGGGACTCGTCCGCCGACTCGATGCGGTAGGCATCCACCACGATGTCCTGGGTGGCCCCCAGGAGCCCCAGCAGCACCGCCGCGAGCGCCATGCCGGTCAAGGACTTCGACGGATCGCTCAGGGCCATCCACACGATGGCCGCCACCACCCCCAATTGCGCCAACAACAGCCAGCCCCGCCGTCTTCCCAGGCGTCGGGTCAGCCACGGCAACGGCAGCCTATCGATCAACGGCGCCCAGATGAATTTGAAGGAATAGCCCAGCGCGGCCCAACTGAAATAGGTCACCGTGGCGCGCTGGATCTCGGCCTCGCGCAACCACAGGGACAAGGAAGAGAAGATGAGAAGGAGGGGCAGGCCGCAGGAGAAGCCGAAGAAGAAGAGAGCGAGGACCCGAGGGTGGCCGTAGCTTTCGAGGGTGGAGAGGAATCCGGGTTTGTCGGGATCGGCGCGCCCCACCACCGACCCCATCCTACAAGACCTTCACGATGGCGGCAAAGACCCCGGTGATGGCCACCATGGCGATGAGGATGGTCCGCGTGAGATCGGCCTTGAGTTCGGCCAGATCCGCTTTATTGGTTGCCCTCATCTCAGTCAGATCCGCTTTGGTGCTCGCCCTCAGTTCCGCGAGATCCGCCTTGGTGGCCGCGCTCAATTCCGCGAGATCCGCCTTGGTCGCAAGTTCACCGATCCGGTCCTTGAATCGTTCCTCGCTGACCAACGCCTGGGCGGCCCTGGCCGCCGACTCCTCGGAGGCCCCGCTCTCTTTCAACGCCTGATAGAGTTCCGTAACCATGACGGTCATTGTTTTTCTCCCGATTTCATCCTACTGGTCGATCCGTTTGATAAATTAGGAGGAATTTGGTGATAACAGACTGATCTAAAATGGAACCATATCCTAAAATATCTGCCGTGCGCAGCACTACAAGACCTTCACGATGGCGGCGAAGATCCCGGTCATGGCCACCATGGCGATGAGGATCGTCCGTGTTATGTCCGCCTTGAGTTCGGCCAGATCCGCTTTCAAATCCGCTTTCGTGGCAAGTCGATGACGCTGCTCCTCGAACCGTTCTTCACTGACTACCGCCTGGGCGGTCCTGGCCGCCGAATCCTCGGAGGCTCCGCTCTCTTTCAACGCCTGATAGAGTTCCGTGACCATGACAGTCATTTTTTTCTCCCGATTTCGTCGTACAAAACCTTAAACCTTCAGACACGCCCTTACAAAACCGCCGTCACCGTATTACTCTCCAGCCCCTCGCCGGCCTTATTCATCGCCGCCACGCAAAATTCCAGCTCCTTGCCCTGTATCTGGCCCGTCAGGGTGGCCTCCGTCGCCATGGCCGTCTCCACATTGGACCAAACGCCGCCTTCGGCCCGCGCCCGGCGTTTCACCTTATAGGCCGCCACCTTACCGCCATCGGTGGGTTTTTCCCAGCCCAGGGTAATAGACCCCGCCCCCTGACGCCGGATGGCCAGTCCCCGGGCCCGACCCGGCGGGGCCAGGGAGCTCACGCGCCCGCGCCCGCCCCAGCCGATCGATTTGAGTTTCGCATCATCATAATCCACGACATTCTCGGCGTAGCGGATCTCCTTCTTCATCCTCTCCGCCAGGGTCTCGAAGACCGCCTGCTTTCCATGAACGGCCTCTTCCAGGGCGGATTTCGCCGCCTGGACCGTATCCCTCGCCACCACGCAGGCGGCCAGGGCCGCGTTCAGGTCCTCGATGGGGACCGGTGGGGCGGGGTAGGTCTCCGTATTGGCGGCAAGACCATCCGCGATCTCCTGGGCGAGGCCAATGATGCCTGTCTCGTCTCTGGGAAATTGGGCCATGGTAGTGATCTCCTGATTTCGAGGGTATTTGGGGCATTGTCCGGGGAAACGATTGGCGGGCGCCAGGCTCCCGGCGGGAGACGGGGGCTTGCATCCGGCAAATGAAGGCCAGCATTCAATCGTTGCACGCTCTCTTTCCATGACTGCAAGCTTGCATCCAACCCATGTGAGCTTTCATACAATCACCGCAAGCTTACATCCGCTCCATGGGAGCGCCTTTCCCATGGCTACAAGCCCACATCCCCGGGATGGGCGCCATCCTTCCATGACCGCAAGCCCCCATCCCCGAGGCGCGAGGGCGCATTCCGCCACCGCGACTATGGCTGGTTTCGCCGATTCCATGCCCCGAGGGGGCTCGTGCCGCGCACCGCAAATTCCTTCGATTATTCTCTATACATAAATCAATGACTTGTTGTCGGTTGTTGAGCGAGGTATTTGTGACTTGGGGCACTAGTACCCCACGCCAGAAATACGTCGTTCAACAATCGGCAATCATCCGTTGATTTTCATAGGAACTATAATCGAAGGAATTTGCGGTGCGCAGCACTAGGAACCTGACCATGACCGACGATTATTCCCATCAAAGACTCCGGGGCCGCGACTTCCGCGGCCGGAACCTCCGGGGCGCGCGGTTCCGGGACGCGGACTTGACCGGCGCGGATTTCACCGGGGCGCGGTTGGGGAAGACGGTTCGGGGTAGGGTGGCCACGGTATTCCTGAGCCTCATCCTCGGGCTGCTGGGGGGGGGCTGGAGGGGTTTGGCGGTCTCTTTTTAGCCGCGATTGTCAATAATATCCTCGAGACGATTCAGGGGACCGCCACGGACCAACACGCCGGGGCGCTGTTCGCCTGGACCGTGGGCGGCGCGGCGATGATGGTCGCCATCCTGCTGTTTTTCATCCGACGGAGCGGCCTTGCCGGACTGTTCATGGCGACAGGTGTTATCATGGCCGTGGCCGTGGCGGGATGGAAGGCGTGGGGGTCGGGGGAATCGGAATCGAGGCCGATTGTCGTCATTATCCGGAAGATCCCATCCCATCGACCCTCCGCCATAGGGACACCGAGGAATCCTGGAGGCGTACAATGACCGCTTCGCTCCCACCGGCCCGGGACACGTCGGTGAGCGCGCGCCACTCGGCGTTTTCACCGGTCCCGAAGATGGCCATGACCCCAAGATAGCGGGCATTGGGACCCCACGCCCGGTGGAAGGGGATCCGATTTCCGGGATAGACGGTCATCTCTTCCTTGAAGATCAGATCCGTGGCCAACACCCGTTCATCGTCATCATGGAGGGAAGGGAAATCGGCGTTTTTGAAATGATGGTGGGATTGGAGCCGGTAGATCCGAAGCCTGACGGGGGCGGGATGCCCATCCTGGTCCGGGTTTACGTCTTCGGATACCAGGATTTCCCCACGAACCACGATCCCGCCAATCCCGGCGTCGGTATCCGGTTTCGGTTCCCCGGCGAAGCCGCAACCGGAAAGAATGGCGGCGATAAGGACGAGACAGGCAAGCGGAGCGATTGATTTGACCATGGGTAACCTCATTCAACCTGTAAGTGCAACTCATCAGTTCGGATATAGAAGGCAAGCCGCGTTAG
>CAZQHJ010000038.1:0-16315 GCA_964593225.1 uncultured Thiotrichales bacterium
ATCAGCTATTTTTCAACATCGATCCAACTGTTGCACTTGCGACTTGAATTCGCGAGTCCTATTAGACAGGCCGGAAACCGGAATTCGCCCCTTGCACTGACGTTACCACGCCACGAACCCGAGGAAACTGCCATCCAACACGCGAGGCAAGCATCCCACAGATTATTGTCATGGCAAGACCGAAGCTTGTGGATACGATGTCCGTTTCTTCATCGTAGAATCGGTGCTCTATAACAACTGGCTCGTCCAAGTATATATGCACAGGTACACCAATGGCGTCCCCTAAGAGATTCGTGAGTTCGAAAAGGCCGAGAAAGGTCGCAATCCCGACAATCCAGGCAATCGGCGTTCTCATGTTTTCCAGATGAACCGAAAAATTATCGTTGACAAACGGCGCACTTCAACGCTTGGCGTCCTCGATGGCCTTTTCGATGGCCTCCTTACTCATCGCCAGCTTCGTGCCGGGCAGATCCGCGTATTTGATCTCGAACCCATATTCCTTCGCGAACTGCTGGGCGCCAATGTGCGAACGCTCCAGATAATCACGGATGGAGGTGCTTTCCGCGGCGAGTTTCGCCTGCACGCGGTATTTCTCTTCCAGGATTTCCGAATGGATCATGTGCTTTCCTCCTCTTTGAAGAGTTGCAGTGGCGTAACGATTTCCGGGGTCGAAAGACCCAGGCGGCCATTGATGATATGGATGTGCTTGCGCTTGTTGGCGTTGGCAAGGTGATTGCAGTTCCAGGTAAGCAGATACTCGATATTGTGGTAGCTGGCATAGGCAAGATGCGCAGCGTCACCGGCGAGTGTTCGTGGCATGACGTAATTGATCACATAAAACTCGACGATTTGTTCGAGATCGCCGGGTAGTGGCAATGATGGAATACCGGATACGAGCGCGGCGACATTCTCTTTATTCGGATAATCTCCGCTTCTCAATTCGTTCAGCACGGCATCCGATACGAAGAGTTCATACTCGCTCGCCATCTCCGACCACCATCGTCTTGTAATCTCGGCAAAGGTTGCCAGGGATTCGCGCCGGTCGAAATAGTAACTCGGGATGGTGGAGTCGATATAGACTTTTTCTTTCATTTTCGGCCCTTCGAAAAAGCAGGCTCATTGTTTCATACCGCAAAATCCAGCATTTCCAGTGTTGCACCCCGGTGTAATTCTTCTCTGGCATGCTGGAGCAATGCACGGTTCACACTTGAGGAAATATACTCCTCACCGCAGTTGTCGCAGACCCCGGCGGGGACCTGCTTGAATACCAGCGTCGTTTCTTCCCGTTCCAGCAGGACGGTAGCGAAACCATCCTCGGTGTTGCCGTTTCGGCAGATGGCGCATTTCATGGCGTTCTCCTGGAAAAGTTGTTCGTCCATCTCAGGGAATCGGGTTCGTCGGTAATAATCACGAATTTCCGTTCGGGCGAATTTATGCCCACGACCAGATGCAGCGATCTGCCCCCGGTGGCGCGGCCACTTATCAATACGTTCGGCAAGGGAAAATCCTCGTCATATCGTTCAATCACATCGCCTTCCCGCAGAATCCGTTCCACTGCATTCTCGCGAATATCCCGCTCGAACATGCGGCGGGTGGCGTGAATCCGGTATTCGAGGTCGTAGTCCCGGAGGTTTCCCTTGATGAGGTCGGGGAGTTTTGGCATTTTTCTTAGCGAGGCTGTTCATCGCGCAAGTGAATATTTTACCGCCTTCAGGCGGATAAGGGACGTATGCGGCGGTGGATGCAACGCATACGGCTTGTCTTCCTACTCACGGAAGACATCATTTCTTGTATTTCCTGCCACTCCCACAGGGGCAGGGTTCATTACGGCCAATCTTCTTCCGCGAACTTGGGGCCGATGCCCGCCGTGCCTTGCTGAAGTTCCATTCGGCGGGCCTCAATGGTCTGTCGGAGCCGGTCGAATTGCGGTGAGAGTTTTTCCCATTGTCGCTGTGGCGTTGGTTTCCGAAAACGCCCGGCACCACCACTCAAATTGGACTTCGATGCCGTCTCCGGCGTTGGGAAAAGCAGTAGCGGGCGTTCAGGCATCGTCTGTTCCCGGTTCGCTTTGTTGCGCCACGGTGACCGAGCGGGCGGACCAGTTCCTAAGGGTTTCGGACACGATGCCTTTCATATTGGCGTCCGGTTGTTCGAGCACATACTGCCGGAAGACCGTTGTGCCGAATTCTTCGGCCTCCGCGAAATTGGTGTTTGCCAAGCGCTTGGCCAGCGTACTGGGGGCATGGCCCAGGGGAACTTCGATTCTTCGTTCGAATTTCTCGAACCATTCGGCCAATCGGGCGCGTGTCGGGCCGGGCAGGGTCATCCGAACCTGGAATCGCCGCCAGACGGCGCGGTCCAGCAGTTCCGGGTGGTTGGTGGCGCCGATGACCAGGACGTGACTGGGCAGGGCGTCGATCTGCATTAGCAAGGAACTCACCACGCGCTTGATCTCGCCGGTCTCGTGGAGATCGCCGCGCTCCTTGCCGAGTGTCTCGAATTCATCGAAGAAGAGGACGCATTTTCTGGTGGCGGCATATTCGAACAGCTTTCTCAGCCGCACAGCGGTTTCGCCGAGGTAAGTGCCGACCACGCTCTCGTAGCGCACCACAAGCAATGGTACAACCAAGGCTTCCGCGATGGCCTCGGCAAGCGAAGTCTTGCCGTTGCCGGGTGGCCCAATGAGGAGTACGCGATTGCGCGGTTCCAGGTTGTAGGAACGGAGAAGATCTGCCCGGTGTTGTTCCTGAATCAGGCTTTGGAAAATTTGTAGAACATCTTCGGGCAGGATGAGATCTGACAATTGCCGCTGGGGCATGACCTCGTGAAACAGGTTGCCCATGCGCTGATCGAGCATGGAACCATTGCCATTGGTAATGGGGCGTTCAGCCGGCGCGGCATCAAGTGCTCCGGCCAGCTTTTCGGCCAGCACCTTATGCTGCTTGTGCCGTTCCTCGGCGATGATCGCCTCGACGACCTTCCTGAATGCGGCCTTGTCGCTCCGCATTCCGGATTGGACGAGACGAACCAGTAGATCCGCTCTCGCCATCACTGTTCTCTCATGTCAGATACTCGATTTTGGCCATCCCAATAAAAACAAGGAGGTAGCAGGGATAAAATGGTGGTTACGATAGATTGCCCCCATGCCATCCCTGCCAGAAGCAATTGTAACGTTTTTATCGGCTGTTGCGCCGCTGTTCTCGTCGCCGACATGGAACCGGGTACAGGTCTGTCGATTATAGACTCCCAGGTGTGTTTTCCGCATTCAGATACCCGGAGATTCCCTGGAAAGACATCGATGCAATCGTAGGAAAATATATCAGCGCTTCGCGCCAGGATTGAAGCGGGAGGCAGGCACGGATTTCGGCAGCGGTTCTTCTCGGGGATTTTCTTTTCCGAAACCGGTAGGCCATGGCAGTACCGGTTGGAACGGGACGGGCGGCTGTCGTCGAGGCCATCGCCGCCTTTCCCAACCATCTTGCATGGGGGACCGGCGACCCGGATTGGGGCGACGCCCCTCCCCCGGAGCAGGTGGAGACGACAGCGCTCATCAACGAGGTCGGCAGGAGAGTGGCCCTCGATATCGGGTATGCAACCCCGGATGACCAAGGCGACATCGTGGTTCCCACGGGCAGGTTCCTGCGGGTAGACGACCCCACCAACCACCTCATGTCTGAATAAATCGGAAAAACTTCGTTTTTCCTACGGCAAGTTCCAGTACGACTTCGAGGATGGGGCCGAGCACATCATCCGGGAGTTCGGGGTTTTCGTCGGGACACGGATGAAGGAAGGGCTCCCGCCCGGCCAGCGGTATTTCCTGCCGGATGACATCGAGCATCCCGGCACCCTGCTGGTCCTCGAATACACCCCGCCCGTCCACCGCAGCATCGCCACCCGCGAGACGTATGAATTCATCACCACGTTCTGAGGCTCTCCCATGACCGTTCCACAAAACTATTACAACCACCACGATCCGGCCAAGGGATACATCCGGCAGCTCTACCTCGCCGGCAGGGGCATCCAGTCCGCCGAATTCAACGAGCTCCAGGATATCATGCATGGCGTCTCTGGTGAGCGTTAGATACTTTGTAGATTAGCGATATTCTTGAACTTCCCATCTATATCAAGAAATCTCAGCTCTGGTTTTGGTTTCTCATATGATTCTTCTTCGACTATTTTCTCTATCGCTGCTGATATTTGTTCTAATGGCTTTTCTCCTGCTTGCGAATCAATCATATCGTAAAGCGCCTTTAAATACTTGTCACGATTAAAGAAATATGCTTCTTTTACAATCAATATAAATATTTCAATGGGAACGGCGGTATTGAAACTTAATAAAGTTGCGTTAATCCATGCTTCAATATCCCTAGGTTGAACCAAGGAACAAACAGTGAAGCAGAATGCGGCCTCCTCTTTTTCATTCTCTTTAAGTTTAAGCTTCCCCAGATTATACCAAGCGAGCCCACACAGGAGATCGTAGCGGAGAGCTTCATCTAAACGTTCTCTAGCCTCATCGTCTTCACAACCACCGATATCCGCTAAAGAAGTCGCCCATTCTTTCTGTCTGATTTGAGATTCCGTATTACCTATCCTTATCATGTTTTTCAAGAAGGTTGCTTTTAATACCCATTCGGTAGCTTTATTGTCTTTGTTGGAGAGGTAATCTTCGAATACATCACACGAATGTCGGTATTCCCCAGCAAACATAAGCGCATCCGCATATTGAGGACGCCATTCCTTGTGGCCATGGAAATCTATAGCCTTCTTGTAGAAGTCCGATGAGCTTCTATATTTACCAAGTTCAAACAAAGAGCCCGCAAGTTCCCCAAAAAAATACTCTTGATCGTAATATTTGTGCTCGTATCTACGGGCAGCCGAATAGCATTTCACCGCTTCTTTTTGTCGATCAATGCTTCTATAAAAATTTCCTAGATTATACATGGAGGTGCCATATTGACCAGGCTCGACACTTCTGTACCTTTCTGAATTTCTTATTAAGAACTTCTCAATGGAATTGCGCCTGCGATCATGATCGCCCGATAGTAATACGGCTGATCCGGCAATTATCTCTAATAAGTTATTCTCTTCATTATCAATGATAGCGCCAACTAAGTCTAATACGTCATCAAAATAGCTCGTCTTAAGTAGACCTGGAAGAATATATCTGATGATATCAGGCTTGGCCATCAATCGTTCCGCCATGTCATCATTGTGAAATATTATTCTTGCGGCCAGATCGCTATACCCAAGCATTGTAACTGCTACGGACAGGCCCAGAGAGATATCTTTGATTAGATCCGATGGCAGCGTGGATTTATCCATTAGATTTACGCTATGAAATATACAGCCGGCCATTCCCGCGATTCCAACTTTCAATGTATTGCTATCCAGATGTATATCAGCAATAGCTTTATCTTTATTAGGCACAAGAGATAGAATATCGCGATATTTATCCAGATTTAATCTGATTTTATTCAGCAGAACACCGACCCCAACACCGCGTATTTTATCACTACCAAATGTAATGCAAGCATTTAAAGGAAGTTTTATTGCTCCAGATTTTACAGCTCTTACCTTAAACAGATATTCTTCTATAGCTTGAGCCGTCTTCTCATCCCAGATATCTGAGTCAGAAAACCTCACTCGCATCGTTTTGGCGCCATCTTTCGCAAAAAAATGATCAACCTCGCTGGCCCACTTTATATAGAAGGAGTCTTTTTCTGAAGAGTACCTAACTAACAGAACCGGCACGTCCAAGCGCTTATAGTAGTTGATTTTTTCCAGGCTAAGATCAACGCTTTTTATTGTCGCTTCTTTTCCGGATTCGGTGGCTTTTAGTTGAACCCAATAAACCAAACCGGTCGCCTTTCCTTCAGAATTAAATATCTCGACCTCGCCATCAATACCATAGTCTTTATTCTTGTCCCGAAAAACCCAATGGGACGGCAAGACAAGCCCATACTTATTTCTGGATAGATCCTCTAGTTGATGCTGCATTACTCGCTTACTCATACTTTGACCCTGAATTTCTTTCCTGACAATTGATTATGTTTTCCCCGGCGACGAAGGATTTCCTTTATAGTCGAAATGGCAAGTTTCTTATCACCTCGAAGCATAGCGAGGGATGCGGTGATCTTCTTTTGAGACGTACGTTCATAATGCCTTGATACGCTTACCGAACACTTAGGCGGCCTTTCCAAGATCAAGATAAGGCATTGCCGAACCATGGGAAAGCCCACTGAGCATCCGGGCAAGCTTTCCCACGTCCCCGGAAAGCCTTCCCGAATCGCGGGGAAATTCCCCGGGCTCTCGTCAAGCCGCCTGAAGGCTTCGAAAGGTTTTCCCATGATCCGGTAAAGCTTGTCCAAGGTCTCGGAAAGCTTGCCGAGGATCGGTTCCGCCTTTCCCACGGTCCCGGAAAGCCCGCCATCCGGGTGGCGCGGCGTGCCGCGCCCAAGGGCAATTTTCCAGGGGTTCGGTCAGGCTTTCCCGCAATCCCGGAATGCTTTCCGGTACTCCGGTAAAGGCCGCCCGGCACCGGGTCAATCCTGCCGAGGGTCCGGGAAGCGTTTCCCTATCCTTGCCCCGCGCGGTGGGGATGGCCATAATGCCGCAAGGCAAGATTATTTTCGCAAAATAACCGTAAGGAGTCCTCGCCATGGCCAAATTCCCCAAAGCCGGGTCTGTTATTTCGCGAGCAACTTTTTTCCGGCACGTAATCTTCAGTCGATTACAAACCGGGAACCGAGCCAATGGGAAATGGTGCCATCAAGTAATCGATAGCTTGCCGGGAAAAGTTGCTCGCGGGGGCAAATCCAATCCCTGATCCACGAGATCATCAGCGGTCTCGAAGCCCACCCGGATGTCTTTCCCAATCCGCCCCAATTCACCAACCAATAAGCGCCAAGGATCTCGAGAAGATGCTCGATACCTATATCGATTCCTTCGAGACCGCCAAGGACAAACAGGCGGAGGCCAGCCACGCCATCGACGTCAAGAACGAGGATCTGGAGACGGCGGTGGACGCGGCGAAGCACCCTCCGTGTGCAACCTTTTCCGTTGCCTGATGAAAAACCGGAAAGGGCAGAAAAAGTTGCACACGGAATAGTTACAGATATGGCGCTACGCGGAAAATGCCACCGGTTCCGATGATTCCAAACTCAAATATCTCGGCTGGGGTGGACGCCGCCCCGCCAGCGCCCTGGCGCCCCCCGGCCAGACCCGATCCCTCGAGGCCCCGCGCCAGGGCGCCGGCTGGATCTTTCTCGATTGGAAGGCCCCGGACGATGGCGGCAAGGTGGCGGCCTACAAGGTCCAACGCCGCGAGGAGGGCTCCCAGGACTGGATCGACGGGCAGGCACCGCCATCGAAACCGAGGCGACCCTCTCCGGCCAGCCGGGTGATAAGCAGTTCGTGTTTCGGGTGGGGCAGCCATCGATGAGGCCGGGGAAGGCGAGGCGGGTAATGGGGCCAAGTAATGGGATACCAGCGGTGTTGTGAGGGTGTGTTATCTCTTGAGGAAAAATTCCAATGAATTTCCAGCAAATCCAAAACGAGGCGCTTCACCTGCCGGAAAGTGACCGCGCGGAATTGGTCCAAAGGCTGCTCGTCAGTCTCGATTCATCTGCCGAGGATCGGGTTTCGATGGATTGGCCGCCGGAGGCCCAACGCGGAGCCGGAGAACCGGATAGAGACATTGTCCGTCCGGTCCCTTCGGAAGAGGCCGCGCACAAGGCGCAAAAAAGGGCTGCATCCTGGCAGGCGCTGATGCGTCACGTTCAGGGCTTGACGCAATCGAAAGATATTTCGGAAGAAGACATCGCGATTGAGATCGACCAAGTACGCAACGCCCGATGATCGTGGTCATCGACACCAATATCCTGGTATCGGCGCTGCTCCGCGATGGTATTCCCGAGCGTGTATTGCTCTGGTGCCTTCGCCAGCCGGATGTGGATTGGCTGGTGACCCGGGAGATCATGGAAGAATATTTCGAGGTTATCCGCCGCCCGAAATTCGCCCTGCCGGATGCGGTCGTCGCCAGGTGGAGCGAGTTGCTCGTAGCGGATACAAGAATGATTCAACCGGACTTCCCTGTCGATTTTCCCCGCGACCGAAAGGACGCGCCATTCCTTGCCTGCGCCATATCGGGCAACGCGGATTATCTGATTGATCACCGGTGATGGAGATTTCACCGACGCCCAAGGGCTTGTATCCACCAGAATCATTTCGGCGCGTGGGTTTGCCGGGGAGGTGATGAGTGAGTAACGGTAGTTGCCCGGCCACGAAATAGAGCGCCGCGAGGAAGGTTCCGAGGACTGGATCGAGGCAGGCAGGCACGGCCATCGAAACGGAGGCTACTCTTTCCAGCCAGCCAGCCGGGCGGCAGGCGGTTCGTGTTCCGCGTGGGGCAGCCATCGATGAGGCCGGGGAAGGCAAGCCGAGTAATGGGGTGTTGGCGGTGTTGTGAGGGTGTGTCGATCACCCGTTATAATAAAATGGAGAAGGAATTTTTACATCCGAACGCGCAGTGTTCGGTTTATATTCGTTTAGTCGTGGAAACTGAGGGAAGACCGGCTTGTGTTGGTGTTCGCTTCGTTAGTTCCAGTCTGCGTATTACCTGCCATAAGACCAACAACAGAGGATAATAATGATGGGAAATAATCACTGCAATTGGATAGAAAATCACTGTGGCCACTTTACTGCCGAACCCGTCGAGAGCAAATTTGCTTCGATTAGTCGCTATATGTTTATTCTGATGCTACGCAACTTTGCCACCAGTCAATGGCGATTCTCCAAAAAAGAAAAAAACAGTGATGGAACACAATCCCGCATTCTTTCCGAGCCTGGATGTATTATCGCCTCGCCCTCCACTCCTTATGATAACGAAACCGATCAAGACTACGTGCATTTTTGGGTGCGGGACGGCGCTTTGACCGTCAATGAATGTAAATACCGAGACCTTCCAAGTAAGGAGATGCTAAATGACTATGTCTTTTTCAGTGAATTGGTGCAGAAGAATGCCATCAAAGATAAAAAACCTGCTCATGCCTGCTTCAAAATTGATGGAACGCTACGGGACTGGGGAGAGCAAGGCGATGGTCCGGCTTTGCGAATTTTGTCGATTCTGGAAATATGGGATCAACTGAGCGATAAAGCAAGGTCGGTTGCTTGTGAGGTGTTATCTAAAGATCAACGCTACATAAACGAACACTACAAAGACGAAACGGATAATGCATGGGAGGAAGTGAAGGGAAAGTTATTTTTCGCACGTGCCGCGCAAAGACATGCTATCGACCAACTCTACCGTTTTGCAGCTAAGGTAGGAATCCCACAAAACGAGAAAGCGAGAGCCATCTACGACGAACTTACACAGGAATTGGATAAGCACTGGAAAGAAAAAGACGGACACTATTGGTCGATTTTAGACGGAAAACCGAATCACGAACCACTACGAGGTCACAAACTCAATAGTGATCTAATCTTCGCCTGCACCTATGCCGGGATGCCTTGTTTCGAGGAGCGTATGCTCCGAACTATCGCCAAGCTGAGAGAGTTTTTCGAGGACTTTTATCCAATCAATAAAGCCGACGCTGAATGTAACATAGGACCTTCGATAGGTCGGTATCCGGGCGATACCTACGATGGTATCACCAACGACCACACCAATATCGGGCATCCTTGGCCGCTCTGTACTGCTAATCTTGCACGGTTCTATTACCAGTGCATAGTGGAGCTGGCCGCCCATCCCTCCATTGTGATAACCGAAGGTATGGGGCCATTCTTTAAACAGATTGACTTTACATATACCGGTGAGATTAGCAAATCGTCGCTTCGCTACAAGGAAGTGATTGGTGCACTGTTGACAGCTGGAGATAGGCTAATGCGCACAATTGTGTGCCATTCCGATCACTTGGAACTAAGCGAACAGAATCATCGTGATACCGGCATGTGTTCAAGCGTTTGCAGTCTGACATGGAGCTATTCTTCGTTTTTGGCTGCTTCGAGAACGCGGGATGAGGCGATGAAGGCTTTTTAACACGTTGGAAATCAGGATGCGGTTCGCATTCCTGCGAACCGCATGAAATTTAATTTCACCACCCATTCTTCGCTGACCCCCATGCACCGCGCCCCCCATTTTCGAATAAGCGACGACAACACGAGAGTGAGAGAGAAAGATGGCAAAAATCCACATCGAAACCTCGATTGTCTCGTATCTCACCACCCGGCCCCTTGTATCGACCATTGGCAATCTCACCGCCGCGCTTGGCGGAAAGAGGCGATGGATTGGTGGGAAATCCAAAGAGATCGGTTTTCCTTGTGCATCTCGGAGCAGGTTTTGAGGAGGCATCGAGAGGCGACAGCAGCGCGGTAAAAAGGCGGCTCGCCGTGCTGGAGGGAATCGAGGTGCTTCCACTGACCGATGAAGCGGTTAGCCTATCCAAGGCCCTGGTTTCGCATGGCGGCGTCCCCGAAAAGGCGTTGGATGACGCCCTGCACATCGCCATCGCCGCTGTTAAGATGTACCCCAATCGGTATGATATTTGTCGTTTTGATTAATCTGCGGAAACGGTGACCATTTTCGCAAATTGCACTGAAATCTAATTTTATCCTCTGATAGGCATCCTAATTAGCGAGCAGGGCAAAAGATGACAATAAATCCAATTGATTTTCCGACAATCGATTCTCCCATAACCAAACGCTCAATGTCCGATTTCTCGATATCCGATCTCCCGATACCCGCCAGAATACGGTTGGTGGAAGATATATGGGACAGCATTGCAACGGATATCGCTGCCGATTCAGCATCCTTACAGATGACGGATGCGCAAAGGACCGAACTCGACCGACGTTTGGAGGCTTACGCATCCGATGGCGTAAAAGGACGCCCTGCGGATGAGGCGATAGAAGACATAAGAAGCCGATTGCACCGATGAGAATGCATCTTCGGCCCGAGGCGGAGGCGGATATCGAGGAAGCCGCGAGATGGTATGAACGGCAACGCGACGGTCTTGGCGATGAATTTCTTGATGAGGCTTCCACGACCTTGGCCGCGATCTCGGATAACCCCAGCCTGTATCCCGTGGTTCATGGAAATATCCGCCGCGCCTTGATTCACCGGTTTCCTTTTGGGATGTACTATCGAGTCGAGGAAGAAACTATCGTCGTGGTTGCCGTTATGCACGGTAGCCGCCATCCGAGGCGATGGCAAAAAAGAACCTGAAATAGTTGGCGTCCACCAGCATCCTTGGCTGGCTCCCACGCGCCGGCGTGGGAGCCCTACTGGTGGCACACCCGCGTTGTGTGTTTCTCCTGCTTTGTAATCCCTTTCCAAAAGCTCCAACTTCCTACACCGAATCTCGATCCACCCAAGAGAGTCCATCATGACGCAAACCCTTTATGCAACCTACGACGGGCATGTGTTCACGCCGGAGAAAGAAGTCGATTTACTGCCCGACCGGCGCTATTCGATTCGCGTCGAGATGCAGCCGGAGCAAAAACCGGAACCGAAGAAGAGAATCCTCCAGAAACTTTCGGAGCGGGCAATGGATTTGGGAATTTCCGATTTGGCGGCGCAACATGATCATTATTTGTATGGGACCGAAAAAAGATGAATTGATTTGTTTATTTCCCGCGCAGCTTCGCAGTAAGAGCCCAAATTTTATAAAACACAAATTTTGCTTCACGAATGCTAAATCATGCTTTGTCGGTTCGAGGCGAAGCTTCGCTAGCGCATCTTTCCGGATACCGGTTACATCCTGGCCCTGTTGAATTCCCGCGATGAATTCCACACCCGCGCATTGCAATTGGCCGACGGAATCGACAGCCGGCTCATTACGACGGAAGCCGTTCTAATCGAGATCGGCAATGCCTTGGCAAAACTCCCCTGGCGGGAATTGGCCGTAAATGCCCTGAACGACCTTCGAGATGACGGGAGCGTGGAAATTCTGTCGGTCGGTCCCGATCTGTTTTCAAAGGCGCTTGCGTTCTATTCCCATCGCATGGACAAGGAATGGGGACGAGCTTTGTTTATTTTCCGCTTCGCTAGGGATTGCATTTCCTTTGTCGTGATGAAAGAGCGGAAACTGACGGATGCGTTGACGACCGACCATCATTTCGAACAGGCAGGGTTCAAGGCGCTATTGCGTGGTGTTGCAAAGTGAATCCGCGTAGTGTCAGACCGGGTAGGTAGCGAGGCGCGGGAACAAGGCTTTTCCTGCCCGGAGATCGCCACGCCAATCGAACGGATGGGAGTCGAAAACCATGACCGATGAAATCCCGCGGGAACTGTGGCAAATCAAGGATCGCATCGCCGAGGAAAACGATTACAGCCTGGATGCCTTGGTTTCATACTTGCGATCCAAATCGGAAAATGCTCCGATCCGGGATGGCAAAATGGAGACGCCCGGAGGGATAGCCTTCGAAGGGAAAGGCGCGTCCGATAGGGAGCGCTGAAAAGCCGTGATCATATTGGAGAACATATGTCGAAACTCGATCTCGCCAGGGAAAAAATTGCTTACCTGAAATTCTGGCTCGGCATCATGGTTGCCGTGGAGGTTACCCTGACGGGTTGGCTTCTAACGAATATTCAATCGGCCCATTGGCTTCTTATCCTTGCCGATGTGTTGGCTATAATCATTATTGGGTTCGGTGGTTATGCGATCCACATGCGCATAGAGGCCCAAATTGCACGTACCGAGGAGTTATGACAATGACGATGACGATTATTGCCGCTGTTGTTTTGATCTGCGTTGCCGGTTTTCTCACTTACCTTGCCCTGGATGCCGTGCGCAGGGCCAAATAGCCCATGCCGGATCATGAACGCCACAACCCCGGAAACGGAGTCCGTGGCTGTCCGAGCCTGGGCGGAAAAGCGGTTGATTTCGTTTCGCTGCCCCCCCCCACGCGCCGGCGTGGGAGCCCATCGGAAGCGCCAGTCCATTGAACATTCGCTACTACATCGATCCGCAAACGGAACGTCCTCACCTACACGGGCACGATGTGTCCGAGGAGGAAGTCGAGGATATTTTGACCCGCCCGGATGAGGACCGGCCGGGCGCGCAAGGGTCGAGGATAGCCATCGGCAGGACGTCCGGTGGTAGATTTTTGAGAGTCATTTACGTGCCGGACCCCGAGCCCAATAGCGCTTTTGTCATCACTGCATATGAACTGCGGGGCAAGCCATTGTTTGCATTTCGGCGGCGTCACAGGAGAAAGTATCGATGAATGATACCAATCAGTTCCCTCCCGGCTGGGACGAGCAGCGCGTTCGGGCCGTCCTGTCCTGCTACGAGTCACAGACCGAAGAGGAGGCCGCTCTGGAAGATGAAGCGGCTTTTGGCGTCACCGATCAGACCTTCATCGGGATTCCCAATGAATTGGTCCCAATGGTTCGTGAATTGGTCGCCAGATACAAGGCGGCGTAGTAGGCCATCGTCGACATCGGGACCTGTGAAATATCGGAAGGGACCCTGCCGAGGAAACAGGCAAAACTCGTTCTTGCCTGGGCCGAATTGCATCGGGATGAATGGATTTGTTTATTTCCCGCTCAGCTTCGCGGATGGATCAAGCTTCAATGGTATCGGTTTCGCCTGAATTGACCCACGCATGCTTTGTCGGTTTGAGGCGAAGCTTCGCTAGTGGACGACTGGGCGTTGCTGATGAAGGGAGAAGAACCATTCAGGATTCCGCCACTTCAATGACGGGAGGGCGATCATGTATCCATTCGTGACAAAGGTTACCACCACCGAAAACTATCGGGTACTTTGTTTATTTCCTGCTCGGCTTCGCAAATGGATCAAGTTTTACAAAATATTCGTTTCGCTTTACCAATATCGATTCATGCCTCGTTGGTCTGAGACGAAGCCTCGCTAGAGGTCGAATTCGACAACAGCGAAAGCGGGATTCCGGATATGGCGCCAATCTTAAGCTTTGGCGTATTTCGAAAGTTGAAGGATCCGGCTGTTTTCAATGCGGCAAGGGTTGCATTCGATACCGTGGAATGGCCCGATGGCGTCGATCCGGACCCCGAGTTCGTCTATGAAAGATGCGTCGGGAAATGCCCGGCAAAGTAATGAACGCGGATGTTTCGCTGGCTCCCACGCGCTAGCGTGGGAGCCCATTGGCGTGCATATACCCGCGCGCCCGTGCCCCCGGTTTTCGGATAGGGGGGCGACAGCGCGTAAGCAAGAAGGAAAGATGGCAAAAATCCATATCGAAACCTCGATTGTCTCGTATCTTACCGCCCGGCCATCGGGTCGCCATGAACGAAAAGAGCGGACACAATGAAAGTCTATGCGGACACATCGGTTTTCGGTGGCGTATTCGACGAAAAGTTTGCCGGGCCGACCGGACAGTTTTTTGCCGAGATAGATGCGGGACGCTTTACGCTCGTTACCTCCGCCATCGTCGAAGCCGAGATCGAACCCGCGCCCGATAGAATTCGCGGTTTCTTCACCCGTTACGAATCGATTGCCGAGATCGCGCAAGTGACGGAAGAGGCCCTTTCGCTGCAATGGCAATACATCGATTCCGGTATCGTCACGCCAAAATCCGCCGAGGACGCCTTGCACGTCGCGCTGGCTACTGTATCGGGCTGCGCCTTGATCGTGAGTTGGAACTTCAAGCACATCGTGCATTTCGACAAGATCCCGAAATACAATGCGATAAACACTCAAAACGGCTACGGACAAATCGGTATTTATTCACCACTGGAGGTTATCGATTATGACAGCGGCGATGCGTGAACCCGAATGCGTGCTGCTAAAGCGGCGTGGCGCCGAACACGTGGGGAAACTGATTGCGGGCATGTCGCGTCAGGAGGAGTTGGCGTTTTGGCAAAAGCGCACGGAAATGATGTTGGAGCGTCAAAAACAGTCACGTCGAAGGCAGGATCGCCCAACGTAAGTGTCCCGGGAACTTTTGCTGGTAACCAAGCTCTTGCTTGGTTACCCCCTTTACGGAAGCTCCAGCTTCCAACATGAAAATATCCAGCGAAACAACCGAATTTCGGTCCGCCCAAGAGAGTCCATCATGGCCCAAACCCTTTATGCAACCTACGACGGGCATGTCTTCACGCCCGAAAGAAATCTCGATTTATTGCCCAACCGGCGCTATTGGATTCGCATCGAAATGCAACCGGAGCAAAAACCGGAACCTGGGAAGAAAATCCTCCAAAAACTCTCGGATCGAGCGATGGATTTAGGTGTTTCCGATTTGGCGGCGCAATATGATCATTCAACCCCGCCGGAAAACCGGCAGAACCACGCCACCGGGGATTGGCGGGAATTCGTCGGGGCCTTGAAAGGGTCCCCGAATCTGCGGGGCGATCCGGTCACGACTGCGCGGGAAATGCGGGATGAGTGGGGCTGATTTGTTTATTTTCCGCTCAACTTCGCAAATAAATTCGGTACTACTTTCGCTTTACCAATACCAAGTCATGCTTTGCCGGTTCGGGGCGAAGCTTCGCTGGGCATCTACTGGATACCAATATCGTCATCGGACTGCTGAAAGGCGATCTTGCCAGCGTGGCCTTGGCGGAACAGGCGGAACTGCGATTGGAACAGTGCGCAGTCAGCCAGATTACCCGCATGGAATTGTTGAGTTTTCCGGGAATAACGCGAGACGAAGAGCGGCGGATCGACGCCTTTCTATCGGCTTGCCATGTCTGCCGACTGGATGAACGTACCGAACAAGAGGCGATTCGATTGCGTCGACTGACAAACCTGAAATTGCCCGATGCAATTATTGCCGCCAGTGCATTGGTGCGGGGTGCCACCCTGTTGACGCTGGATCGACGCATGAAGGCAGCAATCGCAAGCCTCGGTGAGTTGTGAAGATGGCAATGACGATTATTGCCGCTATTGTTCTGCTTGGCGCGGTCGGTTTTCTTGTTTACCTTGCCCTTGATGCAGTGCGCAAGGCCGAATAGCCCGCGCGGGAATCATTCGCCAGCACGTTTTACCAACCACCTCCTCTCTGCGGCCTTGGCCGCAAGCCCACCTACACCATTATCTGATACGCCCCTGTCTCGAAACGCCATGGGATCTTGCCGATTACGCGCAGCTCATGGCTGATGCGCACACCTTGTTCCATCTTAAGCCGACCACTCACTTGTTCCGGACTCCATTCTTGCCCGAGCAACGCTTGAACTTGTCGCCAAACCGAACCGTTGATGCGGGGTCGAGCCTTGTCTTGGCGCCGCGCTATTGCCAGCCCGTGGGCCTGTCGAGGTCGGTACCCCTTCATGCCCCGATTTCGCCGCAATTCTCGGCTAATCGTTCCTGGATGGCAGCCAATTATGTCAGCAATCTCCCTT
>CAZQHJ010000039.1:0-16065 GCA_964593225.1 uncultured Thiotrichales bacterium
CGGAGAAAACTGAAATCCGTTTACCCTAAAATTAAGTCATGACAAAGCACTAGGGACGTACCACTACACTAAGGGCAAGAGTATTCCATGCTAAAAGAAGGCGTGAATGCAATAAAAACCGTACCTGCTAACCGAGAAGAAAATTTCCTCGGCAATCTTTTGATGTGGTCGAGTCTATTCTTTCTTATCTACTGCATTCTGCTCGCGGTCGGCATGATCGGCGCCGGTTTCAAGTGGGCCTCCGGCGGCAGGGAAGGGGCCGAACAACTATTCGAATTTGCCACCAACCCCTTCATGGGCCTTATCATCGGGACCATGGCCACTGCCCTGGTGCAGTCGTCGAGTACGGTCACCTCGGTCATCGTCGGTCTGGTAGCAGGCGGATTACCGGTAAACACCGCTATTCCCATGGTGATGGGCGCGAATATCGGGACGACCATCACCAATACCCTGGTCAGCCTGGCGCACATCCGCTCCAAGGAGGAATTCCGGCGGGCCTTCTCCGCCGCCACCGTCCACGACTTTTTCAATCTGTTCAGCGTGCTCATTTTCCTGCCACTGGAGATAGCCTTTGGTCTACTGGAAAAGATCTCCCTGTTCATGACCGGTTTCATCCTGGGTGGCGGATCGTTGAGCATGGGTGGACTCAATTTCATCAAACCCATCACAAAACCCATTATCGCCGTATGCAAGGATATTTTCGAAGCGCTGCCGGATCCCCTGGGCGGCGTGGCCCTGGCAAGTCTGGGGGTCGCGATCATCTTTGGCGCGATTACTTTCCTTAGCAAGCTATTGCGGCAGCTGATGATAGGACGGGCGAAAAAGGTCCTGAATTGCGCTATCAGCTGTGGCCCCATGGCGGGTATTGCCTCGGGTACCGCCGTGACGGTACTGGTCCAGTCTTCCTCCACCACGACCAGCCTTATCGTGCCCTTGGCCGGCGCGGGCCTTTTGAATACCCGCGAGATCTACCCCTTCACATTGGGCGCGAATATCGGCACCTGCATTACCTCGCTGCTGGCGGCGACCGCCATCTCCGGTGATTACGCAGTCTTCGCCCTGCAAATCGCCCTGGTTCATTTGATGTACAACGTGCTGGGTGTCATGCTGATCTACGGCATCGGATTCCTGAGGGAATTGCCTATCAAGGGCGCGGAATTCCTGGCGGAAATAGCGGTGGAACAGAAAGCTATCGGCATCGCTTACGTACTTAGCATTTTCTTCGTCATACCGGGTATCTTTCTGGGTGTGACCGGTTTTGCCGTGTGAGAAAAAATACCCATCAAACACCCATCCAGCGGTCAGTATCCCGTATCGCCGGTCCCCGTTTTTTCGCCTTTTAATCTGTCCCTCATCATCCGGCAGGTCACCATCATCGGTATCCTGGCCTGTGCTCGGACAATCATCATCCTGACCGCCGGGATCGATCTCTCCATCGTAGCCCTAATGGTTTTGATTTCGGTTGTGATGGGCAAACTTGCCGTCGTATTCGGGATATCCCCCGGGTCTCCATCGCAATAGGCATAGGGGTAGAACAGTGCTGGGATTTCTCAACGGATTTTTGTAGCCAGGATATCGACCGTATCGCGCCACTGCTCAAATTCCGAGGTTGCCGATCGAATCCATATTCACCGCCTGGGCCGCCGGCTCTGCGCTCTCAATCCCATGGATTGCGCCATGTCGGATGCCGTTGCCGTCATGACCGGGGCCAGGGAACCACATTGATTTTATTTGGAAACTGTCATATTAAAAACCGACTTTCACTTGTTTTTCTGATAGCCCTTGCCGGCCCTTTCCTGTGCGCGGCCGAGCCCCTCTATGATGAACCATATCGCCCTCAGTTTCATTTTACGCCCCCCCCCAAAACTGGATGAACGATCCCAATGGTCTCGTTTACTCGGATAGCGAATATTATCTGTTCTACCAACACAACCCCTTCGGCAACCGATGGGGCCACATGAGTTAGGGGCATGCCGTTAGCCGGGATTTGGTCCACTGGAAGCATCTCCCCATTGCCATCCCGGAGGGAAATGGGGTGATGGCCTTCTCCGGCAGCGCCGTGGCGGATGTACAGAACACTGCCGGTTTTGGCCGCCCCGGCGAGACGCCGATGGTAGCCATCTACACCGGGTATCGGGAAGCCGACCGGAGTCAGGCCCAATACCTTGCCTATATTTGGACCGGGGTAGAACGTGGACGGGTTATTCCGGGAATCCGATACTGGACATCGGTTCGAAGGACTTTCGCGATCCCAAGGTATTCTGGTACGAACCGGACCGGCGCTGGATCATGGTTCTGGTCCTGGCGGCGCAGCGAGAGGTGTCTTTCTATGCATCGCCGGATCTCAAGCACTGGGAACACCTGAGCAACTTCGGGCCGGTGGGGGCCATCGGGGGTGCCTGGGAATGCCCGGATCTCTTCCCACTCGAGGTAGAGGGTTCCCCAGGTCTAACGCGATGGGTTCTCCAGGTGAACTTGGACCGCCGGGCCGTGGCGGGCGGCTCTGGAGGACAATATTTCATCGGGAATTTCGACGGACGGCGTTTCGTACCGGACGAACCGCAAGAATCCTTCCTGCCACCCCCGAAAGGCGAAGTGCTGAGCACCTTCGATGAGGGCATCCCGGTGGCCTGGGAACGTAAAGGACGAGCCTTCGAGATCGGTCCATCCTCATCCGTCGTTGGTGGCCTGGGAAGCGCGGCATCCTTCACAGCGGATTATCCGGCGGTGGCGCAACAGGCACCGTGCTCTCCCCCTCTTTTCCCCTGAACAAGGATTATTTGTCCTTCCTGATCGGTGGCGGAAGGAATCAGGAAAAACTGGCAGTGGAACTCCTTGTGGACAGGAAAGTCGTCCGGCGTACCTCGGGCTATAACGGAGATGTCCTCGATTGGATCGCCTGGGACGTTCGCCCTTTCCATGGACGCCAGGCGGTGCTGCGCATGACGGATGGAAGCACCGATGACTATTGGGGGCACCTGGTAGTGGACCACGTAGTGCTTTCGGATGAGCCCGCCCGCGCTTCGGTTCATCAGGGCCGATGGGTGGATCACGGGACGGACTTCTACGCGGTGCAGTCCTAGTCCGGTATTCCGGCCTCCGATGGACGCCGCATCTAGTTGGGCTGGATGAACAACTGGCTCTACGCCCAGGAAATCCCCACCGCCCCCTGGCGCAGCGCCATGTCGATCCCCCGGGAGGTGAGCCTTAAGGTCGAAGAAAACGGCCTGTATTTGGCCCAGGCGCCGGTCCGAGAGCTTCGCGAACTGCGCAAGGACCCCGTGGAAATGGATGCGAGTGTGATAAAGGCGGGCGAAAAAATACTCGAACCGATACACGGCGACCGGATCGAGTTGGAGGCGACATTCGAGACAGGTTCGGCAAAGAGGCTGGCTATCATCGTGCATCGCGCCCATGATCGCACCAACAGCCGTGGCGTGGACGGCAACGGCGGCAGTGGCACTGTTATCGGCTACGATGCCACGCGCGGCGAACTCTTCGTGGATCGCCGCGGTGCCGGACGGATGGATTTCGATCCCGATTTCTCCATGCTCGGACGCGCAAGCGCGCCCCTGGATGCGCCCGGCGGCCGCGTCAAGATGCACCTCTTCGTGGATCGCTCGTCGGTGGAGGTCTTCGGTAACGATGGACGGCAGGTGATCACCACCCGGGTGTTTCCCAGGGCTGAGAACCGGGGCGTCGCGCTCTTTGCCGAAGGTGGCGATGCCAGGCTCGTGTCCTTGAGGGCCTGGAAACCGGATGCCATTTGGGAGCAGGCGGGAGAACGCGCGAAGGCAGCCGAAGAAACAAGCGTTGAAAAAACAAACCAATTTGGAGGAATGTGATGTCCACGATGTTCTCATTCACATTCTTCACCGCCCTCGTGGCGGTCATCACCTGGCGGATGACGCGGGGCGACGATCACGGCACCGCGTCCGGTTACTTTCTGGGAGGACGCTCTCTCACCGGCGGGCTGATTGCAGGATCGCTGTTGCTCACCAACCTCTCCACCGAGCAGTTGGTGGGGCTCAACGGTCTCGCTTTTACAGAAGGTTTTTCGGTAATGGCCTGGGAAGTCGTCGCGGCTATCGGGTTGGTCCTGATGGCCCTGTTTTTCCTGCCCCGTTACCTCAGGAGCGGTATCGCCACCGTTCCCGAGTTCCTGGGAAAACGCTTCGATACCTCTACCCGCACCATCACGACGTTGATCTTCATCATCGCCTACGTGGCCATCCTGTTGCCCATCATTCTCTATACCGGAGCGGTAGCCTTAAGCAGCATTTTCGATATAAAGACTCTAACGGGATTGGACTCGAATACTGTCTTATGGGGAACGGTTTGGTTCGTGGGCATCGTTGGTTCCATTTACGCTATCGTCGGTGGTTTGCGCACCGTTGCCGTCTCGGATGTGCTCAATGGTTTCGGTCTGCTGGTAGGCGGCGTGATGATCAGCTACTTCGGCATCGAGGCCCTGGGCCGTGGCGATATGTTCCAGGGTATCGAGACCCTGCGCACCGTACACCCGGAAAAACTCAACGCCATCGGTGGCCCCGATCAGTCGGTACCCTTTTTCACCCTCTTTACCGGTGTGCTGCTGCTCAACCTGTTCTATTGGTCCACCAACCAACAGATCATTCAGCGCACCTTTGGCGCCAATTCCCTGAAGGAAGGACAGAAAGGCGTAATCTACGCCGGTTACCTGAAGGTCATGGCCCTATTGATCCTGGTGTTTCCCGGCATCATCGCCTTCCACCTCTACAGCGCCGATGGCATTCACGCCGACCATGCCTACGGCACCCTGGCGCGCGATGTGCTGCCCTCTCCGCTCACCGGCTTTTTTACCGCGGCCATGGTGGGCGCCATTTTGAGTTCCTTCAACTCGGCGCTCAACAGTACCTGCACCCTGTTCAGCTTGGGCGTATACAAACCCTTCCTGAACAAGGATGCCGACGATGCCATGGTGATCCGGTCGGGTAAGGTATTCGGCTGGATCATCGCCGTCTTTTCCATGTCCATCGCACCGCTCCTGGCCGGGCAGGCGAGTATCTTCGAGTATCTGCAAAAGATGAACGGCCTATACTTCATCCCCATCTTCTCGGTGGTAGTCGTGGGAATGCTGTCCAGGCGAGCGACCGCCACCTGGGCAAACACGGCGCTGATTCTGGGCTTTGTCGTCATTGCCTGCGGCTATTTCATCCCTGATCTCGATGCCTGGATCAAGGTGAACCTGCACGAGTATCACTTCCTTGGTCTGGTGTTTGTCCTGTTGGTGGGACTGATGCTGGTGATGGCCGAGGTCAGCTCCCGGAAAACACCTTGGGTCCATGAGGATGCCGGGGTCGTGGATCTCACACCCTGGCCCCTGGTCAAGCTAGCCGCCGGCGTGTTGGTAGTCATCGTCCTGATTATCTATATCGCCTTTGCCGATCTTTCGGTACTGTTTTGAATATCGACCAGATAACTCCAGGGGAAGTATTCATGCGTAAACACATTCTGTATCCGGCTATTCTCGCCAGCGGTCTGTTATTGGGCGCCCGCGCACCGGTCACCGATGCCTCCGGTCCGGTCCTCACGCCTACCTTCATTCGAATCGATGGCGACATCCGCAACCTCATTACCTGGGAACAACTGCATGCCGTTACCGAAAAAGACGGCAATGATCTCACCCTCGATCTCGGTGGTACCGGTCTCGAGGGCAAGGTAGCGAAGATCTGCTCCGGGCCGTATCCCTTCGAGTTCGGAGAGGCGGACTACGATTATGCCCGTTACCGCTATTGCCGGGACGACTACATCGAGGTCGATGAGTACCTCCAGGACAAATACAACGCCAACGGGTGGCCGAACGGTCAGTGCAAGGAACCGTCCCACTGCCCCAGTATGACCATCGGTTACCGGCTGGTAACCAACAAGGGTGATTTCTACGATGGCCGGGTCAGTTTTACAGGCAAGCAGGGAAGCATCAAACCGATCACCACCATCACGGAAGGGCCACTACTGAACATGGTGCGAAGTGACGATACGAGCGGGGCGCTGATCACCTTCGAGACCAATGCCGTTTGCTCGGGCCATATCGCAGTCGACGGGCTTGGAAAGTTCTCGGACCCGGCCGCCACGCTCCGCCATGAGATCGAGATCACCGGGCTCGAACCGAACCGGCGATATGAGTACCAGGTGAGTTGTGATGACACGCGCTCGGGCAGGTATTCTTTTATGTCCGCCCCCGAAAAAGGTAGCGACAAAGGAATCAGATTTGCCTTTGCCAGCGACAGCCGGGAAGGACCGGCCGGTGAAGAATCCTTCATGGGCGTGAACTTCAAGGTCCTGTCCCGGATTGCGGCCAACGCCCATCGCCGCCGCGCGGATTTGTTCATTTTCGGTGGCGATCTCATCAATGGCTATACCTTGAGCCCGGATGATTTCCGCATGCAGCTCAAGGCCTGGAAAAAGGCCATGGAAGGCTTCTGGCGCAGCCGGCCCGTGTATCCGGCCATGGGCAACCACGAAACCCTGGTGGACGTGTACGATGACGGTAGCGAGCACGGTATCCTCATGGACAAGCGGCCCTACCCTACGGACAGCGCCGAGGCGATCTTCGCCGATGAGTTTCGGAACCCCCGGAACGGACCGGATGCAACCGGCGGCCGGCCCGCCTACAAGGAAAATGTCTACAGCTTCCAGTACGGACCGATATTCTTCATCGCCTTCAACAACAACTACTGGTGGACCACCAACGAAAAAGTATCCGAGTACGGCGGCGCGCCGGAGGGCTACATCCTGCCCGAACAACTGGATTGGATAGAGGCCGAGCTGGCGCGGGCCGAGGGTGACGACACCATCCGATACATCTTCCTGTATGCCCAGGAACCCGTCTTCCCGGCGGGCGGTCATGTAAAGGATGTCATGTGGTGGAATGGCGACAACAATGTGAAGTCGTATGAATACGACGGCGCCAATGTCGTTCCCGCCGGTCCCGGCATCATCGAGACCCGCAACCGCCTCTGGCGCGCCGTCGCCGATTCGGCAAAGGTGGCCGCGGTGATGAACGGTGATGAGCACGCCTATCACCGGACGAGGATAGACAGCAATACGCCGGTGGGCGTCATGTCCGACGATACCAATGGCGACGGGGTAATCAACTGGGATGGCGAACAAAATGAATCGGCTCGGGAACCTGCTTCGCCCAATCCCGATTTCCGCTGCCCCACCTGGCACCTGTCGGCCGGCAGCGCGGGAGTGCCATGGTATGCGCGCGAAAACACGCCCTGGGATGTGGAGATTTTCTCTTCCCGGATCAGCTATCCCCTGTTCGAGACCAACGGGGATGGCAGCATATCCGTTACCGTCCATTCCCTTGATGGCCAGGAAATCGACCACGTTCCCGACCTCATGGCTATCAAGAAAGAATGCCGAAATTAGGCCCTTAGTCGGCTATCAAGATAAGCATGTCGATAACAACAGGGTTTCTCATATTCGAATTTATGATTTCTGCCGTTCTCCGAGGGAAAGCCACTTTTTTCGAGCGCGGTCTCGGAATAACGTGTAGTTTCTTGGATGAATATGATATCGGCTAAACTCGGCGAAATCATCGGGGCTTAAATTGAGCGATACACTATCTCGAGAAGAGCGAAGCCGGCGAATGTCCCTTATCCGGGGTACGGGATCGGCGCCGGAGATGAAGCTTCGTCGTCTCGTGCATGGAATGGGATTCCGTTATCGCCTGCATGTCGGGGAATTGCCCGGAAAGCCGGATTTGGTGTTTCCATCGAGACGCGCGGTTATTTTCATGCACGGCTGCTTTTGGCATCGCCACAAGGATTGCAAGCTCGCGAGATTGCCAAAGTCGAAGCTGGATTTCTGGGAACCGAAGCTGGAGGGAAACCGGGAAAGAGACATGGACAAGCAACGGCGGTTGAGGTCCTTGGGGTGGCGCGTGCTGGTTGTGTGGGAATGTGAAATGGCCGACACCGATCACGTATCGAGCATCGTTCGGGAATTTCTGGAAGAGCAGACGGAGGAAAAATGAAGTCGGTGGAACTCTTCGCGGGCGCTGGCGGGCTTGCCATGGGCGTATCCCTGGCGGGTTTCGAGTCCCTGGCCGTGGTGGAATGGGATAGGTGGGCCTGCGAGACGATCAGGGAGAACCAAAGGCGGGGATATCCCCTGGTCCGGGACTGGCCCCTTTGGGAAGGAGACGCGCGGGATTTTGACTGGCCATCGATTCGGGAGGGGATCGATCTGCTTGCCGGCGGGCCGCCATGCCAGCCGTTTTCCATGGGAGGCAAGCACGGGGCCCATGGCGATGAGCGGGATATGTTTCCCGCCACGGTGGAAATCGTGCGCGAACTCAGGCCGAAGGCCTTCATCATCGAGAACGTGAAGGGACTGACTCGTTCCCGCTTTGCGAATTATTACCAGTATATCCTGCTTCGGCTGGAATTCCCGGAAGTCGCCATAAGGCAACGGGAAACATGGCCGGATCACCTGTCCCGGCTACAGGCGGAAAAGACGTCGAGACCGCCCCATGGCGGAGGACTGACCTACAATGTGGTCCCGGCCCTCATCAACGCCGCCGATTATGGTGTTCCACAAAGGCGCGAGCGGGTCTTCATCGTGGGGTTTCGTTCCGATCTCGGTATCGAGTGGTCCTTCCCGCGTCCAACGCATTCATTGGACACTCTTCTGTATTCTCAATGGGTATCCGGGGAATATTGGGACAGGCACGGTATCCCGAAGTCGAAACGGCCGGATATGCCGGCACGGCTCAGGAACAGAATAATGAATCTGAGCGATAGGCTTTTTCCCCTGGAGGAGAAACCATGGCGCACGGTTCGGGATGCCCTGATGGATGTGCCGGATCCACGCGACGAATCCGCGAGGGAATTTTACAACCACGCTTTCCAGGATGGGGCCAGGACATACAAGGGGCATACGGGCAGTCCCCTCGATCTCCCCGCCAAAACACTCAAGGCCGGCGGCCACGGCGTGCCGGGTGGCGAAAACACCATGGTTCTGGAAGACGGGCGCGTTCGTTATTTCAGCGCGCGTGAATCCGCGCGGATTCAAACATTCCCCGATGGCTATGTATTCCATGGATCGTGGACGGAGACCATGAGGCAACTGGGTAACGCGGTGCCCGTCGCCCTGGCTCGCCGGGTCGCGGCATCCGTGGCGGAACGTCTCGCGGAAGCCGGGATACGCGAGGCAAGTAGAATCAAGGTAAGGAACGCCGCATGACGGATCGTAAAATCGTTCCCTTCAACCCCCTCGACAAACGCCGCTTGGGGGAAAGTGTCGGCCGGGCCATGCTGGGGCAACCGGTTATCCCCTTGCAGGATCTGACGGTATTCCATGGCGCGGGCATCTATGCGATCTATTACACGGGCGCCTTCCCTGGATACGGGGCCATCGCGGAGCGTAATCGCGATGGACGGTTCGGCGCGCCAATTTACGTTGGCAAGGCCGTGCCCAAGGGAGCCAGGAAAGGTAGCGATCTCGAGGCGCCTCCCGGCAAGGCCCTCCATAACCGGCTAAAACAACACGCGAAAAGCATCGAGGAAGCCACCAATCTGGAGATTGCCGATTTCCATTGCCGTTATTTGATCGTGGATGACATCCGGATTGCGCTCGGCGAGTCGTTGCTCATCGCGAAGTTTGGTCCACTATGGAACAATCTCATTGATGGATTCGGCAATCACGATCCAGGGCAGGGCCGTCATGCCGGTTTGCGCCCCCGGTGGGATGTGCTTCATCCGGGCCGTCCGTGGGCGGATCGGTGCCAGCCGCGCGATGAGACGGCCGATGGGATAGTCCGCGAGGCGCGCGACTACCTGCGAAGTAATTTTCCACGCGATAGCGGTTACGGAGGTCCTCGCTAAATTATGACCATTTCCTTCCTGCTCCTCATCGTCCTCGCCCTGATGGCCATCGGCTATCAGCTTGGGAAACAGCGCTCGGTAAGTCTGGCCGGTGGCCGGCAGGAAATCTCACGATTACATTCCCTGCCAGGTTATTACGGATGGCTGGTCACCATCTGGTGCGGAATCCCGGCCATCGTCGTGTTGTCGCTGTGGATGGCGTTCGAAACCACCGTCATCACCGAGATGGTGGCGGCGGAGTTGCCAAAAGCCATGCGGGATCTGCCGGAAGAACGCCTGAGTCTCGTCATCAACGACGTCAAGAACCTCGCCCACGGCAACATCGCCTCCACCCAGGTGGATGACGCGCTCCGTTCGGCGGCGGACCATTACCGGCGATTGCAACAAACCAGCATGGCCGCGTTGTCGGTGGTGGTCATCGTGCTGGCCATGCTTGGGACGGCCCTGGCATGGCGGCGGATATCGCCGGGGCTGCGCGCCCGAAACCAGGTGGAGCAGGTCATCAAGGTCTTTCTCATCGCCAGCTCCACCATCGCCGTCTTCACCACCCTCGGCATCGTGCTCTCCGTGCTGTTCGAGTCCATCCGTTTTTTCCATGCCATTCCTATTGGCGAATTTCTGTTCGGACTGGAGTGGAGCCCCCAGATCGCCATCCGCCCCGATCAGGTGGGCTCTTCCGGGGCGTTCGGCGCGGTGCCGGTGTTCACCGGCACCCTGTTGATCTCGGGCCTGGCCATGTTGGTGGCCGTGCCCGTGGGATTATTGTCGGCCATTTATCTCTCCGAATACGCCACCCCCCGCGCCCGGGCCACCATCAAACCCCTACTCGAAATCCTGGCCGGTATTCCCACCGTGGTCTACGGTTTCTTCGCGGCCCTGACCGTAGCCCCACTCATCCGCGACGCCGGCGCCTGGCTGGGTCTCGACGTGGCCTCCGAGAGCGCGCTCGCCGCCGGTCTCGTGATGGGCATCATGATCATTCCCTTCGTTTCCTCCCTCTCGGACGATGTCATCAACGCCGTCCCCCAGTCCATGCGCGATGGCTCCCTGGCACTGGGCGCCACCCCTTCGGAGACGATCCGGCGCGTGCTGATACCCGCCGCCCTGCCGGGTATCGTGGGCGCCATCCTGTTGGCGGTATCCCGCGCCATCGGCGAGACCATGATCGTGGTGATGGCGGCGGGGTTGTCGGCGAATCTCACGGCCAACCCCCTGGAGGCGGTGACCACCGTCACCGTGCAGATCGTCACCTTATTGGTGGGGGATCAGGAGTTCGACAGCCCCAAGACCCTGGCGGCGTTTGCATTGGGCCTGTCGCTCTTTGTCGTGACCCTGGTCCTCAATGTCGTTGCGCTGCATGTGGTTCGGAAGTATCGGGAGCAATACGAATAGATTTCCCTCTATCTGTTCGACCCATTTCCATCTTCATAGGGTTGAAATCCGGCTTGTGGTCGAAAATGCAAGGACCCAGGCGACGAGGGACACAGCTCGCTATATGGAATTTCCGGCCGCGCGGCGTCTTACGCGCCTTACCAGCATTTATTATCCCTTAAAAACAGACGAATACGATTCGAGCGCAACCGGAGTTGTTACAGGGTAGGGTGAAATGGAGCGCTTCCAGGGATTGAACGAAGGGCTCAGGAAAAGCTTCGCAAAGCAATGTCGATGATTCATGTAATACAACTGAAACAATTGGAGAAGACAATATACGCACCGATCGATCACGCGGGATTCCTTTCCTTATGACGAAAAAACCAGGCAGAAAAATCATCTCCTTCGACTGGGCCATCAAGACCGTCCTTCGCGACAAAGCCAATTTCGATGTCCTGGAGGGTTTTTTAACCGCGCTTTTCGGAAGGCCGATTAGCATCCTGGACATGCTGGAGAGCGAAAGCAACCAGCGTGACGAGGCCGACAAATACAACCGAGTGGATTTTCTGGCCAAAACCGGGGACGGCGAGCGAATCATCGTCGAGGTGCAATATCTCCCGGAAATGGCCTATTTCAAGCGTCTGGCCTATGGCGCGGCCAAGACCATCGTCGAGAACCTCAGACTGGGTGAGCCGTACACCGATGTCAGGAAGGTCTATTCCGTCAGCCTGCTCTATTTCGATATCAGCAAGGATGACGATGATTACATCTATCACGGCGGAACCGAGTTCACGGGCCTGCATACCCACCGGGTCGCAAGGTTGAAGGAATCCCTGGTGAGCGAGCAGGTGTTTGTCAATGAGACCAATGTCTTTCCCGAATACTATCTGATTCCGCTGGGATGCTTTGCGGATATCGTCCGGGATGATTTGGACCAGTGGATCTACGCCTTCAAGAACAACGAGGTCCCGGACGGATTCACGGCCCCCGGCATCGGCGCGTTAAAGGAAAAATTCGACTACCTGAAGATGGATGAGAAAGAACGGCGAAGGTTCGACAAATATATCGACTACGCCAGGTCCACATGGGGAATGATCGAGCATGCCAGACAAGAAGGGCGCGAGGAAGGGATAGAACAAGGCATACATCAAAAAGCGACGGAGATTGCACGGCTCCTCGAACAAAAAGGCTGGTCGTCCGCGCAAATCTCCGAGGTCACGGGAATCGAACCGAAGACCTGACCGGCAGAGCATCATCGAAGGCAGTCAGCGTGCGCGGCACCCCCCCCACAACGAACACGACCCTCGCGGATTCGAAAGTCTGGCGCGATCGCCTCAAGAAGCGTCATGCCCGGGAACGGCGTTTCCGGTTTTACACCCTGTTCGCCACCGCGCTCGGCATCGGCTTCGTCCTGGTTCTATTTATCAGCATCGTTCTCAACGGATACAGCGCCTTTACCCAGACCTTCATCCGTTTGCCCATTGTTTTCGACAAGGCACTGCTGGGTCTCGAGATGGACGGCGGGGAGGAACGGGACAGCCTTTCCCGGGCCAATTATTCGGCGCTCGTCAAGGCGGCATTGCGCGCCCGATTCCCCGACGTCAGGGCGCGCCGGGATAAAAAGAGGCTCTATGGCCTGGTCAGTTCCGGGGCCGCCTTCGAGTTGCGGGACCGGGTGCTAAACGATCCCGGCCTCCTGGGAAGCACGAGAGAGATCTGGCTGCCCGCCGATGACGAAGTGGACATGTTGATGAAGGGCTATATCGACCGCGATGCCCCGGAGGGCGAGCGTCGGATCAAGGACAAACAACTGGCCTGGCTCGATGGGCTGATAGCCCAGGGGGCCATGGAAAAACGCTTCAATGGGGCATTCTTCACCAATGGGGATTCCCGGGAGCCGGAACTGGCCGGTATTCGCGGAGCCATCATGGGCTCCGTATTCACCCTGTTGGTGACCTTGTTGCTCTCTTTTCCCCTGGGGGTGGCGACCGCCGTGTACCTGGAGGAATTCGCGCCCAAGAACCGTTGGACGGATTTCATCGAGGTCAATATCAATAACCTGGCCGCCGTGCCCTCCGTGGTCTTCGGTCTATTGGGGCTTGCGGTTTTCATCAACTTCTTCCAGTTGCCGCGTTCCGTCCCCCTGGTGGGCGGCATGGTCATGATGCTCATGACCATGCCCACCATCATCATCGCGGGGCGCGCGGCCTTGCTCTCCGTGCCGCCTTCCATCCGGGAGGCCGCCCTCAGCATGGGCGCCTCCCGGATGCAGGCCATCTTCCATCATGTATTGCCCTTGGCCATGCCCGGCATGTTGACCGGCGCCATCATCGGCATGGCCCGGGCCCTTGGAGAGACCGCGCCACTTCTGATGATCGGCATGGTGGCCTTTATCGTGGATATTCCCAGTAGCGTCATGGATCCCGCCACGGCGCTGCCGGTACAGATCTTCCTCTGGGCGGACAGCCCGGAACGGGCGTTCGTCGAACGGACTTCCGCCGCCATCATCGTGTTGCTGGCGTTTCTCGTGAGCATGAACGCAACCGCCGTTTGGCTCAGAAACCGCTTCGAGAAACGCTGGTGACCTCGCGTGGCGAAATGGAGGCCTTATGCAAAAGTCGTGTGTGTTCTCCGGCAACGCCGTGGGAGAGCGCAGGACGGGCCTTTGCAGAGGGCTCGAATGATTGGAGCAGAACCCAACCCGACACAGCCGGAACCAAAAAGATCCAGGAGAATTTCCAGGTCATTTTGTTCAAGATTCCGGGGATAAAAGACTAATGAGCATGACCATCGACACACTGGCGGAAAATATATTATTCGCTCGGCAACCCATGGGACCGAACTTTGTGCCGGGATATTCCCCGAACCACGCCAAGGCCGGGAAATCCCTATTCTCCCGGTACCCCGTCGGGTGGAAGGCCCCCCCCGCGCCGGAGCCGCCCGCCCCTTCTTCGGATATGGCCGCCGCCACCGTGGGGGATATATCCTGCGAAAATCCCCGGATGAAGGCCCGCCATGTCGATGTCTACTATGGCGGGAAACAGGCCATCAGGGATGTGACGCTGGACATCGGCAACAACCAGGTCACCGCCATGATCGGCCCCTCCGGTTGTGGGAAATCCACCTTCCTGCGATGTCTCAATCGCATGAACGACACCATCGACACCTGCCGGGTGACCGGCGAGATCACGCTGGATAATCGCGACATCTACGCCAAGGCCATGGATGTGGTGGAGGTGCGGGCGCGCATCGGCATGGTGTTCCAGAAACCAAACCCCTTCCCAAAATCCATTTACGACAACGTCGTCTACGGGCCGCGCATCCACGGCATGGTGCCGGACAAAACGGCCGCCGACGAGATCGTCTGGACCAGCCTGGAGAAGGCCGGGCTTTGGGGCGAGGTGAAGGACTTGCTCAATCAGGGGGGCACGGAGCTCTCCGGCGGCCAGCAACAGCGCCTTTGCATCGCCCGGGCCATCGCCCTCAAACCCGAGGTCATCCTCATGGACGAGCCCTGTTCCGCCCTGGACCCCATCGCCACGGCCAAGATCGAGGCGTTGATCGACGAGCTCAGGGAAAACTACGCCATCGTCATCGTCACCCATTCCATGCAACAGGCCGCCCGGGTCTCCCAGCGCACCGCCTACTTCCACCTGGGGGATCTCGTCGAAGTGGGCGAAACCAAGTGGATCTTCAACGATCCCCAACACGAATTGACCCGGGATTACATCGGCGGGCGGTTCGGGTAGGAAATGCCCTATTTCACTTCGGGTTCCAATCCCGCGCCGCCGGCGCGCCCGGAACCGTTTCGGCCGTTTCCACGGCAAGCAGGACGGCCCTCTCCAGCGCCCTTTCCGCCGCCACGGCAACGGCCATGAGGCCGGCGGAAAGGTCCCCCGCCGGCGCGGAGACGGCAAAGATCGTATCCCCATCGAAGAGGGTGTGAACGGGGCGGATCGTCCTCGCCAGGCCGTCGTGGGCCGTTTGGGCGATCTTCCGCAATTGGGTCTTGTCCAGGCGCGCATTCGTCGCCACGACGCCGAGCGTCGTGTTCATGACCTGGGCGGCGTCGGGTTCGGTCGCGCTCTCCAAAATCGCCCGGGTCGTGTCGATAAACGCCCCCTGCCTCGCCCCCCGCGCCCCGGCGACTATCTCCCCGTTTTCGGGATTCACGATGTCCCCGAAGGCGTTCACCACCACCAGGGCGCCCACCTTTATCCCCCCCGGCAGACCGATAACAAACGACCCCAGGCCACCCTTCATCCTCCGCCGGGCCCCGAAGACCTTCCCCACCGTCGCCCCCAGGCCCGCGCCCACGTTACCCGACGCCAGCGGGTCGCGGCTCGCGGACTCACAGGCCTGGTAGCCCCAAGCTTTCGTGGGCCGGACGCGGCTATCCCCCAGGGAGAGATCGAAGATGACCGCGGCGGGGACGATGGGCACCAGGAGACCCGGCCCCACCCGATAACCGACCCCCGCCGCCTCCAGACCATAGCCGCTGCCCCCGGTGAGCACGATGGCGTGGACCCTTTGAATCGTGTTGATAGGGTCCAGGAGATCCGTCTCCCGGGTCCCCGGCGCGGAACCGCGCACATCCACGCTGGCTATCGCCCCCTCCTGGGAAAGGAAGCGAAGGACGGTGACCCCGCACAGGGCCGCGCGGTCCTCGTAATGGCCCACGGCGATGCCGGGAATGGCGGTGAGGGTTCTGTTCTCCACTGACATGATGCGCTCTCCCGTTGTTTTTATCGGGAACCATATACATTGCTAGTGGTTCGTCAATCTGATAATTTAGGATACTGGAGTTTGTTTACATGCC
>CAZQHJ010000040.1:0-15914 GCA_964593225.1 uncultured Thiotrichales bacterium
GTCACTCATCCGTGCTCCTCTTACTTTGGTCGGTATGAGAAAGCCACGATGCTACTGCGGCTTGCCTCTTTACCAACACTGTAAGGTTGCACTTACGAGTTGAATCCAAGCTCCTTAACAGGGTTCGTTTCCCGGTTTACGGTTCAGTCGCGTGGAAACGAGGGTAAAGCCGTCGTTCGGCGGGAAGCCGGAGCTTCCGAAATCGCGTTTCCGACGGGGATGTTGGGAACGAGTGGAAATTTCTGATGCCAGCCGTAGCTGGCACATTTGCCTGACGTCACAGCGCAGGCGCGCTGCTATTTGGTTCCCACGCAAAGCGCGTGGGAACGAGGCAAAGTGCGTACAGCCTTCGCACCGGATACAACGGGCAGTTTAGGCATGCACGGGGACCTCGAAGGTAGTCAGAAGGGGGCGTGATACCGTGTGAATCGTGAATTCCTCAAGATATAGCCCGGTGGCTTCGCGTAGGTTTGCCAGTGCCTCCTCGACTGTTTCACCTTGTGTTGTCGTGCCCGTCTCGGGATTGAACGCAATATAGCCACCCTCGGGAGCCGATATTAATACGGCGGAAAGCTCCATAAAGCCTCCTGATTGAGACAAGTCAAATTCCTGATACCAGCCACAACTGGCACGTTTGCCTGATGTTACAGCGCAGGCGCACTGCTTACCGGTTCACATTACGTAGAGTGTGTGGGAACGAGACAACAGAATCCATTTGTGAAGCTGAGCGAAAAATAAACAGATTATTGTCGTTTTACCGGAACCATTGGGACCGGCCACCACGATCAACCGGGGTTTCGGCGTTTCCGTCATGACGCGGCGGCTCGATTGACCGCATCCCGCAGCCTATCATAATGGCGCGCCATTACCTCTCTTTTCTTCCCGCGGGCCTCTTCTCCGGCTTCTTTAATCAAAACGGAAAGTTGCTCCTCGCCCATTTCGATATCCTTTGTGTTCTGTCGGACAGGCAGGGCCTCGGTCTTTTTGTTCACTTCCACCATGGTCAGGATTTCCGCGTTCATGGGACAGCAAATCGCTATCCCCCCCAATTCAATCAATTCCAATCCGCTCCAATCAGGTCCGGCACGGTAAAGATTGCCTCCGTCTCCAGGCCAATCCGTGGTTGCGAACGGCGGTATTCGATGGCCACGGCCACGTGTAGCGCATCCATCGCCATCACTTTACCCGAAGACATCAGTTCCCGAGCCCTTGCCCGCACGGCATCCGAAACTTCCGCGAATGCGCCCGCCACGGAAAGAATTTCCTGTGCTCGAATCCTACGTATTGCATCGGGTGTTTGCCGAATCTCGAATTCAAGCACCTCGGAAGACAATAAATCGATATCGCCCGATTCAATCAGTTCCAATCAGGTTCGGCGCGGCAGCGATTGCCTCCGCCTCCAGGTTGATCCGTGGCTGCGAACGGTCATCCAGGGGCCGCTGAATCGCGCAGGCATCGAGGTAAACGGGCATCGTTACAGTCGATTTTCGCTATTGGGCTGGCGCCGATGCGTTTCGATAAGAGTCCAGTGATAAATGTCGGAGAGCAATCTGCGGTAACGGTTTTGTGGCATTGTAAAGTTGTCGTCTGGCGGGAAGCTGGAGCTTCTGGAATTGCGTTTTCAAGGGGGATGTTGGGGACGGGCCAATTTCTGATACCAGCCGTAGCTGGCACATTTGCCTGACGTCACAGCGCAGGCGCGCTGCTATTTGGTTCCCACGCAAAGCGCGTGGGAACGAGACATAATTCATCAATCTCTTCCCGTGATGTTAATACGGCGGAAAGCTCCATAAAGCCTCCTGATTGAGACAAATCGAATTCCCGATATCAGTCGTAACCGGCGCATTTGCCTGATGTTATAGCGCAGGCGCGCTGCTACTTGATTCCCACGCAAATCTCAATCGAACCTTATTCTTCCTGGATTAAATGCCCTATTAATTAGGATCCAAAAAAGATTTGGATGAACAGTTAGAGCAAGTGGTATCATAAAAGCAAATAACCCTCCGGCAACCACTAAAAAAATAAATCCCAATATAACATGCTCCATCAAATAGGATTTCGCCTTTAATAGAGAGGTAGCGGTCTCAAAGTAAAAAGCGGAATCCGAGGGGGTCCAGGAATCACAAGCAAGAATCACAATAAGCATGACAATAGGAATAACGTAAGAAAAGAAGACAAAGATAGTTCTGATCCTTAATTTTTCTGCATATTTTTCCTCCAGGAGAAATTTAACTGGTATTCCTAAATATCCATAGGAGAAAACAATGAACGGCAGCCAACTCAGGAACCGTCCGCTAAATTCGATATTATTACTAGGCTCAAGCATCTCCATGAGAAAGCCAACATACATCGCAAGCGCTACCAGCAAACCCCTTACCCATATAATATGATGATAGGGTGGGGGTTTTTTGCGCTCATAGCTCCACTTGTATTCCAAGGGTCTGCTTTGAAAATCTACAAACAGGAAAAAAAGCTCACATAACAAGAGAAACAATGAAATGGAAAGAGGGATATATCCTACAGTAATTGTGGTTCTAATAAAGTCAGACATAAATTTACATCCTCAACAGTCCAGTTTATGCAATTTCTCTCTTAGGATGGAGAGTTCCAGGGACATGGGAGTTGACTTTAGAATTCGTTTTGCTGACATGAAACACTCTTTTGCGCCGTTTTTATTCTCCAAAGAGCATAATATACAGCCTTTTAGCATTAAGATTTTCACCCCGATATCATTAAATCTAGGTTTTATTATTGGATGCCGCCGACAGAAAAAGAGGTAAGAAATGTAAGATAAGTCTATACATTCGCTAGCGCGTTGAATCTCATTGAGACCAGCCAAGGCAGAAGCATATTCATATGTTACTTTCATGTATCCTATTTCTATGGATATTGTTTTCGGATAATTGGCCGCAGCTCCAAAATTGATTCCGAGGAAAGAATTCGATAAAATTTGTTTTTCTGTATTGTCTGTTTCTATTGATTTTTTAGCTGACCCCACGCTATGGATAGCTCTTTCAAAAGCTTCTACAACCAATTTCTTCTCTTTTTCATCGCAGTCAACATGCTTATAGCATTCTTGCGAATGATTGCCATGTTCACGTATGCTCTTTTCGTAGAGCGCTGTTGCTACATAGAAATCAAACATTAAAAGTCTTTCATCTATAATTGAAATATGCAGAGAATTTAACCGAGAAATCGATTCGGCAATCGTTTTTGCTGATTGAAAGGTTTCATATGCTTTATTTGCTTTTCCCATCATGCACAAGATCTCTCCCTTCAATGTTAGTATTTGTGCTTCCATTTCCGCCTTTTTCTCTTCTGCTATCTGACGTGGGGGACTGTAGTGATTGAGAAATTTATAGGATAATTCTAGGTTCGCAAAAGCATCCTGGAATTCGTTGAAACTAGCCAGGGTCAGCGCATATTCATAGTAAAAAACCATGCTTTGTTGTTTGGTATCGTCTTCTTTATAAGGCTCTTTTTCCATATATACAAGTACTTTCTGAAAAGCCTCCAATACAACATTTTTTCTCTTATAAAGTCTATCGTCAAGGCCTGCCCAACCTTTCGGAAACCAGTCGCCATACATATGCATACAGTCTTCATAAAGTTCTCTTGCTTCGTTAAAGGCTACTGTCCTACTCGGTCTTTTTCTTCCATACATGAAGCCGAGGACAAGCCCAGTCAAGAGTGAGAAATAGGGAGAATTCAGTATAATAAAATATCCCTGCAGATCCGCAGGTTTCAATTGCTCGTGAGCCAGACCTATAATGAAATCGGCCACATTAAGAGGAGGAATAAAAAATACAATAATTCCCGCTTTCACTAGAAGCGATATTGCATCATAGACTATATTCGCGAATCTTGTGTTTAATAGCTGTGATATACCATATCTCCCTATATCTTTACCAAAAAGAAATGCAAAAATAAATACTATTGCATTTTTTACGATCAGCCACATTAATGGATCTTCCAAAATTGAGATCATAACACAATTCCTGCGAAGTGATTTTTATGGAATGGATGAACCCATTTGACTATTTGATGGCTCCCCTGTTTAGCCCGAGTGAACTTTTTGTGGCACAGTATGCCAATGACATAGGGGATAGAGATTTTGCTTTCAAAATATGGGATAAGCTTGCGACCTTTGGAAATAGAGAAGCGCAATGGAATGTTGGTATGTCTTATCGTCTGGGTGAAGGTGTAGAGAAAGATTATAAAAAAGCCATGGGATTTCTAACTAAGGCGGCAGAGAAAAACCATTTGGGCGCTATAACCGAAATAGGTTATATGCATAGCCAGGGGCATGGTGTGCAGAAAAGCGATGAAAAAGCCTGCTATTATTACAAAATTGCCGCAAAAGCAGGATGGTCAAGAGCGCAGACAAACTTAGGTTATATGTATAGTGAGGGACGGGGGGTGAGACGTAGTAAAAAAGAAGCCATTATTCTATATGAACATGCGACAAAAGCACATCCGCCTTGTTATACGGCATCTCAAAATCTGGCAAATCATTATATGAATGGAGAGGGAGTACCTATGAATCATAAAATTGCCGAAATGTACTTCCACTTAGCAAGAACTGAAGTTTCACCCAAGTTCTTTGAGTGGATTTTGATAAGCCGGCGAATCAATAAAGGTAAGCGATTATATGAAAAAATGAAGGGACTAAATGACCATGAATTGGGAGTTCCTGACATTGTAAGAAAACATTTGAACAATCTAAAGAGCAGGAATTGGCGTGACAGATTAGATGCAGCATCGGAATTACGCATTATTCCTAAAGAATGGGCGAAGAAATGGGCCACCGAACCGCTCATTAATTCTTTAGAGAATGAAGAAGATTCTCATGTAAAGGCACATATATGTATGACCTTGGGGAAAATAGGGGGTCATCGAACAGTTGAAAGCTTGATTGCCTGCCTTTCGGATGAAGACCAATTCGTTCGATGTAATTCTATAAAAGCATTAGGCGAAATTGGAGGCATTAAAGCTGTCAATCCACTAATTAATTCCCTGAGAGATTCTTCCGAGACAGTAAAAACAGCGGCGGCTTATGCATTGGGACGTATTGGTGATGACAGCGCAGCTGAACATCTGGTAAGCACACTTGAATCTGATGAATATAACACTAGACATGCCGCGATACATGCATTAAAACAAATAGGGCCAGCGGCAACCGATCTTTTAACCCCATTTCTCGATAATCCAGACAAGAAGATTCGCAAGTCTGCGGAAGAAATACTAAGAGCCATTAAGTAGCTTTGGAGTCTTCCCCGGCCACAGGACGGGGCATATTTACCCGCGCGCGTAAGTATTCCTTGAGTTCGGCTCGACCAAGGCGCCCGATTTCCCCGTGGACCTGGGATCGCAACTGGCGCATGAGTTCAACGGCATCGAAGGTTTTCTTTATGGGTTTCCCCGTTTCCAGGCTAGGCATAATCGATGACCTCCAGGGGCGAGCGGATTTCCAGCATCGGGTAACCGAGTTTCAGCTTGACGGCATTATAGGCATGGATACGCCGGATATTTCACGATATGTTTGAAGTTCCAGCTCACCAATAAATCCGCGCGCTCGACGGATGCCAGCGCGACATGTTGCGCGTCCTCGCGCATGCCCGGCCCAATGGCGCCGGCGGCGATATATTCATCCGCCAGATCCATGGCCGCGTCGGAGAGCGAGAGATATTCTCGGTTCGCCTCGGGGACCCGATCCAATACTGCGCGGACCTTTTCGGGGGCTTTCGATAATTCGAACAACATCAAGTCCGAGATGAGAATGATCTTGCTTCCCTCGCAAAAGGCCGCCAGCAGCGCGTTCGAAGCGCCGTGGAATTCCTGATCCAGGCATCCACCGATTACGGATGTGTCGGTGTAGATGCGGGGTTTCATGGGTGTTCGAATGATAACGCTCGCCATTGCGGGCCTCTGCGAATCTCCGGGAACGCGCTCTGGCCCGGTGCCTACACCCCACCTCCTCCCGGCTTCTTCTCCTTCTTCGGCCCCGGCCTAAATACCTTCATGAAGTCGAGTAGGAATTTCGCTTCCTCGTCGACCTCGAGGTAGGCATTTGCCCGTACCCAGGCTCTTGCCTGGGTACGCGGTTTCGGAAGCTTCAGCTTCCCAATGATAATGGCTGGAGGAAAGGAATCCGTTCGTAATCGGAAGTCAATGGAATAGCGACAGGCGTGAAATCAGAACAACTCGCGGCCTCAGCCATGTCGTGAATTCCCCTCGCGGCAGTTCCCCCGCCGCTACGGCGAGAATGATTTGTTCCTGTTCATCCACGCCGGCATCGATCTCGTAGCCATTTAGCACCAACGTGATTTCCATGGCGGCATGGCCGATGCGCTTGTTGCCATCGATAAAGGGATGATTACGGATAAGCGAGTACCCCAGCGCGGCGGCTTTTTCCGCGAGACCCGAATAGAGATCCTGTCCGCCGAATGTCATGCGAGGTTGGGCAACGGCCGATTCCAGCGCGCCTCGATCCCGAATGCCTTCGCTGCCGCCCGATTGCGCGATGATCTTTCGATGGAGCCCGATAACCTCCTGGAGGTCCAGCAACCGCATCAGGACAACCGTTCATAAAGCTCGGCGTTCTTGGAAAGGACATAGGCCGCTGCTTCCTCTATCGGCAGGGCCGATGATTCCTCTGCCTGCTCGTCCAGCACCCGTACCTGCCCGGTAGGCAGTTGTTCGATAAAAGCCATCAAGCGCCCGTACAGGCTGTCCTCAATTTCCAAAAGCATGGTTTTCATTTATTCATCCTTTTTTATCGGCCTACACCCCACCCCCTTACGGCTTCTTCTCCTTCTTTGGTCCCGGCCGGAAGGCCTTCATGAAGTCGAGCAGGAATTTGGTTTCCTCGGTAACCTCCAGATAGCGCTGCACGTTGGCAGCAGGATGGGAACCACTCATCCGTCATTTCCCTCAACGATCATCTCTGCCCACTCCAAAACCGTCCGGGCCAATTTCAACGCCTCCAGGTAGTCTTCCTGCGTGATGTCCTCCAAGTGGCCGGAGATTGGTTATTATCGGAAATCCGGCGGGGTGGGTCCGCATCCGACTGATCCGTGAGGCTCACCGGAATATTTCCGAGAAAGCCTATTGGCCGACACCGCATAATCCGTCAATAGGGCGGCATCCTCTATTTCCGGCGGGATCTCTATCCGGGATGGTATCCTGTCCAACAGGAACCGTAAATTATGGGTGTTCGGGAAATCGGTATTTCCAGCGAGGAGGACGGCCTTCAATGCCTTTTCCGCCGCCTGCTGGGCATGGAAACACAGCATTTTGGGCATGATGTCGGGCGAGCCGGCCGTCCGGGCCAGCGCCAAGTCGCTTTTGGCATAAGACAACCATTCTCCGGGACTTCCGGTCTGGCATAAATTTCCCTTCCTTCCTCGATAATGGTTTTGTAAATGAGCCCCGGATTATCCTTGTGCCTCTCCAGGCCGGACGGGACCGCCACGATAAGGTCGAAAGGAACGCCAGCCCCCCGGATTTCCCGGTACAGGAACTGGGCCGTGTGCCTGCGGTGCGCGCCTTCCGGCATCACGATCAGGAGATCGACGTCACTCTCGGCATGGGATTCAGCCCGCGCCGTGGAACCGAAGAGAATGATGCGAAACGGTCCCACGAGCCGGACGATATTCTCGGCAAGCCCTTTTATGGCGGAAATGCTGGTTTGCATCTTTCTTTTTTGTAGGAGAAGTCTATTTTCGGGAAGGCGCGGAATATTCCCGCATTTGGCCTTGTTCCTACCACCGGCCCATGGGCCGACGATTATTACCCTCTCCTGCGGGACGGGGCATATTCACGCGCGCACGCAAATATTCCTTGAGTTCGGCTCTGCCAAGATACTCGATCTCCCCGTGGACCTGAGAACGCAACCGGCGTGTGAGTTCAACGGCGTCGAATTTTTCCACGTTTCATCTCCTTGCGGTTTTTTGGCCCGCGCCCGCTCAAGCCTTGTGACTCTCCACATAAAGACGCAGGGCCGTCTGCATCCGGGCTTCCCAGTCGTCGCTCGCCTTCCGGAACCACTCGGGAACATCCGCGTCTACCCCTGTAGTTTTGGGATGACTTGCGGCGGTGATCACCCTATGCGTCGAATACCCGCGTAATCATCGAACACTTTATCCCGACTCAAAACGGGGATGTTTTCCGAGTAGCTCTGCGCGATGATCAGACGGTCGAACGGATCCTTGTGGTAAAAGGGCAACGATCTCACGATATCGAGATGCTCCGGCCTGACAGGCAGCAGTTCTATTGCGTTGGCATCGACATGATTTCGAACTATCTCCGGGAAGGTAAGATTCAGTCGCAGCCTACCGATGCCGGCTTTTATCGACATCTCCCATAAGCTTGCGATGCTCAGGAATTTTTCGTTGTTCGGATCCTCGATAAGCTGCCGCGGCAAAACACTCAATTTCGGGTTGCCGCCGATAATTTGTTTATTTCCCGCTCGGCTTCGCAAATGGAGCGAGTTTTACAGGACATGAATTCCATTTTACCAATGCTACATCATGCTTCATCGGTTTGAGGCGAAGCCTCGCTAGAGCAGAGGAAAATATGCGTATCGAGCAGAAATTTTACGGCATACTAAGACCACGGAAAGTAAAGCGAGATATTTTCATTACATTACAGTTGGATATGGCGTTAAAATCTCGCTTTGCTTTTTGTGTAATTAATATACCCCTCGAAGCCCTCGATGGGTTCATCGAAATCATCCGATATTTCCACCAGTCCCCTGGCGCTCCCGAATTTTGGGATCGGTTTCCGGCGGTGAAAAGGGATAATCTTGAAATCCGAACCGTCATTCCTGGTGATGACAACTTCCTCTCCATCGGCCACCATTCCGATAAGTTCCGTCAATCGCGTCTCGGCTTCTCTCAACGCCAGCTGATGCATATGGATCTCCGTAAATTCATCGTGGGGTGGGTCCGCGTCCGATTGTTCCGCAAGGCTCACCGGAGTATTTCCGCTCTGGCATAGATCTCCCTTCCTTCCTCGAGAATGGTTTTGTAAATGAGCCCCGGATTATCCTTGTGCCTCTCCAGATCGGACGGGACCGCCACGATAAGGTCGAAAGGAACGCCAGCCCACCGTTCATGAAGATGATGCGGGTCTTGCCAAACTGAAGGGTTTGCTGAAGGAAAACGGCATGGCGATCAGGGACTACTCGATTCGGTCGGACAATCCCAACAATGCGCATTCGGAAGATTACATCAAGTATCAAATCCTCGCGCCCCGAATCCGGCAGTCGGGCGTATTGGTGGTTTATATCTCCCCGTGAACCAAGGATAGCAAATGGGTGAATTGGGAGATCGAGTACGCGCAAAAACAGGGCAAGCGAATCGTTGGCGTGTGGGCGCATGGTGAAAAGGGCTGTGATATTCCCGAGGCCCTGGACGAGTATCATGATGCCATCGTCGGTTGGACAGGCAACCGGCTTGCCCCTCGCATAACGCGAGTTGTAGCATCTCGACAGAGGGGTCCATTTCACCCACCCGCCGAGCCCGTACCTTGGGAGCGGGACAAGGATTGCCCCGCATGGATGAACATGTTAGCGCTTCGCGCCAGGATCCAAACGGGGTGTTCCTTGCGCGGGCACCGGTTCTTTCGGAATTTTTGTTTTTCCGAAACTTAAATATAGTCACTTTCCCGGAAAATCCTGAACAATAACGATCAAAAAATTCGGGAATATCCGGAAATGATATTTCACCAACCTTTTTGGCTCCGGATTTTCCGGGTTGGGTGGCACATCTCCCGCGCGCGGAGAAAAACGCGCCGCGCCTCTTGTTTGGATAATCCAATGGGTAAGAAACCAATGAATAAGAAAGTAACTTTATTCCTGTTTACCATGCTTTTCATTCAGCCGGCGGGAACGGTTATCGCGGCTGAGGATGAAAATGTAACTAAAGCGATAGCGTTCTTGAAAACGGCTTGCGTGACCTCCGGATCCTCGCTGGAAATGGAAGCCGGCGCCGATGGCGTGACAGTAAAGAATTTGCTGAAAGGTGAGGTAAGCGGGCAGATAAAAATAACGAAGAATGAACTGGAAGGGTTTGCCGATGCGGCCTCCCGGTTGGGGGCCGAGCAGGCGGATCGAATGCGCGAATGCATGAAGCCATATATCGATAAAATTCTAGGGGCGCTCTTGATGGATACGGCAGTTGGCAACCAACAAGAATATCGAATAAAAACACAAGGATACGCATTCCATGCCGATGATTTCGATAAACTCATGAGGACATTGGCGGAGTTCCCATCAGAATACCTTCACATTAACTATTTAGCACAAGACTCCGGTTTGCCCGAGGCGAAGGTCATTCACTACGCCAACCTCGCATTGGAAAATGAATTTGCAACTCATGATGGAAATGGAGGCTTCAAAATAACAAATAAAGGAATAAGCTATGTTGTTTCAAGAGGACTGATTTAGCTGTTTTCCCATTTTCACGCCCCGCGTGGGAATGCCTGTCTTCGCGGGGCCCCGGTCACCCGCCGCCCGCGTCCCGCGATCCCTTATCACGGGGCGTCGATCCAAGATGGCGGATTACCAATCCGCCATCCACTTTACACCATTCGCCACTTCTTCCGGTCAATCCGCCATCGACACCCATCTATCCGCCGCAGTGGATCCGTGGGCTGCCACGACGAATCGTCTCTCGCGCTCCGCGTCCGTTCATCCGGCGCGGTGGATTGCCAATCCGTCATATGCCTTCCACCATCCGCCATCGCGGATGGCAGGCCCCTCATCGACGCCCGGTCATCCGACACGGCGGCCCGGTGATCCGCCATCGACGCGCCCCGATCCGCCGTCTTCTTCCCACGGGCGCGCGGCGAGGATTGATCATCCGCCCCTTCTCCTTCATCATCGGCCATCGTCAACCAAATCCATCATCCATCGGGAGAAAATCACTCATGGCCACCAAAAAATTCCCGGACGCGGAGTCCGCCATCCTGGCCATCGGGCAGGAAATGTCGGCGGGACTTGCCGCCAACACCGACATCTACCCGGCCCCGCCGGTGGGCGTCGAGGCGCTCGATAAAAGCATGGCCGCCTACGTCGCGGACCGGGACGCCCTCGTCGCCGCCCACGCAGCGGTCAAACAGGCCACCGAAAAAAAGGACGCCTCCCTCGCTACCTTCGTCCACGACATCAAGACCCACCTGCGCTATGCCGAAAACACCGTCGATTTCGACGACGGAAAGCTCCGGCTTATCGGCTGGCGCGGGCGCGGGCGCGGAAGCCGAACCCCCCTCGCGCCCCCCGGACAGACGCGGGATCCGGTCTCTCCGGACCGAGGCGAGGGCCGCATCGTCCTCCATTGGAAGGCGCCCCGGGAGGGCGGCAAGACCGCCGCCTACAAGGTCCAGCGCCGCGAGGAAGGTTCCGAGACCCGGGTCGATGTCGGCGCCACCACCGATCTCGAAATCACCGTCTCCGGCCAGGAGAGCGGCAAGCGGTTCGAGTTCCGCGTGGTGGCCTTCAATAAGGCTGGCGAGGGCCAGCCCAGTAATGGGGTGCTGGCGGTGCTTTGATGTCTTTCCTCTCGCCCATGCCACCATCCTGCACTGGTCCCCCACCCACTGCGCGCGATGCTGGAAGCGGCATGTGAATACGACATCGATTCCATCCGGATCGGGCGGGACCTGGGAGTCTGTCCGACTTAGGGGTTCGTCGCGAGGGAAAGCGGGATCATGACCAAAATTTGTGCAAATTCGAGGCGAATAGTGAACTATTTAACGAGAATTTGCGCAAATTTTGGCCGATATCCGCTTTTCCGCAGCAGAATCGACCTAAGTCGGACAGACTCCTAGGGTATCGGGGCGGCAGAAGAACCGGATTGGCGCTGACCGACGACGTTCATCCGGATGCCCATGGGGCGCGCTGGGGAATTCCTGTGCCAAGGCCGACAAAGGGCAAAGTGGTCGCGGAACGGACCGCCGCCATCGTGTGGGACATCCTTATCCCGTGTAAAAGACCCCGTCTTCCTCCGGAACGTGTTTCCGTTGCATCCCCATGAACCGACTAGCGAAGCTTCGCCTCGGACCGACGAGGCATAAACTGGCAAATTCAGAAAAATCCACGCCATTGAAGCGATTCATCCGCGAAGCTGAGCGGAAAATAAACAAAGCAGTCCATTCAGCAATCGACCCCATAATCCCCTGGAGCGCAAGGCGGGGGAAGAGATCCTTTCCCAACTCATCTCCCTTTTAAGGCCACGCCGGCTGATAGCGATTGGTAACGATGCGGCGCTCACGGCAAACCGTCTGTTCGAGCATGGCGAAGTTATCAAGGCGCGCCATCCGAGCTATGGGGGGCAGACGCGGTTTTTAACGCGGGTAAACGCGCTATACGATGTGGCTGAATCCAGACAGGGCGTTCTACCCCTTCACCATAAATGAGATCATTCCGGGGAAGTGAAGAAGATTCTTGGCGTGACTTATCTCTTACCCTCCCCATGGGCAATGTAGAAAATGACGATACCCCTGAATATACCGAAGTCGATCCGAGGAACGAGGCCACAAACAGAGAGCACCGCTGGAAAAGGCTGCCAAGGACCATCTGAAGGAACTGAAGGAAAACGGCAGTATGTGGGCCGAAGAAGATCCACGAGTTTCTGTTGGACCTATACAGAAATGCCACGCCCGACGATTATGGCCGAGGACGAGATAGGTAAGCACTACCGGATCACTGTTGAACAGGCCGACCGGGGAAAACCGCCGCCTACGAAAGGCAAGCGTGGTAGGCCCAAGCAATCCTCGGGTCGTAATTTGCTCAACCGACTCAGGAACCACCAAGACGGGGTACTCGCCTTTGCCTTGAAGGCCGATGTCCCATTCACAAATAACCAGGCTGAACGGGACCTACGCCCATCCTAAGGTTGAACTCAAGATTAGCGGCGGTTTTCGCACCGTTGAGGGCGCCCGTATCCACACCCGTATCCTGGCCGTTATCTCAAACTTCCGTAAACGCGGCCAGAATGTCTTTGCCAGCTTGCGCGAGATATTCGATTCCCCTATCCCTGCTTAGCACCTGGGGAAGGTAGGTAGTTACGATATTTTCATGAAACAGGCCGGGCAGGTTATTCTCTTGGGAAAAAGCCATGGTGTTCGCTCATGGGTCTTAGAATGTCGCGAAAGGCGATCCGTACTTTTTCCCATAGTGCCCTATCCCATGAAAATAGGGCCTTGTCCGATCTGGATGAGGCCCGTGTCGGAGGGCGATGGGCGCGAGGATCAAGGCGTATCGTGGACGACACGAGGCCATTTTCGCTCCCGTCCCAACACAGCAGAACGCCATTCGGACCCCGCCCCAGTAGAGTGCGAATGTCCAAATAGCTTCTTACATTCCGGGCGCTGCCGACTGAGCATTGGCGGGGTGAATATTCCGAATCGGGTGCTCCCCGAACCGGTGACGCTGGGTCTGAACCAGGCCGGCCCCGCATTCGGGATAGGCCCAGAGGTCCAGGTAGGACAGGGCCGCGCCGAGGCCGGGGCACGGAATGCCCGCGGTCACCAGGGCGGTCACCACCCGGCGCAGCGCCGGGAATCTTCTGTCACGGGGCCTATCCCGGGGCCTATCCCGGGGCGCCGCCACCAAACCCGCCACGAAATCGCCCTGCCATAAGGGATTCTCCAGGTCGGGATGGGCCGCCAGCAGGGGTTCCAGCCCCGCCAGGATATCGGAGCGGATGATGCAGCCGTGACGCCAAACGGCGGCCAGCGCCTCCAAGGAAAGCGCCCAGCCGAATCGCCGTCTTCCCTCGGCCAGCAGGTGAATCCCCTGGGCGTGGACCGCCTGGTTCGCCTGATACAGGGCCGTCTCCAGGTCGGAACGCAGGCTCTCCCTCATGGAGGGGTCCGCCAAGGCGTCGGACCCCTCCGCATTGCCCCCCAGCGCCCGACGCGCTTCTTCGCGTCCCTCGTCCATCACCGAAAATTGCCGGACCGTCACGGCGGCTATCAGGGAGGGGGCCGGAATCCCGAGCTCCAGGGCGGTGGTCCCGGCCCAGAGACCGGTGCCATTTTGGGTTGCCCGGTCCCCCGCCGCGGCCAGCAGGGGCTCGCCCCCTTCGTCCCGGGCCCCAAGGGCCGCAATGGTCACATCCAACAGATGGGACCGCAGCGCGCCCCCCCGCCACCCCTCGAAGACCTCGGCAACCCCGTCCGGGGAAAGACCGAAACCGCGCCGCAACAACAGATAGCCCTCCGCCAGATGCTGCATCAGGGCGTACTCCATGCCGTTATGGACCATCTTCGCAAAATGGCCGGCCCCCACCCCGCCCATCCGGGCGCAGCCCCGCCGGCCCGCCCCGTCCCGCCAGGCCGCCTCATCCAGGAGCGGCAACACCCGGTCCGCGTCGGCGCGCGCCCCCCCCACCATCAGGGCCGGTCCCGCCAGGGCCCCCGCCGGCCCGCCGGAGACCCCCAGATCCACGAACCCCACCCCCCGGGCCGCCAGTCGCGCCCGACGGCGTTCCGCGTCCCGGAAGTGGGAATTCCCGCCGTCCATCACCACGTCTCCGGATTCCAGCAGGGCCATCAACCCTTCCAACACCTCGTCCACCGCCGCCCCCGCCGGGACCAGCAGCAGGAGCCGCCTGGGGCGCGGCAGGGTGGAGACCAGCCCCATCGGATCGGCGCGGACCGTGATGGAGGGCTCGGCCCACCGGGCGGCCAGGCGGCGACCGACGTCGGCGTCCGTGGCCGTGACCTGGATCCCCTTGCCGATCAGGTTCCGGGCCAGGTTCAGCCCCATGGCCCCCAGGCCGATCAGCCCCGGCCCATGGCCTATGGGTCCCATTCCGTCAACACCCGGAGGGCCTCGTCCTTAGGTGGCGGTGGCGTGTTCGGCCTGGGCATGGCGTTCCGGGGCGGCGTCCGCCGCCTCGGTATAGGCGAGGCGGCGAGCGCCGCCAGGGCCTCCATGGTCACCGGCGGGGCGGGAAAGAGGTCCATATGGGTGGTCAGTCCCGTGACCATCCTGGGCCGAGGATTGGCCCGGAGATCGAACACACCCGTTTCGGCTTTGGGAAAGTGGGCCATGGCGGTAAATCCTCTTGGTTATGGCTTCTTCGATGGTGGGAGATGATCCATTTTAATTGGAGAATCAACGGATTGAAACGGTTCCCGGCCCGCCCGACCCCTGGTTCGTCAGGCCCGACGGACCCTCCGGCTCGCGAGACGGAGGGCTTGCCTCGCCTCCCCCATCGCCGGGAACGGGAGCCCCGTGACCGGGCTCGCCCGCCGGGTCTCCGGGAAGGCCTGACGGGTCTCCCGGCAGGCGAACCGGACCATCTGGCAGGCGAGCCGGATGACCCGTCTCGCGACGCCGATGACCCGGAAAGCGAGCGGGGAGAGCGGTCAGGCGAGCCCGACGGGCTGGCGGGTGGCCCTGGAGGGGCGATTCCCGTGCCCATCTTCTAACACGAAAGAACCCGTCGCGGCAAAGCCGGAGGGAAAGGCGGAGGCAAGCGGTTCGCTATGTTGGTGAAAGCATGCCGCTTCGGGGATTGGGGTATTATATTGCAGCTTTGCAGCTGAAGGGCGTTATGGAGAGAAACCATGCAATCAATTGGTAATAAATGGAGATGGATTTGATATGGCGATCAAGGTATTTGTGAGTCACGCGGCAGCAGATGACATGCTCGCTTCCGCGCTGGTTGACCTTTTGATGACATCATTGAGCTTGGATGAGGAAAACATCCGCTGCACATCGGTTCCGGGCCACAAGCTTCCCGTTGGGAGCGAGTCGGCGACCATTATTCGCGAGGAACTGGGAGAAAGCGCGGTCGTTATCGGATTGATAACAAAAAATGCGATTTCCTCGGGATGGGTGCTCTTCGAACTGGGCGCCACATGGGGCGCGAAAAAAAGTTGAAACCATTGGTCTCGGA
>CAZQHJ010000041.1:0-15773 GCA_964593225.1 uncultured Thiotrichales bacterium
CTATGCTATGTGAATCAGCTATAAATCAACTAATTATTATTCGGTTGCCCTGCGTCTCGACCTTGCGCGCCGTACGCTTGTGATTTACCATGCTGTTTCTGCGGTTTTTTTGGGGTCACGAAAACGGCCCCCACTTTTGCAGCGGATTATAGCAGGCTTGGGTCGGACGGACGGGTAGCGGATGCTCCCTCCGCCGTTATTACAGTCTATTTATTGAATCTCGAATGCTCCCCAATGCGGGTGTGCAGGGTTTTCGAGCTGTAACCTGACACACTGATCCGCTTCCCTGACTTCGGCTTTTTTCCACACGGGCTACCGCCCTTTCGCCCTACCCCTCCCACCCACAGACCGCCGTTGATTACACTACCCCAAGGCATCCTAATGACATGGCATGGAGATGAACCTGATGCAAAACGCAGGCGATCACCAGTTTATGGCAAGAGCCCTGGCGCTTGCGCGCCGGGGGCTTACCACCACCGATCCGAATCCCCGGGTGGGATGCGTCCTGGCGCGGGAAGGAAGGATCGTCGGGGAAGGCTGGCATGAACGCGCGGGCGGCCCCCATGCCGAGCGTAACGCCCTCGCCCGGGCCGGGGAATCGGCACAATCGGCCACGGCCTATGTGACACTGGAGCCTTGTTGCCATTTCGGTCGGACCGAACCTTGCACCAGGGCGCTTATCGAGGCGGGCATCGGGCGCGTGGTGGGCACCATGGTCGATCCCAATCCCGCCGTGTCCGGTGAGGGCTTCTCGGAACTCTCCCGCGCCGGAATACGGGTGGAAATCGGTCTCATGGCCCGGGAGGCGGAGGCGTTGAATCCGGGTTTTCTCATGCGGCTGCGGCACGGGCGGCCCTTCGTGCGCTGTAAGCTTGCCATGAGCCTGGACGCTCGCACGGCCATGTCGTCGGGGGAAAGTCAGTGGATCACAGGGCCGGCGGCAAGAAGGGATGTTCAACGCCTGCGCGCGCGCAGCTCGGCAATTCTCACGGGCGTGGGCACGGTACTGGCCGATAACCCGTCGATGACGGTCCGTCCCGAGGAATTGGGCTCGGAAAGACAGAATGCCGCGGCAAACACCCCTATCCGACAACCGTTACGCGTCGTTCTGGATCCGACGCTTGCCACCCCACCGGACGCCACCATCCTGCAATCGGCCATGGCGCCTACCGCCCCGAATTCGGGATCCGGGGCCGATGAAGTCCCCTCGCGCGCCCACACCGTTCTGATAGCGGCCACGGAGGGGTATTCCGAAGGCCGGGCCCAGGCGATTCGGGAAGCCGGCGTCCGGGTGGTCAGCCTACCTGGGACCCGGGATGCCCTGGATCTCGGGCGCGTCATGGATTATCTGGGGAAACAAGCGATCAATGAGGTATTACTGGAATGTGGCGCGCGTCTCGCGGGGGCCATGCTCCGTGAAAACCTCATCGATGAATTGATCATCTACCTGGCGCCAACCATAATGGGAAGCGGCGCCCGAGCGCTGTTCGAACTTCCGGGGCTCGAACGCATGGCCGATCGGTTTCACCTGGCCATCACGGATATCCGCGCCGTGGGTAGGGATTGGCGTATTACGGCCCGGAGGCCGTAGTGCCTCATTCTGTCTTATTTTTCCGGTTGTCATTTCGAGCGAAGCGAGAAATCTTGTGACCATGTGTCTGTTTTTTTAGCCAAAGATCTCTCCATTTTGTCTGGATGATAGGAACGGTTTGCCCGTAAACTTAGATGGAACGAGGCCGTGGTCCCGTGCACCGCAATTTCCTTACGAAGGACACTCTTCGATGAAAAGTGGCGCCGGGTAGATAGTCTATAAATGATTCAACTTGAAATTAAGGAGATCGAGATGCCGTCAGAGGTTACAAAAAAGGAGGTCTGGCAAATTGCGGAAACCTTGGCCCAAGAAGACAGGGTTCCTACCGTGGTGAGTGTGCGTTCATGGCTCGGCGGTGGAAACCCGCATGCCATCGCTTCTCATCTTGCGAGCTGGAGAGCGAAACACAGGGAAGAGGAAACATTATTCCGCACCGACTGGGAGGTGCTGATGGCAGCCCAGGAAGAAATGGAACAGGAACGAATCGAACTGATGGAAGAGATCGAGCGGCTCGACGGCGAGCTCGAAGAGGCGCGCAAGGAACTGGCCACCGGCGCCCACGTCCTGGATGTGGAGCGCAAGGCCCTCGAGCGTGTAAAGACGCAAGGCATGACGCAAGAACAACACTTGAAAGAGGCCCTGGAAAACGCGAAGAAGCTGGCTGAACAAAAGCAGTCGCTCCGGATAGAGCTGGCGACCATGAAGGAGGAGGGCGCCCGCACCGAGGAGCTAAAGGCCCAACTGGAGAAACTCCAAGGTGGGCTTGCCGGTTTGGCAGAGCGCGGGAAAGCGGAAAAAGCGGATCAAGGAGACACCGGGAAACTGGCGGAACAAAACCAGGCCTTGCGGATAGAGGTGGCAACGCTCAAAGAGCGGGCCGCCCAGGCAGAGACGCTAAAGGACCTGTTCGATAAGCTGCAAGGTGAGCTCACCAATTCGATAAAGGCCAAGGAGACGGGAAAAGAGGATACCGAAGCGCCGAGGACCCAGGCTGAAAAGCCCCAAGGTGAACTCGCAGGTTCCGCAAGGATGGCGGCGACGGGAAAGGACCGCGAAAACGCTGAACAAGAGGAGGGCCCCAAAGGAACACAGGAGGCTGAAAAAAAAACGGTAGTCCAGGCGTCTCGAAAGTCCCCCTCCCCGTCGTCCCGCGCCTCCCGGCAACCGGGAAAACCGGGGACAGTGAAGAAATAAATCCCTTCGACTACCGGTATCCGGCACTTTTGTTTTACCTCCGAACACCCGCCGCGCGTTGGTCGGCGCCCATAAGCCATATGCAAAACGCCGTTTTGCGGTCCTTGGCGATATACAAAATGTACTCGGTTGCCTGTTTGAATGCGGAAAGCCGGGCCCTGCGGGCGTGGTCGGAGATGGAGTTGGCGTGGTTGTCGGTATTGTCCGGAGATTGGGCGCGCAAGCTCATGAGACCGGTGTCATGAAGGTGCCGCACGCGGCAATCTCCATTATCGAGGGCAGCGCCCTTTCATCCTGGGGGGTGAGGCAACCCATCGGATCGTTCTCATGAAAAAACCCTTTTCGCTCGCAACCCTTTCCCGCCAATGGCAACGACTGGTTTCAATCGCCCGAATACCCCACGCCGCAAATGCGTCGCCGGGCAACAAACAACCCTCTACCGGTTTCCATAAAAACTATCATCCAAGGATATTATGGTGCGCGGCACTGGTTTTAGTCGCCGCGCTGGTCCTCCTCGGCCCGGTATCGGCCTTCGACGGCGCGGTGGAAAAGCGGGTCTTCGAGATGCCCGCCTACACCACGGTCGGCGGCCAGGTCATCCGGAAAGTCCGGGTCGGTTGGGAAAGCTACGGCACATTGAACGAATCCGGCGACAACGCCATCCTCATTACCCACCACTATACCGGCACCAGCCACGCCGCCGGCAGGTATTCCATGGACGACGAACGTCCCGGCTATTGGGATGCCATCATCGGTTCCGGCAAGCTCATCGATACCGATAAATACTTCGTCATTTCTTCCGATACGCTGGTCAATCTGAATGCCTACGACCCCAATGTCATCACCACGGGCCCCGCCAGCCTCAACCCCGCCACCGGCGGGCCCTACGGCATGGGGTTCCCCCTGGTCACCATCCGGGATTTCGTCAACGTCCAGAGGGCCCTGGTGGAAAGCCTGGGCATTACCTCGCTACAGGCCGTGATGGGCGCCTCCATGGGCGCGCTACAGGCCATCGAGTGGGCCAACGCCTATCCCGAACTGGTCAGGCGGATTATCCCGGTTATTGGCGCGGGTGAAGTCAACGCCTTTCTCATCGCTCATGTGGATATATGGGCATCGCCCATCCGGCTGGATCCGAAATGGAACGGCGGCGACTATTACGGCGCCGAGCCGCCCATGGACGGACTCCGGGAGACCATGAAGATGGTGACCCTGTTCGCCAGGCACTGGGAGTGGACCGACAAGACCTTCGGTCGCGCCTGGGCCGAGGCAGGCAAGGACCCGGCGGCGGCATTCGAGAACAAATACGAGATCGAGGCCGTGCTCGACGCCATCGCCAGAAAACGGGCCGCGAACGCCGACGCCAACCATTTCCTCTATCTCGGCAAGGCCTGCCAGAACTTCATCGCCGGCCACGGCGACTCCCTGGCGGAGGGGCTGGCGGCCATCGAATCCCCCGTGTTGCTCATCCATGCCGCCGACGATCTCCTCTTCTTTCCGGAACAAATCCGGCAAACCCAAAGGCTCATCCAAGCGGACGGGACCCCGGCGGAGCATGTGGTGCTCACCGGCAACATGGGACACGCGGACGGCATCGTCTCCATCCAACAGGCCGCTGACGCCATCACCCGATTTTTGGCAAAATAAAATTTCCCCATCGCCATCTGCCGCTAGTACCCCACGCTATAAATACGTCCCTCGACAACCGGCAATCATCCGTTGATTTTCATAGGAACTATAATCGAAGGAATTTGCGGTGCGCAGCACTAGTGGCTCAGTAGGACTCCTTTATAGAGGCCGTGAATAAAACTGACGACTCGTCGCATTCCCCGTCTTTTACCGACGCGCTCCAGCGCCATAATCATCTGTTCGGGCAACTTGCCTCTGTCGAAGAGATCTGTCGCCTGTTGGCCCATCAAACAGAAGGCTGTCTCCGTTCCGGTGGAAAGCTCCTGTTGATGGGCAACGGCGGCAGCGCCGCCGACTGCCAGCACTTGGCCGCCGAATTCGTCGTTCGCTACCGAACCGAACGCCAACCCCTTGCCGCCATCGCGCTCACCGTCGACACATCCATCCTGACCGCCCATGCCAATGACTATGATTATTCGTCGGTGTTTACGCGCCAGGTTCGGGCGCTTTGCAAACCGGGGGACTTGATTATCGGACTCTCTACCTCCGGTAACAGTCCCAATGTCATCGATGCTATTCGGGCAGGGAAAGAGATTGGGGCGCGAACCTGGGGCTGGACCGGTCAAGGGGGGGGGAAGCTGACCGGCATTGCCGACCATTTATTGGAGATACCGCATACGGAGACCGCCCGCATTCAGGAGGCCCACCTATTTATCGGTCATTGGTTGTGCGAGGAATTGGACAATCGGATAACCACTCACCCCGACATGGCCGAGGCCAACAATAATCCTCGATAATTTTTCGATTTGCACTTGCGACTTGAATCCGGGCTTCCAATATGGGTGTTGTGAGCATGTCCCGGGTGTGATCCGACGTGTGATTTCCTTGCCATCCCCCTACCACCGCCGCGCCTGGAAACCGGCCGGGGCGGTCAATTCGAAGATCTCGTCATGGATGGCCGCCGTCATGAAGCCCGTCTCCCGCGCGTCCTCTTCCACGCCCCGGTCCCAATCCACGCCGGCCAGGATGGCCATCAGGCTCTTGTCCTTGTGCTCGGGATAAAGCTCGCGGAAACGCTCCATGATCTTGCGCAACTGTTCGACGGCCTCCCGTTTTACCCGGCTTTTGACCTCCACCACCATGGCCAGGTTGATCTCGTCATTGGCGTAGGCCAATACATCGAGCTCGATCTCCTCGCCATTCTTGCGGGTCCGCACCCGGGGCATCACGGTGGTCATCCCGAACTGTTCGGTCAAAATCCGCTCCATGGAGGGCAAGGCCATGCCCTCGGTGAAATAGCCGAATTTATCGCCCAAGCCGCCGATCTGGCGGCCCTGTTCCTTGGTGATGCGTTCGAGTTCCCGGAACCGGCGGGCGGTTTCTTCGGACCGGCGATCGGCTTCTTCGGATCGCCGTTTGGCTTCCCTGGATTGTTCCTTCATCATTTCCCTGGTTTCCTTCATCATTTCCCTGGTTTCCTTGAATCGGCGATCGAGTTCTTCGGACCGGCGACCGGCCTCTCTGGATTGCTCCTTGAATAGGGTTAATACGTCTTCGAATGTGATGGCGCCCATTGGTATTGACCTCGGTTGGATGATTCGACGGGGGATGAAAGTATAGCGCGGCGCGCGGGTTGGGTTGTACTAACATATTTTCGGTTAACCGATGCGGCAAGTGTGCCGATGGCGGTCCTTCATAGTTTCTACGCGGGCTACCTTGTTCGTTAGGCATTGGGATTAGTCATCATCCCGTTCTTTGTGCTCATCGATTATTCGCTTTGCATCGCGCTCATAGCTTTCTGCCAAATCTCTTAACGTAACGGAAAAACGCTGAAAACCGGCATTCTCCACCTCCTCGGCCTTGCCGCGAAACTGCTCGGCCAGTTCTTTTTCCGGCTTGCCGGTTGGGTCGACCCAATAAGCACCACGCGCGTTGTGTGTCCCCGTCCAGAAACCACGGCACATATCTTCCGCATCACGGTCATTCAATGCCGTGGCGACGGCCCGGTGTATCCACAGCCCGTCCGGGTCGGATGGGGCATGAATCAAAACTTCCCCAATATGGACCAGCGCGACTTCCGGATGCCCTGATTCCGCGCAGAGCGCCTTTACGCGCTGGAGCCATTCGTTGAAATGCTCCGCGCTGAACGTTTCATCTTCTTGTGACCCTGGCGGTATTTTCCACTCGCGCAGCAACCGAAAGGCATTTGTTGCGATTGCCTTTGATTGTTCGGTCGGTTCCTTCGATGGTTGGTCCTCTTTCTTGGAGCGGTAGATCAGTCGGATCGCCTCGCAGAAGAACTCGGGATCACCGGCCAGTCTGCCTTCAAGGAGTTTGGGCGCGGCTCCTCTATGGCCGTCCAGCAATGGGAGATAATTCCACTCCACCTTAAAGAGATCTTCCTGGGCAACCGAAGGATCGGATTGAAGAAACTTAATCAGTTCGATAATGTGATATCTGTCCATGGCATAGGCGGGTTCACTGGAGGAAAGCCCGTCAAGCAATGCCCGGACGCATTGATCGACATCGATTGGCTGCTTGTCATGGCGCATTCCGTCCAGGCAATCGATTGCCGCATGGGGCCTGCCATGTTCCATAAGCTTTTCGATGGCCATGGCAAGGCCGCCGTCGGCCTGATAGGGATTCACAGCGGCGCGGGACCAATATTCACCTTGGTTTCCCTCAAGCCATTGGGAGGCGCGGTCCCATGCCGCCTTGGTAAAGGGCAAGCAGGCCAGGAACTGGCCCATCTGCCTCAGCGTCCATTCTGATCTATCGAGGTTATCGCACCAGGCCCAACCGCTGATGTGGTGCCGCCTCCAGAGGAATTCGCCCGCCAAGGCCTTGCGCTTGTTGTCCTCTGCGTCCAGGAAATGCGGCAAAAGGGTCTGTTCAATCATCCCGTCCGTCATGACGCCCAGCGCCTGTCCCACCTGACCCGGTCGAGCCACGGCCTCGGCAAATCGAATGACGCCCTCGATACCATACTGCCGAAAGATTTCCCTGATAGCCGCCTCCCGCTGCGCATTGAGCCTCTTTCGCTGCGCTTCCCAATTGCCCTTCTCTTCGTAGAGATCAAAATCATTATCGGTAAAGAGATATTGATACCGATTGAATGGGTTTGACGGGGCGAGTTGTTCGGCAACCTTCTTGATGCGGGTAATCGGCTCGTCTGGCAATGCCCATTCTTCATCGGAAAACCGCCGGTGTTGGTTTGTGAATTTCGTGAGATGATCCCAAAGCAATTGTTGTTGGGCTTTAGGCAGTTCGGCAATGGTTTGCGAAGCGAGGACTTCGAGAAGCCGATCAAAGGCGGGTTCGGGCAGATTATGAAAATGATTGATCAATTGGGAAAGCCGCGCGGTATCATGTCCGGCAGCGCCCACGGCAAGCCCCGCATAAAAGGACGCCTGTTGCCAGTATTCCTGATTGGTTACGCCTTTTTCCCAATCATCGGGGATTGTCCTGCGCCAGTTGGGTTTGTGTGAGCCGGAAGAGCTCTGGAGTTGACCGGGCAGAAGCTCGATGATCAGCCTCCAGGCGATATCCGGCCATTCGTTGAGGAGTGTTCGCACCGCCACTTGGCGCTTATCAACGGACGCCAGGGTTTGCGGCAACCAGGGGAGCAAAATGGTTGCCAGGGAATTGGCAGGGCGATTGGCCCACTGCCCGCCGGGGTCATGGCTGGCAAGTTCGCCGAGCACGACACAGACCCGAACCAAGTATTGTGAATCCCAGGCCAGACCTTCCAGCGCCCAGAGCAGGCCCGTTAAATAATTCTCGCCGAAGACCCCGTTGTCTTCCTGGGCAAAAAGTTCATCGAAGGGACAGGGGTTCAGGCGCAATGCTTTCTCAACGGCATCCAGGAATTCACCGGGGGCGGCCTCGGCCAGGGTGGGCAATAAATGGTTCAGGCTGCCCCATAGGAGCCAATCGGCGTTGGCAAAAAGCTCGCGTACCGCCAGTACGGATATCATCTCCGCTTTTCCTTGCGAGCAGTGGCTACACGCATCGGGCCGGGAACCCAGAATGGCCAGACCTTCGGCAATGCCTGTTCGCAATACGGGGGAATGCTCCAACACCTTGCCATGGATATCAGCCGCGTATCGCTTCTCTGTAGGCAAATCGAACGCGGGGTCGGGTTCCTTCAATACGGTAACCGCAAGGGAGCTGAAGGTGTCGAGGTTTTGATCCAGGATGCGCGAGCCCAGCAGTTCCCAAAGCTCGGCGCGATCGACAACTTTCCAGACGCCGTTTTTGAGCGACAAGGGGCTGTCCGGGGAGTGCAATATCTCCCGCGCCTTTGTCAGCCAATCATCATAGCCGATGCCGAGCCAGCGACTAATGACCTCGACGTCGCTTTTCTTCTCGTTCCAGGCGCCAATCAGAATCGCCAAGGCCAGATAGGTAGCATCCGGATGTCGCGCCCAATCGGTTCTCGGTGTCTCTCGGACCGCTTTGAACGCCTCGGGTATTTCCGTCACGGCTTTTGGCTGGAAGGCTTCCAGAAGGTCTTCCGGTAGATCGTTCCGGGTAATGCGCCCTGCGTGATGATTACGGTTGCTGGTAAATTTCAGAATCCGACTCCACACAAATCTTCGAGGCTCCGATTCAAATTGTGCGATGTGAGAGTTTATGAGTGATAGCACAACCCCTTCTTCTTCACCCAGGTCATACCCCAAGCAATAGAAGTGCTTAAGAAAGCCATGAAAAGCAGCAGCATCAACTTCAATTTCTTTATTGGCAATTCCAAGGTGATACCGAAGCACTTTCAGCTTCTCACGTTTCACATTGGAGCTGAATTTTGCCGTTTCGACATTTCTAAAGAAGCGATCAGGATCATTAGGATTTGCTCTTGCATGATTCAGCAGCCAAGCAGTTTCAGCATCTCTTGTGCTGAGCGGGCCTGTCATCAATGCGATGACATCCTTGCCTTTGGTAAAAACCCTGGGGTTGTTGAAATCATTCCAGGCGGCCCGCATCACCTCGCCGAACAAGGCGCTGCCTTGGGTGATGGCAATGGAATGCTTTACCTGTCCGAGCAGCTTTCGTCGTTCTTTGTTGCTCGGGTTTTCGACGAAAACGATGAGATCATCCGTGTCGAAGCCGTCGATCTTGCCTTGAAGTTTTATCTCCGCGATGGGCCAGCAGGGGAGACAAGGGGCATGCCCGCCGGTGAGCATCAACGCGACAAAAGAGGCCTGCACATGGGCCTCGAAATGCGCGCCACCGCCGCCGGTGGAAAAGGGATTGCTGAGATTTTTCTTTTTCGCCACTTATAGTCCTTACCTTCACTTCCTTATCGAGAGAGATGGGCATATCGAGCGCCTCGCCGGATCGATGGAATCGGCCTTGTTCGGCTTCCAAAAAGTCCTATTCGTCTTTTATCTTGGATACCCTTAAGGTGCGCGCGATAAACGCGCGCAAATTAATCAAGCCGGCCTGGAGACCGGCGCTCCCAGCGTCGAGGTTATCGCAAGAGACAAGCTATATCGAAGTCCCCACTGGGCGCGCCGGTCTCCAGGCCGGCTTTATCGATAGGCCGCTCGCAAGAGCGGCGCCTTACAAACGTGAAATAAGTAGAATGAGACACGCCCTCAGATTTCCTTGATGGCTTCCAAGGACTCGGTGATGGTCTGACCGCCGTCGACGACGATCTGCTGGCCTGTGATATAAGCGGCTTCATCCGAGGCAAAAAATAAAACCGCATGGCCGATGTCGGCAACGGAACCGATCCGTTTCAAAGGAATCGACGCCGCCATAGCGTCCAGGTACGCCTGACCGAGATCCTGCAATCCTTCGGTATGGATATTGCCCGGCATGACGGCATTGATGGTGGTGTTGTAACGCGCCAGCTCCATGGCGGCCGTTTTCAAGAATCCCAGCTGACCGGACTTGGAGGCGCCATAATGGGACCAGCCCGGGAAACCGGTCATCGGTCCCGTGATGGAAGAGGTCAGAACCACGCGTCCCTGCCCGCCCTTTTCGAAATAAGGGATTGCCGCCTTGACACATAAGAAGGCGCTTCGTAGGTTGGTCCCCATGACCCGGTCCCATTTCGACGGTTCCATATCGACGATCTTTGTTTGCGGGAAAACACCCGCATTGGCGCATAAAATATCGACGCCGCCAAACGCCCGCGCGGTCGTTTCGACCATCGACCGAACGCTGTCCCAGTCCGAGACATCGCATTTCCCATACTCGACCCGGCCGCCCTTACCCGATAATTCCTCACAGGCCTTCTCGGCAGCTTCTTCGCCGCGCGCGGCTATCATCACATGGGCTCCCCGGTTGGCGAAGGCCTCGGCGATGCCGCGGCCTATTCCCTTGGAACCGCCTGTCACGATGACCGATTTTCCCTTGAACGATGCAAGCATTGTTTGTCTCCCCTCTCGTTGTCCCCGCTTTCCGTTGTCTCCACTCCGCGAAACGGAGCCCCATGATTTAGGGACGCGAAATCATTCCCGGTAACCGATATCCCTGGCAAACCGTCCCATGATGCCCCTGACGATGATCTCCAACTGGCTGCCCGCCCGGTAATCGGCCGGCGCAACGAAATTGACCCGATCCTCGGATATCAGACGATAGGTCTTCTCTTGCGCGCTTTTGTCTTCCCGGCGATCCGGGTCGAAGACCGCGATGGAAAAACCGCCCTGGTACCTGACCATTTTCATGGAGGGGATATCCGTCTGGCCATCGCCGATAAAGATCATCCTCGTAAAGGGCAGGGGCCGCTCCCCCATGGGCAGCCACCGATTGACGCGCTGGTCGTCCCAATTGTTCAGAACGCCTTTATTGATCCGGAACAGGTACTGGGTCTTGGTGGTATAGTTGATGGCGATTCCCGGCCAGATTGCCCGCCCCGCCTCGTCGTAAAGGTACTTGGAGGCGAAGACCCGCCGGAATCGGTGGTAGATGGGGGTTCCCGCGATGATCTCGTGGTTTCCCGAGGAGATTATGTAGTGTTCCAGGGCCAGATCCCGATGGCGCGCGAAATCGTTCATGCGCCCGAACCAGCTCCCGACGCCGGGGAATAACGGTATTCGCGCACCCTGGCGGGTCAGCCATTCCCGGGTTATGGGGCGGTTTCTTCGTTTTGCCTCGTCCAGCAGGCACCACAGATATATGAGGGTGCTGTCACAGTCATGAACCTCGGCAAACCCATCCACGTCCCGCCAGAAACCGGGGGTATCCATGGCAAGCTCGGCGAGCAGGCCGTGATCCTGCATGTTGCCCCGGGCGAGGGTCCCGTCGAAATCGTAGACAATGGCTGTACGGTAAGGGGGGTGGCTGTTCATCTGTCCCAAACGGCAATCGGAGCCAAAATGGCCATCGCTCCGCTGTCCAAAATACGGGGTACGTTATCGGGGAGTGTCGCTGCCCTACATGACGCCCACCCCAGGCCTTGCCGGCCATCAGCGGGACGCCGCCTTGTGAGCACCGGGAACCTGGAGGCGCGCCCTGAAATGCCCCACGCCGCCACGGGATTCGGTTTTGCCGGGTCCGGGCTTCGAACCGCCAACTCGGAACTTCGGTTTACTAATTCAAGGCTCGATTTCGACGACTCCGAGCCCGAGCCTACAGACATGGCGCTTCGGGTTTGCGCGACCGGATAGGGTCCCTGTCCCTCGGACTTCCGGGCCGATGGTCGGGTATCGGGTCCCATGGGGTATCGATGCGGATTCGACGGCATCCGATCCCCTATTGTACGCCAAAGGCCTGGAATTCCGAACTTCGAGGTCGGGTGTCTCGGTTCGAAATTTTCGGTTGCCGTTCTCCTTAGCTCCTTACGGGGCATGGAACCCTGAAAATTTCAAACCGAGACACTACTTCACACTCCCTTGACTGGAAAACCCGGGGTCAAACCCCGATAATCGTCCCTATGCATCAAAGACTCCTGGAAAAATACAATGTTCCCGGTCCCCGATACACCAGCTACCCGACGGTGCCCTATTGGGAGCCGGAGACGTTCACGCTGGCCGGATGGCGGGAGACCCTGGACCGCGCCTTTGTGGAGAATCATGAACGGGACGGGATGGGTCTGTATGTGCATTTGCCCTTCTGCGAGACCCTGTGCACCTACTGCGGGTGCAATAAACGCATTACGAAGAATCATGATGTGGAGCGGCCCTATATCGACGCCGTCTTGAAGGAGTGGGCCCTGTATCGCGCCCTCCTGGGCCATGCGCCGCGCATCAGGGAGCTCCATCTCGGGGGCGGTACCCCGACCTTTTTCAGCCCGGAGAACCTGGAAAGGCTCGTCACCGGCCTGCTCTCCGGCGCTACCCTAACCGAGCCCCATGAGTTCGCCTTGGAGGCCAACCCCAATTCGGCAACGAAGGCCCACCTGGAGACCCTGTTCGCCCTGGGGTTTACGCGTCTGAGCCTCGGGGTGGAGGACTTCGATCCCAAGGTCCAGGCGGTCATCAACCGCATTCAGCCCTTCGAGCGGGTGGCCGCCATCACCCATGAGGCCCGGGCGCTGGGCTATGCCTCCGTGAACTTCGATCTGGTCTACGGGCTGCCCTTGCAACGGGAAGCGGGTATCGTGGACACCATCGAACGCGTCAACACGCTGAAACCGGACCGGATCGCCTTCTACAGCTACGCCCACGTGCCCTGGATCAAGGGCGTCGGGCAACGGAAATTCTCGGAGAAAGACCTGCCCTCGGGGCCGGAAAAGCGGGCGCTCTACGAGATCGGGCGGGAAATGTTGGCGGCGGCGGGCTATCGGGAGGTGGGCATGGACCATTTCGCGCTGCCCCAGGACGCCCTCTACCAGGCCGCCCTGGACGGACGGCTCCATAGGAACTTCATGGGATATACGCCCCGCCCTGTCCCGAACAGTGGAGCCCCGGACGCGCCGGAAGGGTCTCCGGACCGTTGTGTCCGGGATTTGGACGACGGAAGCCTGCTCTCCATCGGGCTGGGGGTCTCGTCCATCTCCGATAGCTGGTACGGTTTCGCCCAAAACGAGAAGGTCATCGAGGACTACGCGGACCGCGTCGCCCAGGGGATGTTGCCGGTCCTTCGCGGCCACATCCTCGATGGGGAGGATTTGGTGCTGCGCCGGCATATCCTGAACATCATGTGCCGCTTCGAGACCGCCTGGCGACAACCGAAAGACCAACATCCCACCCTCTATGAAGGGCTGGAGAGGATGAAGGAGGTGGTGGACGACGGGCTCGTCGTCATGGAGGACGAGGCTCTGCGCGTGACGCCGGCGGGGAAACCCTTCCTGCGTAATATCTGCATGGCCCTGGATGCCAGGCTATGGCGCAATGAACCGGAAACACGGATATTCAGCCAAGCCATATAGACGGGCGCCCGAACAGGCCCCGTTCGACAGAAGGAAGCCCCGGTGCGCGGCACTAGGGGATATCGAGGGGGACCGATCCGCTTTCCGTCCCCGGCCCTGGAGAAGCATCATCCGCCGGCTCGGGGTGGGTTTCCTTGAATTCCCGATAGACCTGATAGGCGGCGTGACCGTCCGCGGGCTCCATCAGCCTGGGCAGCCAGCGGGCATGGGTCTTGTTGATGATCTTGGCGATGGCGACGGAGGAGATGGTGGCCCCGGTGATGGCGTCGATCTCGTTGGGGGCGGATCTCTTGCCTTTTTTGACGGCAACGATGGCGGGATCCGGGCGAAGCCTGCGGAAGCTCGCCACGAAATCCGGGTCTTTATAGATCTTGTCGCCGAGTCCCGGGGTTTCCCGGCTCTCCAACACTTCCATGCCGGTGAGTCGTCCTTCATCCGGGCGGTAACCGTACAGGAGTTTGATGGTGTCCTGGAATCCGGGGCCTTCCCCGGGGATCGCGTATCCCACCAGGCGGTCCCTTTCATCGAAACCGGCATAGACGAAATCGGCGTCGGACGCGGGGTCCTCTTGTACGAACAGCTTGCCGTCCCGGTAACCGATGGCCTGAAAGGTGGCGGTACCGGGCAACACCTTGAACACGGCGGTCTGCAATGCCGCCGCCTTGTTGGCGGTGATCCGGGGCAAGGTGATGTCGTAAATGCCGGCGATGGCGATCCCGGAAAGCAACCCCGCCAATGTCATGGCAAATATCAGACGCAATGAACTGGGTTCGGAATTTTGATTCATGTCGAAGTAGTGATATTTTTAGGGTGAAGTGTAACGAAAATCGCGAATCCAATTCCATGTCAAAAAGTACCGCCATACCTCCTCGGGAGCGCTTTGAACGATGGTGTAACCATCGTTTCGGAGCGGGCCGATTGTTGACCAAAAATCCGGCGAATGATTCCGAGCGCCAGCTCTTGCGAAACATTACCGGCCTTCACATCGTAAAGATAATTTTCCACCTGCCTTTTTTTCTTTTTTCTTTTCTCATCGGCCTGTTTGCGCTACTGGGCGCCATGCATTGGGTAACACATGGCTACCTGATCCCCTGGGGAGAAATGAAATTATGGACCTCGTTCCTACAGGAACCGGTCGGCTCCGTGCTGCTAATCATTTATATTTTTCTCTCATTTCTTTACATGATAGGCAGGGTGCCCCATAAGTATCATACGATTCGGGTACTGGAAGAAAGTCTGACCTGTAGCGCCAATGGCGCTTCGACCGATTGCAGTAATCGTGTGTTTGCCGCCTTGCGCGGCATGTTCGCCGGTGGCGGGTTTCGGCGAAAACTGGTGGAAGATGCCAACGAACTGTTTCAGAAAACCGGCACAGGAAAACTGTTGATTAGTCTAATAAAGGCGACGTTTCGTGAATGGAGCCGGCGCCATGCCGTGCTTGGCGTACTTGCCATGTTACTCTGCGCGGATGTGGCCCTGCTGCTCGCCGCGGATACCGGCAATCCCCTGCCGCGGATGGCGCTGCGTGAGTCGGAGCAGTCTGCCGCCGATGAACCGGCGACCGACGACCCGGAGGCGGACAGGAAAACCGACTACGGTTCGGGGGCGGGCATCAATATTACGAGCAAAACCGGGCAGGCCTTCAACCCGGAAGATATCGGCAAACCACCGCCCGGGGCAGGTGGCGAGGCCGGCGGAAAACACGATACCGGTAGCCTGGCGAACCTGCCCGAGACGACCCCGACCCCCACGGGAACCGGTCTGAGCCAGGGACCGCAAGGGGATCAATTCCGTCCCCCGACCCACAGCGGCGTCGATCCGAAAAATTGGGGAAGCGCTATTCGTTCCACGGGCGTGCGGGCCGGTGGCACGATTTTGCCGCCCGATTATTCGGCCTACATCCGCTAGCCAAACCGAGTCATCAAAAACAGAAACAACTAGGGGCTGTTGATGTTTCACATAGGTAGCCAAAAAAAGCTACATGCTAATGCCAACATAGCTTTACAATTACGCTTAAGTTTGTCATACCGTGTGGCGATG
>CAZQHJ010000042.1:0-15729 GCA_964593225.1 uncultured Thiotrichales bacterium
GGATCGGGGCCGGGCCGGCTGGGGGGCGCGGGGGGGGGCGGTAAGGTCAGTCCCCGGAGATTGGCCAGAACCCGCGCGATCTCATCGTCGCCGAGGGCGGCCTCGGTCCCGGCGGGGAAGAAGGCCGCGAAGCGCCGGAGGAATAGGCCTTGTTGGTCCGGGTTTTTGACGAGGAGGGCGAGGAGGGTGTCCCTGAGTCGTTCTATCGTCCAGGGGCCGTCGCCCTGTAACGCGGCGGCGATGCGCCGGTAGTCCCGCACGCCCAGGGGGATGTCGTCGCGGATGGTGTGGAGGAAAGGGAGGAGGGGAAGCATGGAATTAGGAATTAGGAATTAGGAATTAGGAATTACGAATTATGAATTAGGAATTATGAATGACGAGTTTCCGCTGTTCACAAATCCCAAATCCGGATCTTCAATTCGTAATTCATAATTCCTAATTCACAATTCACAATTCACAATTCGTAATTCGTAATTCGTAATTCACAATTCAACCATGTCCTGATGGTCCTTCAACAGCACCCCGAGATACGGCAGCTTCGAGAGGTCTTCCTCCAGGGTTTCCGGATAGGCGCCCACGGCGCTGGCGAGGACCCTGAGCCACACCAACAGCTCGCCGGTGGCGGGGACCTTGCGCAGGTTTCGGTCCCGCAGGGCGAGGAACCGGCGCACGGCCAGGGCGATGAATTCCGGGGACAGCGCCTTGAAGTCGTCTTTTCGGGCCTGGACGGCGAGCTTCACCCGTTCGTCGGTGAACTCGATGTGATGATAGGTGCAACGCCGCAGGAAGGGTTCGGGCAGGCGGCGTTCGCTGTTGGAGGTGATGAAGACGATGGGGCCCAGTGCCCTGGGGGCCTCGATGGTTTCATCGGTCTCCATGACCGTGAAGGCCATCTTGTCCAGTTCGTGGAGGAGGTCATTGGGGAAATCCCGGGGGGCCTTGTCGATCTCGTCGATGAGCACCACTGGCGGCGCGCCGGTCTCCCCCGCCCGTTCGAAGGCGAGCCAGAGGGCGCGCTTTTCGATGTAATCGCCTTTGTCGAGGGTCTTGTCGCCGGGCGTCCCGTCATGGCCCGGCCCTCCGCCCATGTGGGCATCGTGGAAATAGCGGATGGTGTCGAAGTGATAGAGCAGGTCCCTCGCCACGGTCTCGGATTTCACCTGAAAGTGGATGACCGGCTCCACATCGAGCTTATAGGCGGCGTAATAGGCGGCCTGGGTCTTGCCCGTGCCGGGCTCCCCGGTGATGAGCAACGGCTCGCCCACGGCGATGGCGGTGTTGATGGCCGTCTCCAGCCGTTTGCCGGGGACGAACCGGCGCGCATCGGCGGCGAAGGAATGGTCGATCGCCGCGAACGGCCGGCGGGTCAGGACCGAGTTGTCTTGGATGGGGCCGGGCCGTTCGTATTGAACCAGGGTGAAAGGGTAAGGTTGCATGGTATGGCTTTCAATGGGGAGCTCTATACATGACTCGCCGGGGCGAGTCCAATCGAGGGCATGGCCCGCTCCTACGGGCTGGCCCCGCCCGGCGCTATTTTCCGTGGCCATGGGGGTGATGGGGGCCGCCGGCCCGGAATTCCTGGGGCGGGTCCTTTCGGATCTCATCGAACCCCAGGATTCGCTGGCCGTCGTGGTCCTCCAGGAACGCCTGGGCGTCTTCCCGGGTGGCGAAGGGGATCGCCTCATGGCCCATGGGGCCCAGGACATCGGAGCCCACCACGTACCAGGCCTTGCGGGCGTCGATGCGGGCGAGGTTGTAGTATTCGGTGACCCAAATGGCCTGGATGTCTTCGGCATGGCGGCCCTGGCCCCACTTGGGGACATCCGAGAGATACCGGAAGAGATCCTTGACCCCGTCGAAGTGGTGGGCCTCGCCGTCGCCATAGGTCACCGTGGCGATCCACTGGGGATACTTGGCGACGAACATGCCGCACACGGGGCAGGTGTCCTGGGGTCCGGGGGGGGCGGGCGTGGCGGTGGCGGGGTCGACCCCCGCCTTGGCCGGGGAGAGGGCCAATAGAAGGACCAGGGTCAAGGTGAGGGCCAGGGCCAAGGGAAGAAGGGCGGGAGGGAAGGCCCCGCCGGTGAGGGCCTTGACAGCCAGGAATTTTTTCATGGTCTTTGGAACACGCATTTTCATCTCCTCAACTTTTCTTTCTCTTTACGCTTCAAATCCGCTCCACTCTCAGTTTGACGATGGAGCGCTCGGTGGCTTCCGAGACCGTGAGCCGATACCCGGATTCCACCAGGGTCTCCCCTTCCTTGGGAATGTGGCGCAATCTCGCCATCACGAACCCCCCGATGGTGTGGGATTCCCGCCCGGGGAGTTCGATATGCAGGAGCTCGTTGACCTCGGAGACCGGTAGGCGGGAATCCATGAGGTAGGCGTCTTCGTCGATCCGCTGGAAACCCCGCCTGCGGCGGTTCCGGGTATATTCGCCGAAATCGTACCCCACATCGATCTGGCCCACCACCTCTTCCAGGATGTCCTCCATGGTGATGATGCCGATGGCGGACCCGAATTCGTCCACCACCACGGCCATGTGGTCTTCCCGCTTGCGCAGGATGGGCAGTAATTCGTCGATGGTCTGTAGGGAGGAGCAATAGTGGGTGGGGCGGATGAGCTCGGAGAGGGGTTTTTCCGCCAATGCCCGGTCCATGAGGTCCCACGTGGTGAGGGTGATGACGCCGATGATGTTGCTGATGTTGCGCTCGTACACAGGCAGGCGGTTGTAGCCGCGCGTCCTGACCATATGTATGGCCTGCCGGGTGGCGCGCTCGCGATTGTGGGCGATGACCTCGGCCACCGGGATCATGGCTTCCCCCACCGTGGTCTCGGCGAAGCGGATGGCCCGTTTGATGCGGCTCCGATCGAAGACATCCACGTTGGAGCCGCGCTCGGCCATCTCCACCACCATGCGCATCTGTTCCCGGGTGATGAAGACGCTCTGGCCGGTCCCGCCGCCCCCCGCGAGGCGGGCGGCCAGGCGCGCGAGCCGCGAGAAGACGAACACGATGGGGTAGAACAACCAGGAAAACACGCGCAGGGGATAGACGACCACCGGCGCGATGACGTCGGACTTCTGCTGGTACACGCTTTTGGGGACCACCTCCCCCAGGATGAGGAACACGGGGGTGAAGAGCAAGATGGTGTAGAGGTCCCCCAGGGGCCCGAAGTGGCGGATCATCAATACGGCGGCGATGGTAGTGAGGGCGATGGTGGAGATGTTGGTGCCCACCAATGTGGTGCCCAACAAGACGTCGGGGGTTTCGAAGAGTTTGATCACCAGTTTGGAGCCCTTGTGTCCCTGGGCGGCCCGGTGATGGAGTTTGAGTTTGTCCGAATTGACCAGGGCGATCTCGGTCCCGGAGAAGAAGCCCTTCAATAAGAGCAGGAGCATCATGAGCAGGATGATGAGTATCGAGTCCATCATGGCTTTGCCTCCTCGTCGCCGTCGGCCTTGGGTTCACTGTCCGCTATGGGTCCACTACTCTCTTCCACCATGAAACCGGCCTCCTCCGGTGGCGTTTTGGCCTCCGGGGATTCGGCCTCCATCTCGGTCTCGGCGGGGACGGGCCCTGTTCGGGTCGCGGCGTCGGATGCCGTGGGGGGCGCGGCCTCGGGATCCGGCGAATCGGGCTCGGCTTCCGCGTCTTCGTCGGCGAGCTCTTCGGCGGTCACCCGGGTGACCCGGACCTGGGCGATGCGATGGGCGTCCATTTCCTGGATGGTGATGCCGATTCCCTCCACGATGACCCGGTCGCCCACCCGGGGCAGTCGGTCCAGATGGCGGAACGCCACGCCGCCGATGGTGGTCATCCTGGGGTCCTCGATGCCGAAGTTCGTCAGCGTATTGAAATGGGTGAGCTTCATATCGCCGGGGATCTCGTAGACATTGTCATCCCGCTCCCGGTAGAGCTCCTGTCCGGCGACATCCTCGGATATCTCACCGAAGATAAAGGTGAGGACATCCCGCATGGTCACGAAGCCCTCCACCCCGCCGAATTCGTTCAGGACTGCGGCGGCCCTGGCGTTGTTCTCCTGAAAGAAGTCGAACATCTCGTCCACTTTCTTGGTAAGGGGCACGACAATGGGGGCGCGCATGATGCCATCCAGGGTGAGGGTGGAGAGATCCGCATCCCCGAGGACCAGTTCCATGATGTCCTCGGCATGGAGAAAACCCACGATATTGTCCCGGTGGATGCGGAAGACGGGGACCCGGGAATGGCGAATGGCGATGAAGTGCTCCACCATCTCGGGAACGCTCATATCGGCGTTCAGAAAGGCGGTGCGGGTCCGGGGCATCATGATCTCCACGATCTCCGTATCCCCCGCCTCCAAGAGGTTATAGATGAGCGCCCGTTCCGTGGCGTTGAGCTCGCCTTCGTTGGCCACCTCCTCCACCAGGCTCAGGAATTCATCCACCTGCAGAATATTCTCCGCCGCCTTTTCCTGCCCCACGATGAGGGTGGTGATTCGGTCGGCGATCCCCCGGATGGCCCAACGGAGCGGCGTCACCAGTCTCACCCAGATAGTCATGGGCCCCGCCACCATGGCGGTGGCGATCTTCACCGGATTGGAGATGGCGATGGTCTTGGGGGTGACCTCCCCCAGGAGCAACAGCAACGGAACCATGATGAGCAGGTTGATCCAGCCCGCGTGTTGATCGCCGTACAGAGTCACCAAGATGGCCGCCATATTGGCCGCCGCCGCGATATTGACCAGCTCGTTGCCGGAGAGGATGGAGATGATGAGGCGACGGGGCTTATCGAGCAGGGCGTGAAGGGCCTCGCTGTGGGGATGTCTTTCGCGGCGAATCTTTTGGAGATCCAGCCTGGAGAGGGAAAAGAGCGCGGTTTCGGAACCGGAAAAGAACGCCGAACAGATCAGCAGAAAGACCTGCAGAAAGATACGAAAGACCATATCCGGTTCCGCGAGCCGGGCCGGATCTATCGTCAGCAGATCCATAAACGCCGCCCAATGCTGGGCCAACTGTGGGAAAAATCCGTCCATTGGGTATCCTTATATTTCATGCGTTCGAGCCTTGGGCACAAAAGTCGGATTGTGCAAGGCGCCATGGATGAAAAATCGGGGGCAAAAAGGCTTCGTGAAGCATTTTTAGCGCCCATCGGTTACCCGGCACCCAACTCGGTTAGGGCGTGCTGGATAATTTTTACAGACAGTTCGTTACAGACAGTTCGTTACAGAGAATCCGTTTCGAAGGCGCGACGCGCCCGCATGAGGTCCGCGGGTGTATCGACCCCGAATCCGGGGGGTTCCACGGCCTTCCCCACATGGATCTTCCCGCCATCGTACAGCACCCGAAGCTGCTCCAGCGCCTCCACCTTCTCCAGGGGACAATGGGGGCGCGCCGCGTAATCCCGCAAAAACGCCGCCCGGTAGGCGTAGATGCCGATGTGTCGATGGTAGACAGGTCCATGGGCGCCTTCGGGGGGCAGGGCATCGGGCCGGGTCGCGAAATGGTCGCGGTCCCAGGGGATCGGGGCGCGGCTAAAGTACAGGGCATCACCCTTCCAGTCCATGACCACCTTCACCACCGCCGGATCGAACAGCGTTTCCCCGTCGGTAATCCGCTCGCACAGGGTCGCTACGTCACCCCCGGGATGGTCCGACAGATCCCGCGCCACTTGCCGCATCAGGCCCGGGGGCAGCAAGGGTTCGTCCCCCTGAACATTGACGACGATCCCATGGTCCGGCTCTTTCAGGATCGCCACCACCTCCGCGATCCGTTCGGTCCCGGAGGCGTGGGCCGGGGAGGTCATGCGGACCTCGGCGCCGAATCCCAGCGCCGCCGTTCGAATCCGCTCATCGTCGGTAGCGATGATCACCCTTGCCGCGCCGCTCGCCAGGGCATGGGCGTGAACGTGTTCGAGCATGGGTTTGCCCGCGATCGCCAACAGGGGTTTCCCCGGCAGTCGTGTGGATGCATAACGGGCGGGGATGACGATGGTGAAGTGCATTTTCGGAGCGAAATTATTTCGTTTCCGCCACCGTCAATTCGCGGGCCTCGTCTTCCAGCATCACCGGAATATCGTCCTGTATCGGATAGGCCAGTTGACAGGGACGACAAATCAGTTCCGCCACCTCGGGCCGGTGAACCAGGGGACCCTTACAGACCGGGCATACGATGATATCGAGCAGTTTTTTATCCACGAGCACTCCACGCCATCAATACGTCTTTCATAATAAGGTCAACAAACGCGCCCCCAATACGGGGTCGGGCCGGGCCTCCACCGGAAGATACCAATGATGAGGCCCGGCGAGGCGGCGGCATTTTACCGCATCCTTCTCCGTCATGAGTACCGGCAATCCATCCCCGAAGGTTACATCCGCCGGACGAAAGGCGTAATGGTCCGGAAACGGGTGGGGTTTTATGTCCAGGCCGAGCCGGCGCAGGGTCTCGAAAAACCGTTCGGGGCGGCCAATCCCGCACACGGCGTGGGCGGGCCTGTCCCGGAAGGCCTCTATCGATCTGCCCGCGCCCTCCCCCGCCACGGGCCGCGGATCCCCGGCGATCAGCCCCATGCCCACCGCCGGGGTCCCCTCCGGTCGCCCCGGCAGGTCATGGCCAAGACCCGGACCCAGGCCATGATTCACCACCACCAGGTCCACCGCGGCCAGTCTCGATACGGGTTCGCGCAAGGGACCGGCCGGCAAGCAACGACCGTTCCCGACCCCCAAGACCCCATCGATCACCGCAATCTCCACATCCCGGCCCAGGGCGTAGTGTTGCAGGCCATCGTCGCTCAGGATCAGGTTGCAATCCGTGCGCGCCGCCAGTTCCCGGACGGCGGCCACCCGATCCGGGGCGGCCACCACCTGGCACCGTGTCCGGCGCGCCAACAACACCGCCTCGTCCCCCACCCGATGCGGGTCGGAATCCCCCGTCACCCACTGGGGCCAGTGGGCGGCCTTTCCACCGTAGCCGCGCAGCACGATGCCCGGACGGAAGCCGTGTTCCTTCAGGAACCCCGCCAGCCAAATCACCAGGGGCGTCTTGCCAGTGCCCCCGGTGGTGATGTTCCCCACCACCACCACCGGAATTTCCGGATGGTACACCGTGCCCGGCCCATGCCCATGGGCGAGGCGACGCATGGCGACGGCGGCGCGAAAGAGCCAGGAGAAGGGGGTCAGCGCATAGACGAGGGGATGGTGGTCTTTGTACCAGAGGGCGGGGAGGGAGATGCGTGGGGCGAGCATGGCGCTATGGGCATATCCGTCATATCGTTGGTAGCGCTATCTTCTCGATCAGTTCGGTCAGTTCCCGGTCGATCCTGCCCTCGGTGCGCGTGATGTAGGCGAGATGGAAACGGATGTCCTGGTGATCGATGTTTTTGATACCGGCGTGGTAGAAGATCCAATTCAGGAGATGATTGCCGTCCAGGATACGGATCCAGGCGAGCCACCGTTCCAGGGAATCCTTCGGACAGGATTCGCCGAAACGCCTCAGCCTTCGGATAAGGCCGCGCAGGTGAACGGACATATCCGAATTGGTGTCAGAATATTCTCTCAGGTGTTCCTTGATGATCGAGCGGACGCCTCGTGTGGACGCCATGACGGTTTGTTCCCGGCCCATCTTTTCGGGCAGGCTCGATTGGGGTAGGCCACACTGACGCAGAAGAAGTTTTCCGGCAAGCACGGGGATAAGGGGTGGCAGCGTCGAGAAGAGATCACGCAGCACTTCCGCCCGGGGACGGCGGGCCCTTCCATTGCTGTCGCTCAGATAACATTCGATGACATCCGGGTGCAGGAGGTAGTTCTCCATCTCCCATCGCGGCAATACATGGATGTACGGGCCGAAGGGCCGATCCGCCCGGAAGGTTTCATCGTTGTCTTCGAAAAACAATCGCCATTCGTTGCGTCCGGTGATCAAACTATCCCGATCGACGATCCCGTAGGACTCGATCCGCCGCTCTCGATCACGTTTCACACCCTTTATCACCTGTGCGCACCCGCTCGCTCCGATGAATGTCAATGCATCACCAAGCCCATCGAACCAGTACTGCTTGAATACGGTAACGTCATCATCTTCCGATTCCACGTAGAGTCGCCGCCTATTGAGATATTGCCCGCCGAATGCGCGGGTATCCGATACCGGGAGTTTTTTCAGGTCAGGCATATTTTCTATTCTCGGAAGTCGTTACCGCGAAAGGCGCCGCCTTGGCAGTCTCGATAAGACGGCGAATCGATACGGTCATGGGAGCCTATGAACTTGCAGGACAATTGCAAGGGGCTATCCTCGGTCTTATTCCAGATTTTCATCGATGATGAATCCGCCCTTGCGGAGCCCCTCCTGTGGAACTTCGAAGGAAAACGCCTCGATCAGTTCCATCGAGTGGTGGGTGGCGATAATGGTCAGTCCCGGATGCTCCCGAAGGAGTTGCTTGAATAGCCGCATGGTGCGATGTTGCCACTTGGCGTGTAGATGTACATCCATCTCATCCACCACCAGAATGGTATTGCGGGTCATATGAACCCCCAGGCGCAGATACAGCTGCACCAGAGACTTCTCGCCACTGCCCAGGCGATCCAGGCGGTGGATGTGGCGGTCGTTACTGACAATGGCCTCCAGCGTCTGCTTTCGTATCCCCTTGAGGAACTTGGTGGAGCCTTCGAAGACCCGTTCGTTGATGGTCTTCACCGCCCTGTCGAAGCGACTTTCATCACGACCCTCATCCAGCCACTTCAGCCAGACCAGCAGGTTATCCAGGGACACGCCCCAATTCTCGCCTTCCTTTCCGAATCGGTGCACCGGACGATAGCCCCAGTTTTCCGGTTCGCTGATCCAGCGTTTCCCGGTACGCACCGGGGGAATGTCGCGGTAGGGGTCGAAGTACAGCAGGGTAGGCAGCGTGAGGGTATTGTCCTCGAAGCCATCCGGGGGAGAATCCCGCCAGCCACGAACCGCGGCGACCAACCCGCTCGCCCGTTCATCATTCATGCCAACCGGTTCGAGACGATCACTGTCGTGGCGTCGATAGCCAAGGCGCGCCCGGTCCGATGCGCCATAGGCGGCAAGGCGTTCTTCGTCCCAGTCGGCCAGGGACCAGGGGTCGCCGCCACCCGCGGCAAGGGACAGGACGAAGCGCTCCTCCCGTCCCCCTCGATATAACCCCACCAGCAAGTCCCACTGGGCGCGACCCTTTCCGGTATCGAGATCCTCCAATCCGAGCGCCTCGCGTTCCCCTCCCGATAGTAGTCCCATCAGGCAGGCCATCAGTTCCAGCAGGATGGTTTTACCGCCACCGTTCTCCGAGACGATGACATAGAAATTGCAGGGTTCGTCCTCGGCATCGGTAAAATCCAGTTCGAACGGTTCCGCCTGGAACGGGCCGATACCCTCCACGGTGAGAAACAACGGTTGCAGAGCGCGCACTTGAAATTGCGGGCCGGTCATTTCTTTCTTCCTCCCGTGAAAACGCAAGACCCTGATCCCGAAAGTCTACTGAATGCTTTTGTATACATTACGCCGGTGACCGACCTTGATAACCACCACGATCAATTCTTTATCCTTGAATCTCATAGATGATCCGATAAACGCCTTGCCGGAGGCGGTACCGCTCTTGCCCGGACAGCTTTTCCGCTCCAGGAGGCCGAGGTTCCCTGGCAAGCGACGCGATACATTCCGGAATTCTTGCAAGCTCCTTTCCGGGAATACGCCGAAGATCCCTGGCAACCGACCGCCTGACGGCGACCTTAAAGCCTGCCATGGGCCTTCAGATCATTCAACAATTCTTCATAGGTCATGGTTGGTTCCGCCGCCCGCTCATCGAAGGCGGCAAGGTCTTCCAAATCCTCCAGCAGGGACTGGCGGATCGCCTCATTCACGATCTCGGATACCGAGCGATGAGTGAAGGCGGCCTTATTGCGCAAGGCCGCGTGGATTTCCGGCTCGAAGTCGATGGTAAAACGCGTCGACGGTTCAATCATTAAAGTTATCTCCTGACAAACCGGGAGGATTTCATGCCCTCCACGGTCAAAAACAGCGGTTGCAAGGTGCGTACTTGAAATTGCGAGCCGGTCATGTCCTATCCTTCCAGTATTTCGGATGTCGGCTATCGTGCATGACGGCAACCACGACGGATGACTTGGATTCATCCTCTTTATCCCTCTCGCAAAAACGCCTATCGCATCGGTGATATCATCCGGCGCGCCGACAACTACTTCATCGGGTGTACACCCAGGTCTTTGCATAGCTCTTTTGCCAGGACATCCTGTATTTCCGCATGCCTCGGGATCGCCGAGCGTTTATTCAGGACCGGATTATGCCACCACGAATGTTTTGCGCCCTCCCTCAACAAGACACACCCCTGGCCACGCAAATGCCTCGGCAGGACATTTCTTTTCATGCCGCAATGGAAATCCTGTCTTCCCTATAATCCGCTCCCGCCAATGCAAGCGCATCCCGGCGATTGAATTCCAACGCCTCCTTCAATGTGACTTTCAGGGTTTCCATCAACGCCTCATAGGTCCTTTCCTGGCAATTTACACCCGGAACCTCCGCAATCCATCCAATCCACCAATTCCCGTCTTGTTTCACCACAGCAGTGTATTCTGTGTTCATGGTATTTTCTTCCAGTTCGCGAGCCCATGGCTCATCCTATCTTCATCCCCGTCTCCGATGCCTTCGTCAGAAGAAAACCAACGAAACCGGAGCAGGCGACCAGCATGAATTTGGCATCGGCATAGGAGGGCGCCGCATCTCCCTCCGTCAGGGCGTGCCGGATGCCGCCGGAGTCATTCGTGAACCCGTAGATCGCGGAGAAACCTTTTTCCAGCGCCGGATGTATCGCGACCGCGCCCTTGAGCTTCTTCAGCGCCTGTCCCAGTGTTGCCTTCGTGTCTCCCGTCACGTATTCACAACACGCCTCCACCGCCGAGATGGATTCCTTGATGGAATTCCGATAGTCGGGGGACTTTTTGTCTGAGAGGAGTTCCAGCGCCCGCTTGATATGGGCGGTGATGGCCGGGAGCCGCGTCGACAAGGCCTCTTCCACCGCCTCGATTTCCGTCTCATTCGTTATCTCGACAACCTGGTCATCGACGATACGATACGCGGCGTTTTCCTTTTCCAGAAGAACATTGCAGTACTTCTTCAGAAGGGCTGCCCATCCCACCGGAATATTTTTGAGAACGAATTCGACGAAGTCATAGACCTCGTACCATTTGGCGTCGAAGAAGAACCGCCGAAGTATTTCGTAGGCTGTCTTCTCTGAACCGTTATAGGAAGGCTTGAACACCGGCCGTGTGTCCAACGGCCTTTTGAAGAAATCAAGCCAAAAACGGTCAAGGAGCCCATTTACGGCTTTGGATGCATCATCGAAATCATAAAAGTCGTCTCTGGCACGCCATTTGTCCCATACGACAATCTGCAATCCACTCCATAGCCTATTTCGCAGTTCTTCATCGATCGATTTCCTTTGGAAAGCCTTTTCGAGGGGTTTATAACCCTTGCGTTGCGAGAAAAGTGGCATGTCTGTCTCTCCGCTGATATTCCGAATTCCGGGCCGGACGACGTGTGACGGGTGGCTGGGCTCGAAGCGAAGCGAGCCCCCAGCTTGTTTACTCACTGGTGGCTCGCGCCCGACTCAAAGCGTCGCCAGCACCCCATTACTCGGCTCGCCCTCGCCGGCCTTATTCACGGCCAGCACGCGAAACTCCAACCGCTTGCCCTTCGGCTGCCCCGACACCGTAATATCCAGCCCCATGGCCATCCCCACATCCACCCAATCCTCCGCGTCCCCTTCCCGGCGCTGGACCCTGTAGGCCGCCACCTTGCCGCCCTCGTCCGGTTCCTTCCAGTCCAGATAGACCCAGCCGTCTCCCTGACGGGGGCCTTCCAGGGATCGCGTCTGACCGGGCGCCTCCAGGGAGGTCCTGGCGCGGCGGCCACCCCAGCCCAGGTGCTTCAGGCTCGCGTCGTCGAAGTGGGTGATATTCTCCGCATAGCGCAGATCCAACTTCATATCATCCACCAACACCTGCAGGGCCTCGTCCTTGGTGGCGGTGGCGTGTTCCGCCTGGGCATAGAGCTCCAGGGCGGCCTCCGCCGCCTCCGTATAGGTGGCGAGCGCCGCCGCCAGCGCCTCTGCGGTCACCGGCGGGGCCGGAAAGAGGTTCGTATGAGCGGTCAGTCCCGTTACCATCTCGTGGGCCAGGTGTTGGATCTTGCTTTCGGCTTTCGGAAAGTGCGCCATGGTGATGAACCCTCTTGGTTATTGCCTTTTCAATGAGCCATATGCAAAAGACCGTCTTGCACCCTCCAGCGGCGTTAAAAATGGGCTCAAAATGCTCATTTACTACGTGTAAACTCCGCTTTTTCGCCCATTTTCGCCTTGCTGGCGGGCGCAATCCAGACTTTTGCATAAGGCTCAAATGGTTGGAGATATCCGATTTTTATTTACGAATCAATCAATTGTAACGATTTATGGTACGCCCGGCAAGCCACGGGGAAGGCCTGATGGGCCGTGTAGCTCGCGAGACGGATGGCTTCTCTCGCCTCCCCCATCGCCGGGAACGGGAGCCCCGTAACCCCGCTCGCCTGCCGGGTCACCGGGAAGGCCTGACAGGTCTTTCGGCAGGCGAACCGGGCCGCCCGGCTGGCGAGCCGGATGATCGCTCTCGCGACGCCCGCCGCCCGGAAAGCGAGCGGGGAGGGCGGTCGGGCGAGCCCGATGAGCTGGCAGGTGGCCATGGAGGGGTGGTTCTGCGCTCCGGGCGTGGCGTGTACAGCATCAACCGATGTTGACGCTGCGTAGGTTATCCCTCCCAACATTCTAAGGTGTACGCTTACGTACAATTTTCCAATCGTCGACTTTATTACTCATATTTGATGTGAAAAATTCACAATTCCCAATCTTGCCCGCTATATTTCCGATTTTACGAATCCACTTCAGAAAATCCCGTGCGTCTTCATAACTCGCAAAGATCAAAGGTAGCTTTGTTTCAAGCGGATCGCTTTCTTTACGCCAATGAGGTTTCCACCCATTAGGATCGAGGATGGTCCAGTAGTGAAGAGTACAAGCTTTTTCCGGCACTAAATTAAACGCCGATGAATCATGCGACATGTACTGATAAACGACTGTGTCGTCCGCCTCGTCATAGGTATCATTTCCTGATTTAATGCGTCGAATGACGTATTTCACGCTTACTTTGCCTTCAATGGGGCACGATTTGGACGTATAGACCGATTTATGAGTCGGTTTAACCTTGCCCGCGGGGTTGGCGGAACCATCCTTTTTGAACAGCCCATTAAAGGCCAGTACTTGTGGCCCCTCTGTTGTGGTTATTTCGATACCGGCATCAACAGTGAATGTACCGCCAAGGTCCAGCAATGCCGCACCCTGTTGGGTAAAAAACCCCTGTCCATCTTGGGTGATTCTCCCTGAGACTCGCGCAAATTTCCGCGTCAATTTAATGCGTTCATCCAGGCCTTTGGTACTCTCGCTATCAAAGCTTCCCTCACCCAGCTCGTTGACCTGAGGTACACTAAAGCCTAAGCTGAATTTCCGAGTACGTGTCTGTTTTGAATCCAGTTCACCGATATCTACCGTTTCGTACTCGTTTTCCAACTTGGACCAGTCGGTAATTTTTGCGCCATCCTGCGGTTTGAGGGCCACTTCTATCCACTCGATCCGATCACCAGGTCTGAAGTCGCGCTTCGCCAGTGTGATAACCAACCGACGGGAAAGCTGAATCCTGGAGAGGTCCTTGGACGAAGCCGCAGCGGGGGGAGATTTTATTGACGTGGCCAGTGCTGTACGCAGTTTGTCGTTCTTCTCATCACTATCTGGTATGTTCTCTGCGAGTTCGGAGATATATGCCGCCAGGGCTTTCTCAGGCAAGTCCGTCGGTAGCACTTTGGCCGGTGTGCTGCCCGGTTTGTTGGTAGAAAATACATTTACCTCAACCTTGGGTTTAACTTCAACCTTGGGCTTAGAACACCAATAACCCTCGACAAGCTGATCATTGACAGGCTCGCACTGGGGCTCGAAAGCAGCAGATTTATATCGCTTGGTCAAAATGCGTTCTGAGGGTTGGTGAAAGCATCCACTCAAAGAAATACAAGCAATCGTTACCACTGCATAACGTAAATACAATCTTTTGTTCATGATGCATTCCTCATCTCTGATGAGCGTGTCTAAAAAATCCCCGGTCTACTGCGACGGCTCCCGAATTGTGGCCCGCTGCGTTGCACAAGGCGCGAAATCGGGCCGCCGCCCTCGTAACCCGGGAATTTTTAGACACACACTCTGAGTCAACGTCAACAAAAACGTCGAATATGGCCTTCGTAAATCGTTACGGGCGGTCCATCTATCGATTCCAATGTGCGCTCGGGCGCATAGTCATCGTCGCATAGTTCGCAGGCCCGTTTTGGTACGTCCTGCAAACCGACTATCTGTTCCCCATCTTCACAAACCTCCTCGGGAGTATCCGAAGGATTATAAATTCTGTAGTCGTCCCCATAATCAAGCGATTCATCAAGGACAAATGCATATTTTCCACTATATGAACACATGGGTTACCTCCAGTGATTTATTTGTATCGAATCTACATTGGTTGAGATGTTTCCGTTTCCACGTTTCCGTGCGAGAACGCCCGCAGAACAAGCGACATCCTCCTTTACCCTTCCCTGGTTTCTCATCGGCTTCCCTACCTTTCTCGTCCTCTTCTTCCTGCCCCCCAACGGCTGGTTAGGGGGGCATTGCCCGTCTTCGCCTACGCCTCTGCCATGGCCCGAACATAAATATCTTCCGCTTCGGGCGCTATGTTCGGCACCGTAAATCGTTAATGTAATTCTTCCGTTGCTTCCTTGCTCCCTGAGATGAACTTCCTTTGATGGCTCAATTTCCCACCACTTTCCACTTCTCACCACTCCATAAGCCGCCTTGTATCGAAGCGCAACCTGGAATGGCGATGTACGTTTGAAATGCGGGGTCCTTGCCCCGAAGGGGCTACGTAACATAGCCCAGGGTTGCCGCGAAGCGGCTACCCTGGGTATCGGGACACCCCGTGGCGCAACCCCAACGGGGTTGCGTCATGATTATTCCCACACATACCGTTCGTCCCACGCCAAACCGTGTTTGCGAAGAAGCGCCCTGTATTCGTCCTGGAAACCGCGCCTCTTGTGATGCTCTTCCTGTTTGGCAATATATTCACGGACATCATCCACATTGGATGCGCTGACCGAGAAAGCACCGTAACCACTTTGCCACGCAAAGGCCGCCAGGGTAGGGTCGCGCTGCTTGATCCAAATGCTGGAGACGCGCTTGAGTTCCTTCACGCAGTCGGCCAGGGAGACGGTCCGGCTCGATAAGTATAGGAGATGCGCGTGATCGGCCACGCCCCCGACGATGATGGGCGGGCATCCCAATTTTTTCGCGATACCGGCCAGGAATGCGTGGGTTTCATCTCGAATTTCCGTGTTGTCCAGGAAGGATTCGCGGTTTTTTGCCGAGAAAATCAGGTGGACATGGACAGACGATAACGATTGCGGCATGGTGGTTTTGTTGGGGATTTGTCGAGGTTTTATGACGCAACCCCGTTGGGGTTGTTTTTCATCTTTCGCTAACCCAGGGTAGCCGCTACGCGGCAACCCTGGGCTATATTATATAGCCCCCTTGGGGCAAGGATTCCGCATTCGAAACGCACTTTTCGAACTGGGCGCCACATGGGGCGCGAAAAAAAGTTGAAACCATTGGTCTCGGA
>CAZQHJ010000043.1:0-15643 GCA_964593225.1 uncultured Thiotrichales bacterium
ACGGATAGTTTTTTGTTTCACATTCTTGAGCATTTGAATTGCGACCTGTCCGCCATGTTGAACAATCCCGAATATAGGGGGGGGTCTTTATCCAACGTACTGCGTCCGCGAGCACCTTTATCGGTTTTGAAAAGCAAAAGGAATTTCTTGAACAAGTACTTATCAGGATTCCTGAAAGTGCTCCGGTCAGGCTATGAGCAGATCGCTTTTACCCCTCCGAACGATTGTTCGAGTGGCTTGAACAGCATCACCGGCAATATCGCATACGCCTCAAAAGCAATTTTCTCACTGACCCTGGCCAAGGAGATTTGCTCACTACCGGTACCCTCGCACAGGGTTATCAAGAACGCTACGAGGCCAATGTGTCATTATTCCAAAGCGAGATTATGATCAACATAGGCATTTTGCATGAACCGGGGCACAAGGAACCCTGGATTATCGCCATCGATTGCAAACCTACTCGTGCAGCTGTACTCGATTATTCTTCTCGCTGGTGTGTCTGGCCTATGTTTTCCGATTTCAAATCCCGTGGTTTCGGTCTGGAAGACACTCGCATCGAAGATGCCAACCGCATACATAACCTGATTCTTGTCATGGTGTTAGCTATGTATTGGTGTGCGCGCGTCGGGCGTGATGACGCCATTGACAACAAAACCGCTCTCGAAAAAAAGCCTTCAACATGCAGGGGACCAATCACTGGTCTGTCCGAAAAGCATATCGCTCTGCGTTATCCCGGTTTCAGAGAGGGTTACGCATCTTGGATTCGCATAGGGCAAAACTCTTTACCTTCGGGCTTATGGGTTTTTGGATAGGGCTGGGTATTCCTTAATTCCAACAGACAGGCTACACTTCAAACTAAATTTCACCTAGCTTGTTCTTTATCTGGAAGTGCAAATCGATATATAGTGATCGGCAGATAGCAAAGGACACAGAGAATTGAGTATGCCTCTGTGGTGGGAAATAATTGGAGATTGCCCATGCTTCGTTAGTCTGATGTACACAGCCTCGCTAGATTTGATCGGGAAAACGGCATCGAATGAACTGGCTTCCTCTATTCGTTATCACTGGGTTTCCTCCGGCCATCCAGGCGATGTACTTGGCACTGTGCCCTATCGTTGCCTTGCTTGGCAGGAACAGAAATATAGGATTCTGGGGTTTTTTGTTTTTTTCCATCTTGTTTTCACCGGTCTTGGGATTTTTCGTCGTCATCGTATCGGCAAAAAGAACACCCGAGTAGATAAGAGCCGAACGCCCAACAAATGTAAGCCTTTCAAACTATACAGAAGAGAGGATTTAAGATGACTATTGACATGATCGAAAAAGAATCTCCTGAAGAATCTTCCGAGAGCATCCAAAAAACGGGGCTCGAAAGAGAGATCGCAAACCTGAAACTGAGCAACGGAGTCGGAAAGACTATCCGACGCCACATCGCCTCCGCTTCCGCCATTGGCTTGCTTCCCATCCCCCTGTTCGACATGGCAGCCTTGATCGCGATTCAGATGAACCTTATTCGCAAGATTGCCAAGGCCTATAATGTACCTTTCACGAAGAACAAGGTAAGAACGATCGTCACTTCGCTAGTCAGCGCCGTATTGCCCACTGTTTTGACCCCTGCCGCAGTCGCCAGTTTTAGCAAGGCAATACCCGCCGCCGGTACAACGGTGGGTGTGGTGACGATGCCTATCCTGGCGGGAGCCGCCACCTACGCCACGGGCCGTATCTTCGTTCTCCACTTCGAGTCAGGCGGTACCTTCCTGAACTTCGACGTCGAGAAAATCAGGAAGCAATACGCCGAAATGTTTAAAAAGGGTAAGGACGTCGTCTCTGGAATAAATGCGGAAGAAAAAGAACCCACATCTGCTACTGCCGCTAGCTAACCCACCTCAAAGGGACGTGAACCGATAAAAGAGCGTGTCCGAAGAATTCCCGGCTTACTGCGGCACGCCCTTAATTGTGGCCTGGGTTGTGTTGCCCAAGGTTCGAAATCGCGTCATGCAGCTCGCCGCGCGCCTTGATTTCGGGCCTTGCGCGCCTTCCCGGCCACAATCGGGCTCCCGCCTTGATGGGACCAGGGGGTTTCGGATACGCTTTTTAAGGAATGCAAAAAGCCCGCCTCTTTTCCCTCCTTCGCATGGATCCGACCGCCGTTAGGGTACATGTAGATAGAGTTCGCGCCTCCCTGAAAAGGCTGGCAGCTCCCCTGCTGGTTACCGGTTTAGTGCTTCTGCTATCCGCCGCTTACGTCATAAAAAGTGTCATTTATCTTGTCGGTCCTGGTGAGGCGGGTGTCCATTGGAGTCTGTTCACGGGGACCGAGGTGGACCGGGTGTATGACGAGGGCATCCACTTATTTCCCCCTTGGGACCGTTTTTCCATTTACAATGTTAGGATTCAGGAAGTCGCCCAAGAGCTCTTCGTATTGACCAAAAGGGGCTTACAGGTCCATCTTATCCTCTCCATTCGTTACCAACCTCAATACAGAATGCTTGGCGTCCTACATCAGCAGGTGGGACCCAACTACGCGAACACCGTCATTATCCCCGAGATCGAAGCGGTCTTGCGTGAACTCATCGGCGACATGTTCTCGGAAGATATTTATATGACGGGCCGTGCTGTCATCATCAAGGCAATCCACAGGGCCATCGAGCAGTTGGCCCAGCGTTACATCGACGTCGATGATGTGCTGATCAAGCGCATTGTTCTACCCGACAGCGTATCCGCGGCAATCCGCTTCAAGCTCAGGGAAAAGCACCTCATCGAAGCGAAGGCCTTTGCAGTGGAAAGGGCATATAAGGAAGCGGAGAGGAAACGGGTCGAAGGCGAGGGCATTCGTGACCAGCTCAAGATCATCGCTTCCGCTATCCCCGATGGTGAGATCCTGACATGGCAAGGCATCAGGGCAACCGAGGAGATCGCGAGATCGGAAAACGCCAAGGTCATTATCATCGGAAGTGGAGAGAACGGTCTGCCGATCATCCTGAACGCCGATACCCGGACTGCCGTGAATCCGGTATACCAAAACACCGAAAATCAAGCCGCCATGAATCCGCCAGGCCAAAATTTGCCAACCCAATAGGAACGGCGCTATGTTGGCTAAAGAGCCTCATGCGAAACGTCGCTTATCCTTATATACACAGCACCGGATTTTGGAGAGTTTTTTCCGCCCTGGTTCTGTTGGGGCTGGCAACCGGATGCGACAACTTTTTCAGGCAGGCCGAAAAAAGGGCCAAGGCCGCCGACGATGCCGATGAAATCCTTTTGGCCATTGTCGATTCCTCGTCCACGCCGAGTCGGTTTGCCCAAGGCGCCGCGCTTGCCATCGAGGAATTCAATGATTCGAATGCTATCGAGCAAAAGCTGATTGCCAAATATTACGATGACGAGGGCAAAATCGACAAGACCAGTCGCCTGGCCAGAAAGTTGGCCCGGGACGAGGACATGGCAGCCGTCATTGGCCATCTTTCGCCGGCTACGGCGATGGTGGCTTCCATCATCTATGAGCGCGCCGGTCTGGTCCTGGTAACGCCCAGCCCCACCCAGGTCGGCTTGGTTCGCCACGGGGCCAGATTCATCTTCCGCAACATCCCATCGGACGAGACCTTTGCCCGAAAGGCCGCCGACTACGTCCAGCGCCACCAATACAAGAAGGTGGCCATCGTCCACGATCAGGAGCTTTCGACCCGCCATTTGGCGAAGTTGTTCTATTGGGCCATCAACGATACCGATGACGTCGCAGTGACCATCGATCAGCTCTATTTCAGCCGGGCAACCGACTATCAGGCATTGATTGCGAGGGTGAAAAGCGCCGACTTCGATGTCCTGTTCCTCGGCAGCAGGCTGCCCCAGGGGGCAAACATGATTAAGCAACTGCGCGCCCTGGGTATTTCGGCGCCCATCGTCGGCGGCATCGAGCTCGATTTCCATCAGCTTCAGGATGTGGCCGGCAAGGCCGCCGAGGATACGACGATCATCACCGTGTTCAATCCCGGACGTCCCAGGGACGTAACGCGCAACTTCGTCCGTCGCTTCAGGAAAAAGTATGGCGCGGAACCCGACACCTGGGCCGCCCTGGGTTACGATGCCGTCAAACTGCTGGCTCAGGCCATATCCGAGGGCAAGTCCCACAAACCGCTCATCATGGCGACGATGCTGCGCTTCATCAAGGATTGGCAAGGGGTCACGAATGCGTATGAGATGACCCTGGACGGCCATATTCTTACCCAGGAGGTCTTTTTCAAGACCTTAAAAAATGGAGCCTTTACCTTTACCGAATAAACTACCACCCCCATGAATTCGGCAATCATCCATGGATGATCATAGAAACCCTCATCGAAGGAATTCGCGGTGCGCAACTACCCCCGTAGGGCGATCCGGTAGAGCGCATTTTTTTTTCGGCCCGTGAGTCGAGCCGCCAGAATGACCGCCTTTTTCAGGGGCAGTTCCTCCATGAGCAGATGAAGAACCCGTCGATCTTCTTCCGTGATCGACTCTTCCGCCATTGTTCCGTGCTCTCCTTCCGGATCCGCCTTGGGTTTTCCCTCGATGACCAATACGAACTCGCCGCGTTGATGGTTCCTGTCTTGTTCGAGCCAGCGCTCGATCATCGGCAGTGAACCGGAATAGAGGGTTTCGAAGGCCTTGGTCAGTTCCCTGGCGATGACCGCCTGGCGTCTATCGCCCAAGATCCCGACCATATCTCTGACGGTCATCAGGATTCGGTGGGGCGCCTCATACACCACCAGGGTCCGAGGATCTTCCACCAACGCTTGAAGCCGGCGACGTCTCGCTTCTTGCTTGACCGGCAAAAAACCCTCGAAGACGAATCGATCCGCGGGCAGGCCCGCCGCCGACAGGGCGCAGACCAGCGCGCTGGGTCCCGGTATGGGTACGACTTTTTTGCCCTGCATGCGGAGCGCCCGCGTGAGATGAAATCCGGGGTCGCGCAATGACGGTGTTCCGGCATCGGAGATAAGGGCAATGCTCATACCCTCATGGAGCCTATCGACGACCCAGGGCGCCATTTTTTGTTCATTGTGCTCATGAAGGGCCTTCATGGGGGTTGTGATGGCAAATCGCCGCAGAAGGCGATGGCTCACGCGCGTGTCCTCGGCCAGTATCAGATCCACATGACCCAACACCCGTAGGGCGCGTAGGGTAATATCCTCGAGATTCCCAATCGGGGTGGCGACGACATATAAGACGCCGCCTTGCGTTTGTTTATCTGCCATTTGTTTATCTGAGATAATAGCCCCGCTCACGATAAGCATGCCTCAACGGATTGGGCTATCGGAAAGACAGAATTCACTTCGCGCGCCACGCTTTCCGACGCCGTTATTTTCAGTCCGTTATGAGTTCGAAGGGACTGCGCTGAAAAATGGCATAGTCCGAAAATCGACGGTTTGTCGGAAAGAGTCACAGACCGGGCACCATTTCCGGAAATCCTTCTATGTCGGTGTTAGGAGAACAAACTATGAGCGAAAAGCAGCACGATATCACACGTCCGCCGGATCTCGCCCATGAACAATTCTCGGGGCCCCAGCGAACCCAGCGCCCGTTGTATGTAGACCTACTGCCGCCGTGTAACGATGCCTGTCCCGCCGGGGAAAATATTCAGGTCTGGCTTGCGCTGGTTCAGCAGGGAGAGTTCCGGAAGGCATGGAAAAAGATTATGGAAGAAAATCCCCTGCCGGCCGTACATGGGCGTGTATGCTATCACCCTTGCGAGAACGCCTGCAATCGAACGCGCCTGGACGCCACCGTCAATATCCACGCCATCGAGCGTTTCCTGGGGGATCAGGCCATCAGGAACAGCTGGCAAATCGATATATCGGCCGAGCCGTCCGGGAAACGGGTCCTGGTGGTCGGGGCCGGACCCAGCGGATTATCCGCCGCCTACCACTTGAGGCGCATGGGACACGAAGTGGAGATCCACGAGGCGGGACCCGTTGCCGGGGGTATGATGCACTTCGGCATCCCCAAATACCGCCTACCGCGCAAGGTCCTGGACGACGAAATCAACCGCATCGAAAAGCTGGGCGTGAAGATCATCCTGAATCGAAAGGTCGAAGACCTCTTGGCCGAAAAGGCCGAGGGAAAGTTCGACGCGGTGTTCCTCGCCATCGGCGCGCACCTTAGCAAGCGCACGGAGATCCCTCAGCAGGATGCCGGCAAGATCCTGGATGCCGTGGGTTTCCTGAAGAGCGTGGAGAGTGGAGAAGACCTGAAACTCGGGCGGCGGGTGGCCATCTACGGGGGCGGCAACACCGCCATGGATGCGGCGCGCACCGCGAAACGGCTGGGGGCGGAAGAGGCCCTCATCATCTATCGGCGGGACCGGGAACACATGCCGGCCCATCCCTTCGAGGCCGAGGAAGCGGAAGAAGAGGGCGTCAAGATCCACTGGCTGCGCACCATCCGGGCGATCGACCACAGCACCTTCAAGGTGGAGATCATGCGCGTCGATGAAAAGGGTCGCCCGCAACCCACCGGGGAATTCGAAACCCTGGAGGCCGATTCCCTCATCCTGGCCCTGGGTCAGGACACGGATACGAGCTTCCTGCGGAACGTCCCCGGACTCACGTTCCAGAACGACGGCACGTTGAACGTGGACGGGAATTTGATGACAGGCTTTCCGGGCCTCTTTGCCGGTGGGGACATGGTGCTGTCGGAGCGCACCGTCACGGTTGGCGTGGGCCATGGCAAGAAGGCGGCCCGATATATCGATGCCTGGCTCCGGGGTGAAACCTATCACAAACCGTCCAAACACCATCTCGCCAGCTTCGACAAGCTGCATGTCTGGTACTTCACCGACAGCGCGCAACGTTTCCAGGGGCATATCGATCTGAAGAATCGTCAAACGAGCTTCGACGAAGTGGTGGATGGAATAGGGCGGGAAGACGCCCTCTACGAGGGGCGGCGCTGTCTTTCTTGCGGAAACTGTTTCGAGTGCGACGGCTGTTACGGCGCCTGCCCGGACGGGGCCATCGAAAAACACTCGGATAACAAAGTCATCGAAATCGAGGGGGAGACGGGAGAATACAGGCGCTATGGGTTCGACTACGACATTTGCACCGGATGCGCCGTGTGTTTCGAGCAGTGTCCATGCCATGCGATCGAGATGATTCTGGAATAACGGAGGTAAGTTAGCGTGCGCGGCACTATGACAAATTCACTTCAGGGGCGCGGGGCCATCGTCACCGGCGCGGCTGCCGGTATCGGCAGGGCCGTCGTGGAACGACTCATGGCCACCGGGGCCAAGGTCCACATCTGCGACATCGACGCCGCCGCGCTGGAAGGCGCGAAGGCGGAGTTGCCGGGACTCGGGACAAGCCTTTGCGACGTATCCGAGGCCGCTCAGGTCGACCGGTTTTTCCATGAGGCCATCCGTCACCTGGGCGGGCTTGATATCCTCATCAATAATGCCGGTATCGCGGGCCCCACGGCCCCGGTGGAGGACATGGACCCGGAGACCTGGGCGCGCACGTTGGCGGTGAATCTCACCGGGCAATTCCTCTGCGCGCGCCGGGCCGCCCCCCTGTTGAAGGCCGCGGGGGGCGGCGCCCTGGTGAATGTGTCGTCGGCCGGTGGGCGGTTCGGCTACCCCCTGCGCACCCCCTACGCCGCGTCCAAGTGGGGTATCATCGGCCTTACCAAGACCCTGGCCATGGAACTCGGCCCGTTTTCCATCAATGTCAATGCAATCTGTCCGGGGTTCGTGGCCGGCGATCGGCTGGAACGGGTCATCGCCGCCAAAGCGGCCATCCAGGGTATCCCCGCCGATACCCTGCGTAGGATCTATCTCGAACTCAACTCCCTGCAGTCCTTTATCACCCCCGAGCAGATCGCCGAGACCATCGTTTTCCTGTGCACACCCGCGGGCGCGGCCATCTCCGGTCAGGTGATTGGCGTCGATGGGGATCTGGAAACCCTGCGGGTGTCATCCGGACCCGCCCTCGACTAGGGGATACACGAATACACACATGAGCGCTTTCAAACTCCTTTTCCTGCTTTTCCTTCTGGTCCCCGTGGTGGAGATCTATTTCCTGGTGAAGGTGGGTTCCGTCATCGGGGCATGGCCAACCATCCTCCTGGTCATCGCAACGGCCCTCATCGGCGCCTTCCTTGTCCGACAGCAAGGCATTTCCACGTTGTTTCGTCTCCAGGAAACCCTCCAAGGCACGCGCCAATCCCAGTCCCAGGCCACGGCCCTTGCCCTATTCGAGGGCCTGTCGATCCTCATTGCCGGGGCCCTGTTGCTCACACCGGGCTTTCTCACCGACGCCATGGGCTTCATCTGCCTGGTGCCCGCCTGGCGGCGGGGGCTGATTCTCCGATTCGTGCCGAGTCCCGACGATATCCCCATGGGAACGAGGCCATTTCACACCCCCCAGGGCGGATCGATTATCGAGGGGAATTTCCGGCGGGAGGACCAGTAACCGGCCTTCCGCCGCCATGAACATGAACGGACAGACCTTTTATAACTGGTCGGAGCAGTTCCACTGTACGCCGCAACGACTGCACAGGCCCCACTTGGAAGCGGAACTCGTTGATATCATGACTGATATATCACGTCGCGGCAGTCATGTGCGTGTATTTGGCAGTGGCCTGTCACCCGGTGATATTGCCATGAGCGACGAAGAGTTGGTGCTGTTGACAAATCTTGAGCGTATGCTGGACATCAATACTGATGCATCCACGGTGGTTGTAGAGCCCGGCGTAACTTTAGAAAAGTTATCTTACGAGTTAGCCGCTCATGGTTTGGCACTGCCGATATTAGGCTCCGTTGCGCAACAAACCGTCGCCGGTGCCGTGGGCACGGCAACACATGGTACCGGGGTAAAATTCGGTACGCTTTCCAGCCTGGTTCAGGCCATGCGCGTGGTAACGCCAAATGGCGATGTGTTGAATATTTCCGCCAAGGAGAATGCCGAATTACTCGATGCCGTGCGCTGCCATCTTGGTAGTCTGGGAATGATTACCCAGATCACGCTGCAAGTGTGCAAGGCATTCGATTTGGAAGTAACGGAACAACCCAATACCCTGGAGGTGGTGTTGGCGCATTTGCCGGAACGACTACGCAACGACCACTACCGCTTCTGGTATATTCCTCATACTGATCGGGTGTGGGAATGGATGGCGACCCGCACCCCGCCGGGACAGACTCATCGACCACTAGGTCGGTGGCAACAGATGAATACTTGGTTTAATGAAAAAGTCATCGACCATCACGTGTACGAGTCTCTTCTTCATTTGGCAACCTATCGGCCATCGTTGATTCCAATCATCAATAAATTAGGCATATACGCACGTTTCAACAGGGGTCGCTATTCCAGAGGACCCAGCTTGACACAATTTACCTTCGACTGTTTGTTCAAGCAACATGTGAATGAGTGGAGCATCCCCATGGAACACACCGCCGAGGCGTTACGGGGCATCCGTGAATTGATTGCACAAAAGGGCTACTACGCGCATCTGCCCATCGAAGTTCGCTTTGTCCGTGGCGATGATGTTTGGCTTAGCCCCTGCCAAGGTCGCGATAGTTGCTATATTGGCGTAATTGCCTACATACCCCATGGCAGACCCCCTCACCATGAAGCCTATTTCGCGGATTTCGAAAAATTGATGGAGAGATTCTCCGGGCGCCCCCATTGGGGAAAGTTTTTCAAACTCGAATCGGAGAAACTGGCGGAACGGTATCCGCACTGGGAGGATTTTCAACGGGTTCGCCGACGCCTGGATCCGAATTACCGGTTACGGAATGCATTGACGGAAAGGGTGTTTTGTGGGAATTAGAGGCCGTATGGTTTTGTGTGATTCATATTGATTTCGGCCACAAAAATAGTAAAAAAGCTGGAGAAGCATAGTGACAGCATACGTGTCGTATCTTTCGATATTTTCGATACCTTGCTGGATCGCCGTATCCCTGATGCCTACGTTTCCCGTATAGCCGCTGATATATTGGCCAAGCAATACCCCAACACAGCAAATGCCGAGCAAATTCTTCAAAGCAGAACGCGCTATCGGCTAGCGCATGAAAAAAGTGGAACACCCTGGTTATTATCCGCGTGGCTGGAGCACTGGGCTGATGAGCATGGGCTTCCCAGTCCATTAGTAGTAAGCGTAGGTTGTCATGCTGAGCTGAGTGCAGAACATATGGGACTTGATCTTGCCGATGGTGCTCCAGGTCTGTTACGACATATAAAATCCGGTGGTTACACCGTCATTGCGACAAGTGATATGTGGCTCGATAGCGATTGGCTGAATAAGCTTTTGATATCTTTTGGGCTGGCATTCGATAGTGTTTATAGTTCCGGAACCGCAAAAAAGAACAAACGCAGGGGAGACATATTTGCGTTTATCGAAAATGATATATCCCAGTCGGCCAAAGCGTTTCTTCATATTGGCGATAACGTTCTAAATGACGTCATTCGTCCACGACAAGCAGGATGGAAATCCTTGTGGATGCCGCAAAAGCGACATCATTTCCCGCCGGGAATGCTCGATTAATGCGGGAGAAATACAAAAGGCCATTTAGTCCGTCAGATCGTACCAGGTCCGGGTAATAGGGAAGTACTTCTGCTTGAATGCCGGAACCCTCCGCTTTTCGTGTCGCGTGTCATTGAAGGGAGACAGGCAACATACAACCGTGGATCCGGCACTTTCCATGAGCTTACAGGCGGCAACCATGGATCCGCCGGTAGCTATTGCATCGTCAATCACGGCTACTTTCATCCCCGCCAAACCAAGATTAGCCGGAATTTCCAACACCTTTCCCTGATCGTAGACCATGTTGTACGACTCTTGCAGCGTGGGTCCAGGGATCTTGCCGCCTTTTTGAACGCAAAGGAGGGGTAATGCCAAGCTGGCAGCGACAGCGGTACCATAGAGATGACCACGTGAATCGATACTTGCAATACATTCGGCGTGGTATCCGGATACCGCGTCAGCCAGTTGCTTTATGATTTCCCGAAACAGCAAAGGGTTCAGACACACGTCGGTTGTGCGGTAGTACTTACCCAATCCCTTGTGAGGAAAGGACGGGATTATTTTACAAATGGCGTTTCTGTCTTGTGGTGCCCGAGTGGGCAAACCTATAAGTTCTTTGATATAAGACACCTTCGACCTCAGATACCCAACCCGGCATGGTCAACCGGAACCAAAATGGTCCACAAGGACTTTTTTGATCGTTTTGTTCAAGATTCTCGCGATAAGATACTGATATGTTTAACTCGCAACTAACTGTGCCAAAAAGGAAATTTTTGGCACAGTTCTTGTCTTAAAACCACAGACTTCATGTTTGAGCTTGCGTAAAGTTAAAACATGGGGTCTAAAGCACAAGATTATGGAATGGTCATTATGGGAAGTCTCTCTGGCAGTGGTTGCAGGGTTGTTGGTAGGTTTTTCAAAAACCGGGGTTCCGGCGGCGGGGTTGTTCATTGTTCCCATTATGGCGTTCATCTTTCCCGCCAAACTTTCCGTCGGCATACTCTTGCCGATGTTGATCGTCGGGGATATCTGGGCCGTCAAACACTATCGGCATTATGCCGACCATGGGGAATTGACCCGGCTGGCGCCGGGCGTTCTGGTGGGAATGGTTGCCGGGGCGTTTTTCCTCTCGGGGATAGATAATGAAACGATGGAACAGGTGCTCGGTGCATTGGTTCTCCTGCTGCTTGCACTGGAAGGCCTTCGCACCGTACTTCCGGCAGGAATGCTAACCGAACACCGGATATTCCCCTGGGTTTTCGGAGCACTTGCGGGGGCCGCGACCACCATGGGAAATGCGGCAGGCCCACTTGTCAGTCTTTACCTCCTCAGCCGCTCCCTTCCCAAGGAGAGCTTCATGGGGACCGCCGCCTGGTTTTTCCTGGTCGTGAACTGCCTGAAAGTCCCGCTTTTTGCCTATTTGGGCATCATCACCCTGGAAGGCCTCATTTTCGATGCGGCGTTGATCCCCATGATCCTCCTTGGTGGATGGCTGGGTGTTGCAGTGCTCCCCAGGATCTCCCAATCTTTTTTCAATCGCTTGATTCTGGTCCTGTCCGCCGTGGTCGGGCTGCAACTGATCATCGGCTTTTGATTTTTATACCGATTGGATCCAGGGATGCCTCGGATTCGTAAAGGATCGTCACGGGTAGAGCACCATTGTCCAGACTCTTCCGGCCCGCCTCCAAAATGGCGGTCCCCTGGCGCGCCCCGGCGGCGGTGGGAAGCGTCGCATCGAAATCTTCCGGTTTTGCCTTGCCTTCGGTTATGGCGCGGGCGGCGTCGATGAAGGCCTCGATGCCGCGGCAGCCGTAGCCCTGTTGCCCCGCGAATTTCCCCTCGGTGGGTTCGTACTTCATGAAAAGCGGATTGATGCTGCGCAGGCCCACCCCATCCGCCGCCCCATCCATGGCTATGGAATAGCCCCGATGGGCCTGATCCACCCGGATTTCCCCCCCATGCCCCAGGTAAAAGAAGCGCTGCTGGGAATGGACGTCGGAGGCCGGGGCGATCCAGGAGGCGGTGTAGAGACCGATGCCCCGGTGACCGCTGGGGCGGTTCTCCCACTGAACGGAAAGCGTAATCGTATCTTCCAGGGCGATGCCCAGCGCCTTTTCCGCGACACCGTCCGCCCCCAGGGCGGTGACCGTCAGCGGACGGCCCCGCCCCGCCATCATCCAGGCGTGGAGATCGATGTGGTGGCTGTTGAGATAATAGCTGATGTCCGAACCCCGCCCCGCCCAGGCCCGGAAGGTCTGCAATTGCCCCTTCGGCTGGCTCATGTAGCTGCTCATGAGGGAACAGTCCCCCAATCGGCGGGCCCGGTCCCGGGCGTCGGCGTAGATGGGGTCGAAGCGCTTGTGGACCTCCTGCATGAGCAGGCGGTCCTGGGCCCGCGCCGCCGCCATCAGGGCGTCGTGCTCGGCCAGGGTTTGAACCAGGGGTTTCGCCACCAGGACATGCATGCCCGCCTTCAAGGCATCCAGGGCGATGGGGCAATGGGTGTCATCCGGGGTCACCACGATGACGGCGCTGGCAGGCCTCAGTGAAGCAAGAGCCTCGCGGTAGGCGGCTTCGCCGTATTGCTCGTCCCCGGGCCAGGTTTCCACCGCCACGTCCAGGTTCCCATAGACCGAGGCGATGTGTTCGGCGAAGTGTCGCCGTATCCCCGGAAAGCGCGTTCCGTCCCGTCCCGCCAGCAGGATTCGGCCTACCTTGCCCCGGGCCCGCAGATCGAAAAGGCAGATCCCCACGACGCCAATGCCCTTGTCCGACTGGGAGGCGGTTCCCCCCGTGAAACCGGTGACGTATTCGCCCGTGCCGACTACCAGGACGTCCATCAGCTATCGGCCTCTCCCAGGATGATGACCGATCCCCTGGGAATCCCCAAATGCCTCAGTTGCCCCTCCGCGCGATCATATTTGCTTTGCATCTTGGCTTCGTGGAGCCTTTCACGTTCGGGCTCCACGCAATCAATCGCCCAGTGCAGGCGGGAGGCCTTGAATATCTTGGCCATACAGTGATCCGGATCCATATGTTGCAACAGGGAAATCGTCACGACTTCTTCCACGCCGCCGGGGATACCGTCCAACAGACCGCTGGATACGGTCAGAAATCCCGTCCTGGCGAGTTTTCTCAAATCCCACAGGGCCAGGGTATTCCACGGAGAGGTAAGTCCCGTCAAGGGGAACTGTCCGGGGGAATCGGCATGGTTTTCCCACATCCTGGCGCCAACCACCAATGTGTCGTCCGTCAGGTAACGGGACATGGCGTCGATGCAATGCTTTTCCACCCACACCTCGCTGCTTTGCAGGACCAGCTCCGTGGCGCCCCGGGACAGGGCCATCTCCACCAGGGTGTTCAGCGGATGGGTAACGCTGAGCCACGGCTCCACCAACAGGACGGTCACGCGGGCGCCATAGTCGGACAACTCCCCGCAAAGCGGGGCGTAACAGCTATTGTCCGCCGCGATCAATATCCTGTCCGCGTAGTCCAGCGCGTGATCGCACCATTCCCGAATCCAGTTTTGGTTTCGTAGCTTGGTGAGTCTGGCGCTGTGTAGCCGGGTTCCCACGATGCGTCGAACTTTGGCAGAATCATCTTGTTCCGTCATGCATTTTTTACCCTCTTCGGAATCGGCTAAATGGTATTAGAATTTTCCCCAGCTTAATGACAAGTCATGGAAATCTTCACCATATAGTTGGGACTCATGTGAACGTAGCACCGCAGGGGGTTTTCTTTCAGGATCATTTCCATGGCGAACCTGAAAATCGATTAATATTCTGTTGTAGACATCGCGGATCTGGGTTTTATCGAGAAACCTCGGTTTATAGGTAACCTGCTGGTAGCCGCCGGGCATAAAATTACGGTCGATTTCATCTGCTGATACCAGCCGGTCGAAGATCGGCGTTCCCGGAAGTGGTTGAAAAATGTGTAGATAGATTTCATCGAATTCATTATCCGCAATGAATTTTTCGGTCATAAGGAGATCTTGCATAGTCTCGGACGGATATCCGAGCACGAAGAAAGCAGCAACCCTAAGATCAGCGTTATGAATCATCTCCACTACCCGTGGAACCAATGCCAAATCCAGATCCTTATCCATCTCCAGTAAAGTCCGTGGTGAACCGGATTCCGGTGCAATAACCAATTCTCGCCACCCGGCCTGGCGCATTAAGTAGGCCAACTCCCGATCCAGGCGGCTTAGGCGAATCCCATTCGGTGTGCCGACAACCAATCCCGGTAGAGCCAATTCCGCGATGGCTTGGCAAACTGTTTTAGCCCACTTCGTATTCAACGTGAAGTTGTCATCGACAAATGCAATGTGGCGCACTGCATGTTCGTGGTAAAGACGTAATATTTGCTCACGAATGTAGCCAACACTGTGTCGTCGCAACTGGCGGCCATTCATCATGGGCGCGCTACAGAAATTGCATTTGTAAGGACAGCCGCGAGTAGTTACCAAAGGGGCAGTCAGCTTAATTATCGCGAATAGCCTTCCCGCCATAGCTATAACCCCTGCTTTGATAGGTGGCCAATTGCAGCAAATCATAGTCGATGGCGCCTAGTGCATCGAGATTCTTCTCGAAGGATTGCTTGTTTTTCCGCACTGATCCTTTATCGTTCCGATAAATCAGTCCAGGTATATCGCCCAACAGGGAAAAATCAATGGTATTTGTTCCGTTCTCTCCCTCACTCAAGAGACGCCCCAATTTTGGAAAACCTTCCTCTGCCTCGCCAAAAAAGAGGAAATCGAGTTCGGACATGGCGGAAAGCAGGGCATCACCATAGGCGGTAGGATGAGGTCCGCCAGAGACAATGCACGCTTGAGGCAATACCTGTTTAACTACTCGAATGGTTTGTTTAACCATGGGAGTATTGTTGCTCCACCACGATATGCCTACCACATTTGGCCGTAGTAACACTAATTCTCGCTTGAAATCATCACTATCCGGCGGTAAATCACGAACACAGCAGTCCAGTATATGCCCGTATAAGCCGTTTTTCTGCAAGCTAGTCAATAAATAGCCCAGTCCAATCGGAAACAGCTCGGGTCTTTTTCGTGCATGTAGGTTATAAGGCCAGATGAGTAACACTCGAAAAGGGTCGTGTCTCAGTTTGAAATTTTCAGGGTTTCATGCCCCGCAGGGGCAGGGGG
>CAZQHJ010000044.1:0-15515 GCA_964593225.1 uncultured Thiotrichales bacterium
TATCAAGCTAAAACATCTTTATCCAAAGTTATTAGATTGATAGACCACTAGTAATGTATATAGTTCCCAATTTTCAGACACGCTCCAAGACCCATGGATACACCGAATGCTTACCCGAACCCCTGCCGCATCATCGGCGTCCTGGACAACGGGGTCCAGGGCCTGACGCCCCAGGCGCTTGGCCATCTCCGCCGGGCGGATCTGGTCATCGGCGGCGCCCGCGCCTTGGCGCTCCTTGCCGATGCGCTTGCCCCCAACGCCAAGACGCGGGATTTGACCGGGCAACTGGCCCGGGTGCCCCAGTGGATACGCAAGGCCCGGGCGGCGGGACAACGGGTGGTGGTGTTGGCCACCGGCGACCCCCTGTGTCATGGGATCGCCGGTTTTCTTCAGGCCCGGCTTTGTATCGAGGCCTGCGAGATCCTGCCCAATGTCTCCCTGGTGCAATTGGCCTGCGCCCGGCTCGGGATCCCCTGGCAAGACATGAAGATCCTCTCCGTGCACGGCCCGGACACGGGGGAGTGGCCCAAGGGGGCGGGGCCCGAACACGGCCTGTACCCGCTCCTGCGCGCCCTGGGACGGCACGACCGCCTGGCGGTCTACACCAGCCCGAGCAACGGCCCCGACCGCATCGCGCGGCTGTTGGTGGCGGAGGGTTTCGCCGATGAATTTCTTCTGGCGGTGGCCGAACGGCTTCTGGGGGAAAACGAACGCGTCATCGCCCATGGCGCCGCCCAGGATGTGGCCCGACAGCGCTTTGCCGAGCCCAACGTAGTATTGCTCTGGCGCGTGGAGCCGCGCCCCCGGGCGACGCTCTTCGGTCTTCCCGACGAAACCTACTACCCCAAGGCCCGAATACCGCCCTCGGCAACCGGCGACAACGCCTCGGTTTCGGATGGAAGAATCATGGAAGCGGGTGGCGGCGCGCGGGACCGGCGGCAACGGAGGGAGAAAAGATTGATCACCAAGCGGGAAGCGCGCGCGGTGTCCCTGGCCCGCCTGGAACTCGCCGTCGACAGCATCGTCTGGGACATCGGCGCGGGTTCCGGCGCGGTGGGCCTGGAGGCGGCGCGGCTGTGCCCCGACGGCCACGTCTACGCCATGGAAAAAAACGCCCGCGGCTGCGCGGATATCGCCCACAATCGCCGGCGGCTGCGGGTGACCAACCACACACTGGCCCACGGCAAGGCCCCCTCAGGTCTCGGGGACTGGCCGGACCCGGATGGCATATTCATCGGTGGAACGGGCGGCGAGCTGGCGGGATTGCTCTCTTTGTGCCTGGAACGTCTAAGATCCGGCGGCCGGCTGGTGATGAATTTCGTGACCTTCGAAAACCTCTCGGCGGCCATGGGGATATTGAAAGCCCGGGGGACGACGTGGGATGTCACGCAACTGACCGTGGCCCGCGGTCGGCCTATCTTGGACATGCACCGTCTGGCGGCGGAGAATCCCGTGTGGATTGTGTGCGCGCAACCGGATAATCCGGGATTGCCAACAGTGCCGAGAGCACATAAAAACGAAGGCATTTAGCGTGCGCGGCACCCGCCCCCCCCGAACAGAGCGCCTTCGCATCACGGAAATATTCTACTCATTACAGGGCGAAGGCCGAACGATGGGGTACCCTACCCTATTCGTCCGGCTCACCGGGTGCCCATTGCGATGTCGCTATTGCGACACCCGCTACGCCTTCCAGGGCGGACGCCGGATGTCCCTCGCCGAGGTCTTGAGGGCGGTTCGGGGGATAACGGACCCAAGCGGGCAACCCCGCTTCGTCACCGTTACCGGCGGCGAACCGCTGGCGCAACCGGCCTGCCGCGAGCTGCTTGCCCTCTTGTGCGAAGCGGGCTATCGGGTCTCCCTGGAAACCGGCGGCGCGCTGGATATATCCGGCGTGGATGAACGCGTATCCATAGTCATGGACATCAAAACCCCCGGTTCCGGGGAAATGGCGGCCAATCGCCCCGCCAACCTGGCCGCCCTCTCCCACAAAGACCAGGTCAAATTCGTCATCTGCGACCGCCGGGACTACGAATGGGCCAGGGATCGACTGGCGGTGTCCCATATCGCCGCCCGTTGCGAAGTCCTCTTTCTGCCCGTTCAGGGGGAACGGGAAAGCGGCCAACCGCCCGCGGACGCGCTGGCCAGGGAGCTGGCGGAGTGGATCCTCGCCGACCGGTTGCCGGCGCGCCTGCAGATCCCATTACACAAATATCTGTGGGGAGACGTCCGAGGAAAATAAATCCCAGGAAGATATACTTTCAACGGCCATATTTTGAACTTCCCGCGAAACAAGCGCTGATCGTATTGAAATATGTAACACCATTGAGGTTAAGCATAATTTCCAATGCCATCCGAACTTTCAACTGATTTCGAAATTAAACAAATGACCCTCCAAGACAAGACCATCACGCTGCGCGACGGACGGGCATTGGCCTATACCGAACACGGCCATCCCACCGGCAAACCGGTATTCTTCATCCACGGCAACCCCGGTTCGCGTCTCGCGCGCCCGGTGGACGAGGCCATCCCGGTCATGCTGGGCGCCCGCCTCATCACGCCGGACCGGCCCGGTTACGGCCTCTCGGATTTCCAGCCCAAGCGAAGATTGCTCGATTTCCCCCAGGACATGGCCCAATTGGCCGACGCCCTCGGTCTCCGGCGATTCGCCCTCTTCGGCGTCTCGGCGGGCGGGCCGTACGTCGCGGCCTGCGCCCATGGGCTGCCGGCGCGGATCACCGCGGCCGCCATTGTCAGCGGGCCCGCGCCCTTCGACCGTGAAAACCCCTATGAAGGCGTCGGGCCCGCCTGGCGCGGGGCCTTCAAGACCGGCCGTTGGCCCGAATGGCTGCTGAGGGTCCTCATCGCCCTCCAGGCCCATGCGCGGGGGCGCGACCCCGACAAGGGCCTCGACAATCTGGCCGCCATTCTCTCCCCGTCCGACAGGGAACACCTCGAGGACCCCGACGTCCGCGCCCGATTCAAGCGCAACCTGCCCGAAGCTACCCGCCAGGGCAGCCGGGGCTGGGCCCGGGAGGCCAGGATCCAACTGGCCCCCTGGGGGTTCCGGCTGGAAGAGATCCCGATACCGGTACACCTGTGGTACTGGCGGGACGACCCGGCCATCCCGCCGCCCATGGGCCGCTATCTGGCGAGTCGGATACCCGAGACCCGCGATCACTTCCTGCCCGGGGGCGGACATCTGTCCCTGGCCGGACATTATGAGGAGATCGTCGGGCCGCTGCTCGATGCATGAGCTTTTTCTACCACGGCTAAAGCCCGCGAAAAGCCATGGGCCATGCCGACTAACGTGTCGTCGTTCGGATACAAGGCAGTGGAGGCCGGATAGGGATAATTCATGAACCACAACGAGTCCGAAACCCGCTTCCATCTCATCGATCCCGTATTGCGCGACAAGGGTTACGACGACCATTCGCGGATCGAATTGGAGACCCCGGCGCCGGTGGACCCCACGGGCCCCAGGGGCCGCCGCCGCAAGGGGCCGGGGCGCGTCGATTACCTGCTCTGCGCGCGGGGTCCTCGCGGGCAGGCAGCCCGCTCCCTGCCGGTGGCCGTCCTGGAGGCGAAAAGGGAAAACGAAGACCCGCTCAAGGGGATGGAGCAGGTCAAGGGCTATGCCGATGAGTACTGTCGGCGTTTCCAGGTCAAATATGTCTTTGCCACCAATGGTCATCGCTACGGGGAATTCGATGCCTTCACCGGTCTGCAAAGCGGCCCGTTTCCCCTTGCCGATTTTCCCTCCCATACGGAACTCACCGCCCGTTACGCCAGGGATACCGGCATCGAACTCACAGAACCCGATGCGGCCATGCTGTTCCAGGCCGACAGCCCCGCCTGGGCGCAGGGCCGCTACTACCAGGATGCCGCCATCCGCGCCGCCTTCGGGAAGATCATCCGCTGCCGACGGAACAACGAACCGGCCCGCGTATTGCTGTCGCTGGCCACCGGCGCCGGCAAGACCATCATCGCCACCAATCTGCTGTGGCGCTTGAGTCAGGTCGTCGGAGAATTGTCCAAACCGGCCCTGTTCCTGTGCGACCGGGACGAGTTGCGCGGGCAGGCCCATACCACACTCAGCGCCGCCTTTGGCGACAATGCCCGCATGGTCAGGACCGAACGGGGCGGCAATGCCGCGCGCAACGCCCGCATCCACATCGCCACCTACCAGACCCTGGGCCTGGATGACGATGAAGACGACGAAGGCTTCGCCAGCTTCCTGACCCGGCATTACGGCGAGGATTTCTTCAGCGTCATCATCATCGACGAATGCCACCGCTCCGCCTGGGGCAAGTGGTCCGAGGTGCTCCGGCGCAACCCCGAGGCCATCCACATTGGACTCACCGCCACCCCGCGCCAGTTGAGCGAATCCAAAAACGCCACCACCGAGGACTGGGATATTACCGCCAACAACCACGAGTACTTCGGCGAGCCGGTCTACGAATACACCCTGCCCCAGGCCCAGGAAGACGGCTATCTCGCCGCCTGCGAGATCGTGTCCCGCGGGGCCAATATCGACAGCCGGGCCTTTACCGGGGAAGAGGTGGTGGCGGCCGGGGCCACGGATCTTCGCACCGGGAAACCCCTGACCCAAGAGGACCTTATCCGGGACCAATACACCTTCGGGCACTTCGACAACGATCTCTTCATCGAATCGCGCACCCCCGCCATGTGCAAGGATCTGTTCCAACTGCTGTGCCAGAACGGCGGACCGGAACAGAAGGTGATCATCTTCTGCACCCGGGAGATCCACGCCGACCGAGTGGCCATGGGGATGAACAACCTCTATATCCATTGGTGCCAGGACCGGGGCCGAACCCCCAAGGACCACTACGCCTTCAAGTGCATGGGCGGGGCGAACAAGGGCGCCGATCTCATCGAACCCCTGCGCGGCTCCGGCGAGCGCGCCTTCATTGCCTGCACCGTGGATCTCCTGGAGGCGGGGGTGGATATCGAGCGCCTCGATGCCGTGGTGTTCTTCCGCTACCTGCAATCGCCCATCAAGTTCCATCAGATGGTGGGGCGCGGCGCCCGCATCCATGAAGAAACCCAAAAATACAAATTCTGGCTCTACGACTACACCGACGTCACCCGCCTGTTCGGCGCCGACTTCATCAGCAAGCCGCCTCGCCCCAGCGGCGGCAAGGACGACGGCGAAGGTCCCGATCCCGGTCCTGGCCCCAGTCCCGAACCGCCCAGCATTGCCGAGATGGGCGGGCAAACGGTGATCATCAACCCCCGGGGGCGCTTTATCCTGGTCCGCCGCCATGGCCGGGCGACGCCGATCCCGGTGGACGAGTACCGCCGGGCGGTGATCGGGCGCGTCCTGTCCGAGGCCCACGATCTCCATGACTTCCGGGCGCTCTGGATCGAGGCCCCCCAACGCCGCCGGCTCATGGCCCACCTGCTGAGGGAGAACCTCAGCCCCGAGGCCATCCGGGAGATCGATGAAATGAACGACTTCGATCTCTACGACTTCCTCTCTCACCACGGCTACCACGCCCAGGCGCTCACGCGCCTGGCGCGGGGCGAGTGGTATATCGCCCATAACAAGAACTGGTTCGAGCGCATGGACGACAAGGCCGCCATCGTGCTGAAGAGCTTCGGCCACCAGTTTGCCCAGGGCGGCACCGAGACTCTGGAGAGCGGGAGTTTGTGGGATGTGCCGGAAATCAAGCGGGCGGGGGGGATGGATGCGTTGCGGGTGTTGGGCAAGCCGGTGGAGGTGATGCGGGAAGCGAAAGTGAGGTTGTTTGGGGGATGAGTCGTATTGAAACCCTACCTTTTGAAAAAGCGTTTATCTCAATTCCTGTGGGAAAGCTAAAGATTAAGGAATCTGAGTACGAGCCTGCGGGTTCGATTTGTGTTGTTGACCAAGGGCAGAATGTGGTTTCTGGAAAAACGACTCGAAAAGACCTTGAGCGGATAGATGAGCCATATATCGTCTTTGGCGATCATACTCGTGTTGTGAAATTTATCGATTTTCCGTTTGTTGTTGGTGCTGACGGTGTGCGGCTTTACAAGGCATCGGAAAAATATGAAGCAGAATTTCTCTATCTCTTTCTGAAAAGTGCCAAATTGCCAGAAGATGGTTATGGAAGGCACTCAAAATATCTTAAAGACTTACTTGTCCCCGTAATAAGCAAAGAAAAACAACGCCAAATCGCCGCCCGCCTGAAGGCCCAACTGGCCGAAGTGGAAAAGGCCCACCGGGCGGCACAGGCACGGTTGCGGGATACTCGCTTGCTGCGCGCCCGCCTGCTCAAGGCGTTCTTTGCGGAACTGGATGAAGCACCGAAAAAGAAGCTTGGCGATTGCGCCCATATCACCAGCGGGGTAACGCCTTCACGTGACAACGACGCGTATTGGCGCCCAGCGGAGATCGCTTGGGTAAAAACGGGCGAAATTGACTTTTCTCCGATTACAGCGGTGAGGGAATCAATTTCGGGGAAGGCGTTGACCGAATGTTCGCTCACATTGCTCCCCCCGAAGACTGTGCTGATAGCCATTACTGGCGAAGGAAAGACCAGAGGGCGATCTGCTGTGTTAAAGGTGTCGGCCACGACGAATCAACATTCCGTTGCCGTACTCCCCAACGACACATGGGAGGCAAGCTTTCTACAGCTCTGGCTGCAATCGTCCTACCACGACTTACGCGAACTTTCCGAGGGTCGTGGAGGGAGTCGATCCGCTTTGAGTGGGGGGCAAATCAAAGCGCTGGAAGTGCCAGCTCCCAGCAAGACCGAACAGCAGTACATCGTGGCGCGCATTCAGGCCGCCATGACCGAGATCGACGCAATGGAAAATTCAAGCAAGGCAGCGATGGCAGACATCAACCGCCTTCCCAGCCGCGTGCTTGCCCAAGCCTTCGAATCCACGCCATGACCCAGGGCCGCTACCATGCCGCCGGCCCCGAAGCGAAATTCGAGCCCGGTTCCCGTGGCCGGGTACCGCGCAACCGGCTTGGCATCACGCGGGTGCGGGAGATGCAGCATGCGGAGTCCGAGGCGCTGATTGCCGTAGAGGAGTGGGCCATCGCCCATTACGATGCCGAACATCGCTTTACCGCCGGCGATATCAAGCGGTTGCATCGGCAATGGCTGGGCGGGATCTATGATTGGGCGGGGGAGTATCGCGGGGTCAATATCAGCAAGGCGGGCTTTCTGTTCGCCAGCGCCAACCAGGTGCCACGCCTGATGAGCGCATTCGAGAAAAACGAGTTGGTTCAGCATACGCCCTGTCGTGGCATGGATGAAGCGCGGCTGGTTCAGGCGCTGGCGCGTACCCATGCCGAGTTGGTCTTGATTCACCCTTTTCGGGAAGGCAATGGCCGCTGCGCGCGCCTGCTGGCCTGGTTGATGGTCTTGCAGGCCGGTTTGCCGCCGCTGGATTTCTCACCCCTGGCCGGGCGTGGGAGAAAAACCTATTTTGCCGCGGTGCAATCGTCCCTCGACGGCGATTATGGCCCCATGGAGAGCTGTCTCAACCGCGTGATCCGGCGGTCGTTGAAGAGTTTTGGCGGGGATTGACGGACTTGGCGGCGAATGGCTTATGGATGCCTTCCACGGCGGAGGAACTGGCGGCGGACCGGCGCAGGGCGCGTTTACGCTTTTTCGGGTCTCGTACCCAGGGGTTTTCCTGTAATAACGGTTTCGCCATGTGAGGCCACCCTTTTCAATATCGGGAACGACTAGCTCCGAAGGAGAGGCTCGCCGACTGGGACAAACTCACTAGCCGCTGAATGAAAGTCTAGTTCATTTGCTAACGGGTGGCAAGGACTGGACTGAACAGGCAATGTAACCATTTATGTCCCCCTGAAATATAACCATGACCAAGAAAACCACAAAAGAAACCGGACAAGAAACAGCCCCCGCTACGGGTCAACTGCTGCTCTATCGAACCGATAACGGAGAGCTAAAGCTCGATGTGCGGCTGGAAGGGGAAACGGTCTGGCTGACCCAGGCCGACATGGCGCGGCTGTTTCAGACCACGGTACCCAACATCAGCATGCACCTTCGCAATATTTTCGAGGAAGGCGAGTTGATGCCCGAGGCAACTGTTAAGAATTTCTTAACAGTTCGACGGGAAGGGAACCGGGATGTCCGGCGGGAACTGGATTTTTACAATCTGGACATGATCATCTCTGTCGGCTACCGGGTAAAAAGCGCCATCGCCACCCGCTTTCGCATCTGGGCCACCGAGCGCATCCGGGAATATATCGTCAAGGGTTTCACCATGGACGACGAGCGGCTGAAAGAACCCGATGGCGGGCGTTATTTCGAAGAGTTGCTGGCGCGCATCCGCGACATCCGATCCTCGGAAAAGGTCTTCTGGCGCAAGGTGCTGGATATCTACGCCACCAGCCGCGACTACGATCCGAGGGCTGAAACCTCCCGGGAATTTTTCAAGCAGGTGCAAAACAAAATGCACTGGGCGGCCCATGGCCGCACGGCGGCGGAATTGATCCATCAACGGGCCGATGCCGACGAACATAATATGGGCATCACCAACTTTCCCGGCGACAGGTTGCTCAGGCGTGATGTGGAGGTAGCCAAGAACTATCTCAACGAGGAGGAGTTGAGCACCCTGAACCGCATAGTGACCGCCTACCTGGAATTGGCCGAGATCCAGGCGCTCAACCGCACGCCAATGACCATGAACGATTGGATCGAGCGCCTGCACCAGTTCCTGACCCTGACCGGGCGCGAGCTACTTACCCACGCCGGGACCGTGAGCCACGAGGCGGCGCTGGCCAAGGCCCATGAGGAATACGAAAAATTCCACCGGCAGCAATTGGCGGCGCCGACCGAGGTGGAACGCCATTTCATCGCGGCGGAGGAAGAGTTGAAGCGGATTGAATCGTCTCGAAAAGGCCGGGGCGAATAGACACCCGATTACTCTTCATGATTCTCCTCGAAGGTTCCCACTAAAAATATGGCGCGTAAAACCACTAAAAAACCACCCCGGGCCATCGCCTCCACCCAATCCCTGTCGGCCTTCGTCAAATCCATCTGCGACATCATGCGCCGCTCCAACTGCGCCAGCGCCCTGCAATACGTGCCGGAGCTGACCTGGATTCTGTTTCTGCGCATTCTCGATGCCCAAGAGGTCAGGGAACGGGAAGAGGCCGAGGTGGTGGGGGCGGATTTTACCCCGGCGCTGGCCAGTCCCTACCGGTGGCGGGATTGGGCCGCGCCCTATTCCGACGGGCCCGATCATCCGAAAACCGATCCCGATGACGACAAGCCCTTCGGCTGGAAGCGACAGGCACTCTACGCCGCCGGCGACGGCCGGTTGTTCGACTTCATCAACAACGAGCTGTTGCCCCATCTGCACGGGCTGGACATGGACACCCGAATCGGGTTGCCGAATGCCTCCGCCACCCCCAAACAACGGATCATCGGCCGCATCATGACGGCGGTGGAAAAAGTGCGTGTCGATTCCGAGACCAACCTGCGGGACATCCTGGACAAGGTCCACGAGATCCATAGGGACCGGGTGGACGACACCCACTTCTTTACCCTGTCCCAGGTGTATGAAGACCTGCTGCTGAAGATGGGCGAGAAGAATTCCGACGGCGGTCAGTTCTTCACCCCCCGCCAGGTGATCCGCGCCATGGTGCACACCGTCGATCCGGCTCCGGGCAAGACCGTCTATGACCCCGGTTGCGGCACCGGCGGTTTCCTGGCCATCGCCTATGAACACATCGAACGCAAATTGGGCGAGAGCGCTGCCAGCACAGATATCGACACCCTCAAGCACGACACCTTTTTCGGGCGCGAAAAGGAAAACCTGGTCTTTCCCATTGCGCTGGCCAATCTGATACTGCACGGCATCGACCGGCCCAACCTCTGGCACGGCAACACCCTGGACGGGCGCGCCACCTATTCTGCCCTGTTCGAGCAAGCGCCCAAGGTGTTTGATTACATCCTGACCAATCCGCCGTTCGGAGGGAAAGAGGGTAAAGACGCGCAAAAAAACTTCGCCTTTGAAACCAGTTCCACCCAGGTGCTGTTCGTGCAGCATATCCTGGAGGAACTCGCCATTGGGGGGACCTGCGCCATCGTGCTGGATGAAGGGTTATTGTTCCGCGCCAACGAGAGCGCCTTCGTGGAGACCAAGCGCAAACTGGTGGACGAATGCGATCTCCGGATCATCGTCAGCCTGCCGGGTGGGGTGTTTTCCACCGCCGGGGCCGGCGTGAAGACCAATCTGCTGTTTTTTACCAAGGGCGGGAAGACCGAAAAGATCCGGTACTACGATCTTTCTCACGTCAAGGTGGGCAAGAAGACGCCACTGACCTTGGCCCACTTCGGTTTCGATACCAATGGCGAAATACTGCCCGACGAACAATTGCCCGCCAACCTCACCGCCGAGTGGCGCGATGACGAGGCCAACCGGGGCAAACCCTTCCCCAGTTACGCCCGGTTGCTGAAACAGCGGGATAAGCCCGAGGGCGAGAGTCGCTATTCCTGGACGCTGGATCTTGCCGCGCGCAGGATCGAGGCGCGAGAGAAGATGCGGCCACTGTTGGATGAAGCCGGGGAGATCAAGGCGGCTGTCGTCGATCTCAAGGCGCGGGTCAAACGATTGAAGAAGAAAAAGACCGACGGGGAGAAATTGACGGCGCTGGAGGCGGAGATCGGGGAAAAGGAAAAGGTCGCGCGGGAACTGGCGGCCAAGGCCCGGGACATGGACGCCGCCGTATTCGATCTCAAGGCCGTCAACCCCAATGCCATCGCCCGGGGCGATGACCGAACGCCCCAGGAGATCATGGACAACATCCGGACCCAGGGGCGAATCGTTTCGGACGCGCTGGCCGAACTCACCGGGCTGCTGGCGAGAGTGGATTGAACCCCATCATCTTCTTTCCCGGTTTCACGATCGCCAACACCCCGAGCACGACAATACAAACGACCATATAAATTTGAAGGGCCCCGCTCTCGGGGGGGCTTTTCCGGGCGCCCATACGTTGAACGGCCCTGTCTTCGGGCTTGGGCAAGCCGAAGAGCAGGGCCGTGGAAGCGGGGTGGGTGGCAAACCCCGAGGAGACTACGGACGGAGGTTACAGACCGTATTTCTCCGCCAGCTCCTTGTCCTTCTTGGCCACCAACTTGGCCAGATCCACGATGACCTTGGCCTGCTTCCAGGTGGCGTCATCCTGCATCTTGCCGTCGATCATCACCGCCCCGGAACCGTCGGGCATGGATTCCAGGATGCGCTTGGCGAAGAGGACTTCGTTCACATCCGGGCTGAAGACGCGTTTCGCGATCTCGATCTGTCCGGGATGCAGGGACCAGGCCCCCATGCAGCCTTGCAGGAAGGCGTTGCGGAACTGGGCCTCGCAGGCCGCATCGTCCTTGAAGTCGCCGAAGGGTCCGTAGAAGGCCCGGATGCCGTTGGACATGCAGGCGTCCACCATCTTCGCGACGGTGTAATGCCAGAGATCCTGTTGGTAGAGCGTCCGCTCGCCGGTCTCGACGGGGTCTTGCAGGACGCCGTAGAAGGGATGACCACCACCGACCCGGGTGGTCTTCATGCCCCGGGAGGCGGCGAGATCGGCAGGCCCCAGGCTCATGCCCTGCATCCGGGGGCTTGCCCCGGCGATTTCTTCGACGTTTTTGACGCCCTGGGCGGTTTCGAGGATGGCGTGGATGAGGATGGGTTTTTGGATCTTGTCGTTCCTGGCTTCGAGCTGAGCGAGGAGCTGATCCAGATAATGGATATCCCAGGGTCCTTCCACCTTGGGCAGCATCACCACGTCCAGTTTATCACCGATGGTGTCCACCACTTCGGTAATGTCATCCAGCATCCAGGGGCTGTTGAGGCAATTGATGCGCGTCCAGAGCGAGGTGTCGCCGAAATCGGTGTCTTTCGCTACCTCGATGAAGCCCTTGCGCGCGGCCTCCTTGGCGTCGATGGGGATGGCGTCTTCCAGGTTGCCCAGCAAGACATCCACCTGTTTGATCATGTCGGGGACCTTGCTACGCATCTTTTCGTTCTGGGGCGGGAAGAAGTGGATCATGCGCTCGGGGCGAACGGGCAGCTCGCGGATGGGTTCGGGGGCGCCGATGGCGAGCGGCTTGTAGAAATGGGCGGGTAGTTTCATGGGATCTCCTTCAGATGATTTTGCTTTGCGAGATATCAATCAGGCTTTAGGGCCTGTCTAATGAGGTTGATTCTATCGGACGAGAGTATGCGAGCCCGGGTGGTGGATTTCAACCGGAATCCCGATCGATAGACATCAACGGCAAGGCAATGATATCCCATGGGATATCAGAATACCCGCCCCCTAATATTTGGGGACTATATACATAGCTAGCCAACATGGAGGATAACCGTTGATTGGGTTTGCGGAACGAAAGGCGTGCGCCATTGATATGACGAGGGGAATCCATAGGAGGCCGGTGAGAAAATCGCGGGCATGGCCCGCTCCTACAAGGGACGCGCTATCCGGTAGGAGCGGGCCATGCCCGCGATTGAGCTTGCCCATGGCTAGTAATGTATATAGTTCCCAAAAGAAACCTTGTCCCGGAGACCGACCGGGGTTTTTTATTGCCTGTATTTGATACTATTGTCATAAATCTTCTCTACCCCGCTGGTGGATCCGGAAAATACTCGTGACACCATGCCTCGAGGAGTGGGGCGGACCATTAGAGCGTGTCTTAAAATTCCGGCTCGTAGAGGCGGTAGCCCGATTGTGTTCCCCCAAGGGCGCGGGCCACGACTCCGGGATCGGGGCAGTAGACCGCGGATTTTTAAGACACGCTCTGACACACAAAACCTATGATTTCTTACAGGTCGCCTTCGGCGATCCTAAGGGAAAACAACGGAGGTAACCATTTTATGAGCATCGAGACCAAGGTAAAAACGAACCCCGGCAACTACTTCGAAGACTTCACCCTGGACAAGAAGATCATCCACGCAACCCCCCGCACGGTGACCGAGGGGGATGTCTCCCTTTATACGGCCCTCTATGGCTTCCGGTTCCCGGCCCAGTCCTCGGACGAGTTCGCCCGGGCCATGGGCTTCCCCCGGGCGCCCCTGGAAGACTTCCTGGCCTTTCATATGGTATTCGGAAAGACCGTCCCGGACGTTTCCCTGAACGCCATTGCGAATCTGGGCTACGCGGGGGGGCGTTTCGGCGTTCCTATCTATCCGGGCGATACGGTGAAGACCGTCTCCACTGTGATTGGCGTGAAGGAAAATTCCGATGCGAAGACCGGGACCGTGTATGTGCGCTCGGTGGGCGTCAATCAGCGGGATGAAATGGTGCTGGATTACCGCCGCTGGGTGATGGTGCGCAAGAAAGACAACGCCAGTCCCCCCCCGGCGGTGGTGGTGCCGGATCTGCCCAAGGCGGTGGCCATCGAGGACTTCATCGTCCCCGAGGGCATCACCAATAAAAATTACGACACGGATCTCGCCAGCAGCCCCCACCTGTGGGACGACTACCAGGTGGGGGAGAAGATCGACCATGTGGACGCCATGACCCTGGAGGAGGCCGACCATATGACGGCGACCCGCCTCTATCAAAATACCGCCAAGGTCCACTTCAACCAGCATACGGAGAAAGACGGCCGCTTCGGGAAGCGGATCATCTACGGCGGGCACATCATCAGCATGGCGCGTTCCCTGTCGTTCAACGGTCTGGCCAACGCCTTCAAGGTGGTGGCCATCAACGGCGGCCGCCATGTGGCCCCGAGCTTTGCCGGCGATACCATTTACGCCTGGTCGGAAGTGATGGATAAAATGGAACTGCCCGGTCGGTCGGACTTCGGCGCGCTTCGCCTGCGCACCGTGGCCACGAAGGATCAGGCCTGCAATGAATTCCCGTACAAGATCGAGAAGGAAGGCAAGGACGGGACCATGAAGCAGGTGTACCACCCGGCGGTGGTGCTGGATTTCGACTATACTGTGTTGATGCCGCGTCGGTGAGGTTCGGACTCCGGAAGTGTAACGTCCGGAAGTGGAAAGTTCGGAATGCCTCGCCGATTCGGATCCCATTCCGAACTTCGGGCTTCGAAAACCGCGCGCCGCATTCCACGCGGCTTTCGCAAATAGGGTTGGGAAAATGAGCAAAACAACAGCCATACGACTCCCGGACAATACCTACACACGCCTGAGAAATCCGGCGCTCCAAACCGGGCGTACAGCGACCGATTACATTCAAGAAGCCGTGGAGACGCACCTGGATGACCTGGAGGACGCCTACTTGGCCGAGAAAGCCCTCGAGGACATTCGCAGCGGTCTCGTGAAACCGATTTCCCTGGACGAAATGAGTCAGCGGCTTGGCCTGGACAATCGAGTTTGATCCTCGGGTCGAGAAAGATCTCGGAAAAATCGGGCATGAGGGTGCGCGGCGCATTCGCAACGACCTGCGTGGGTGGCGAGACTCGATAACCCACGCCGACTCGGTAGATCGCTCAAATGGCAACTCTCGGAATTATGGCGCTATCGGATCGGCGAATACGGGGCGATTTGTGAACTGCGAGACGAAACCCTGGTGGTGTTGGTGATCCGCGTCGGGCATCGGCGGCAAGTATACTTTTAACGGCTGTGATTTCGGCGGGATGGCTGGGGGCTCGCGTCCGCCTCCGGCGGCGGCTCGACCATAGCCACTCCGCCGACAAATGAAACTGAATTGAACTTGAAAAACCAAAGAGGATATTTAGGAGTATGAATATTAATCTGGATTCGGAAGGTTTCCTGGTCGACCGGGATGATTGGTCGGAGGATATTGCCCGGGAGCTGGCGAGTCGGGATGGGGTGGAAATATCGGAACAGATCATGACATACATCACCACCGCCCGGGCCATGTATGAAAAAGAAGGCACTGTTCCACCGATTCGCAAGTTTTCCAAGGCGATGGGGGTTACAAGCAAGGATCTCTATGATGTCTTCCATAAAGGCCCCATGAAGATCATTTGCAAGTGGGGCGGATTGCCCAAACCAACCGGGTGCGTATGAAGCCGAAAATCGGCCCCCGAATCGCATCGGGCGGCGTTGCAAGCTCAGGGAGCTTGCCGCAGTGTAGACTGGGGATTTTCCGGACACGCCCTTGGAAGCTGTAAAAAGCGCCCGGCCATGGCAGGTTGGGATATGAAGACGGCTCTCACCGGGATCCAAGATAGATCGGCACTATCCGCAAGATCGTTACCTTCCCATCCTCCGGGACAAGGCCAATTTCGATGTCCTGGAGGGCTTTCTGACCGCCCTTTTTCGGCGACCCATCATCATTGACCTGCTGGAAAGCGAAGGAAACCGAACCAGCAAGAACGCCAAATACCACCGCGTGGATCTCTTGGCCAAGACCGAGGACGGCGAGCGGATCATCATTGAGGTGCAGTATCTTTCGGAGATGAACTACTTAACATCCCGCCTATGGCACGGCCAAGACCATCGTCGAGAATTCGGGAAGCGGCGAGCCCTACGCCAATATCAATAGGACTTACGCAAAAAGAGCCCCATAGTGTTTACGTATTCTTGAGGTAGAAGTA
>CAZQHJ010000045.1:0-15477 GCA_964593225.1 uncultured Thiotrichales bacterium
ACAGGTCGTAATTCAAATGATGAAGAATGTGAAACAAAAAACTATCCGCCCCGTGGTTAGTTCGACGATTGTACCTGATCCCAATTATCGATTTACTTTGAGGGTTGCCTGGATAAGGTGTTGCCTATCTAGCCTCTTACGCTGACACGGAATTCTGAACACCCTCATCGTTCCGGCTTATTCTTCGGGTTCAGGGTCGGTCAGGACCGTCTCGATCTTTCCCGCCAGATTCGTCACTGATTGCGCCAGTTGCGCCTGTTCCTTTTCCTGCTCGCGGCGGCGCAGCAGGAACTCGTGAATGATATTGAGGGCGCTCATGACGGCGATGCGTTCCCCGCCATAGATCTTCGCTACATCGCGCGCCTCTCTCATTTGTTCATCCAGGATGTGCGCCGATGCGATCAAGTCTTCGCGCTCTTCTTTGAGGCAGGAAACGATGTATTCCTTCTCCAGGATGCGGATGGTGACCGGGCTTATCTCTTTATCGTTCATGGGTCGATCTCCGCGGAACCGGCTTCCATGGATTTGAGCTGCGCAACCATGGTCTCCACCCGCACCCTGGCAAGATCCAGTTTCTCGATAAGGGTACCGCGCTCGGCCATCAAATCGGTTCGTTGCGCCCGTAGCGCCCGGTTTTCTTTGCGCGCTGTGTCGTAGGCGCGGATGAGGGCGTCGATCTGCCCCTCCAGCGGTTGTATCGCGTTCATCAATTTGCTCCGCAAAATGTTACTTTCGACGGCATATTTCAGGGTCCGGGCGGAACGAACGCCACTCGTATCGAGGCGTGTCACATTATCGATAGTCGGCGCAATTTTCAGGGACTTATATCCTTAACTCCCACTCGCGCTTCCTTTTGACCGATAATATCGTTTCATATCAATCAGATATGCGCATAAAATAAGGTCAGACTTGTTGTTCATTATCTTTTTGATTTATAAGGATCTTGTGCATGCGATGGAGTTAAGTATATAAGTCCCCTTATTTTCGTCCCCATCTCGCCTTGCGCGAGCCACAATCCGGATGCCGCCTCGCCACGATGCGAATTTTTAGATACACCCTATTAAAGATGGCCCGTTCGAAATCTGTATGACCTGGCGGGGCGGGGCTATCAGGCAGGACGGTGCTCTGTACAGGATGACCAAGGAAGACTATAGAGAAGGCTTCCCCTCGCCGTCAATATAAACCGGGCGCGAAAACGCCTCCCGAATCCTCGGGAGGATTCCACCGGCCCTCGGCGGCTTTTGCCGGTGGGCCGGGAAGCCCTCCGGAAACCCGCTGCCTGGGGGCAATGTCCATGATAACAGGGCCGCATCCTTTTATCGTCGGGGGTGGCGCAACCCATGCTGACCGTTGCCATGGAAAGTTTCACCGGAACCCCGGAAGACGGCCAGGGACTTCAGAAAAGCCAGGCCGGACTTCCGGCGGGGTTGCCGGAACCATGGGAAAAGCGCACCGGATCCCCGGAAGCCCTGCCGAGACCTTGCGCGAGCTTTACCGGATCATGGGGAAGCTTTTCGAAAGCTCCTGGTAGCCTGACGGGAGCCTGGAGAATTTCTCACGATCCGGGAAGGCTTTCCGATACCGTGAGGAAGCTTGCCCGGATTCCGGAAAAGCTTACTCCGATCCAAAGTAAATCTACTTATACTTCAGGAAAGCCAGTTGGGATATTCGGGGAGCGTATCGAGATGGATGAAGGGCTTTTCGGGAGGTTCGGCAAATCGGATGAGCGTTTCAGAAGGGCTGATGGGGAAAGAAGACGCTTTGGCCGACAATCCGGTATTGGAGCCGAGTGAAACAAGTCAGGAGAAATAATGCCCAGCGCACGATTATGATGGCGAAACAGACCGGTAACATCAGGTAAATATCAATGGCGCATGGAATCACATCTTCGGAGGAATTTATCGCTCAAATAACCATTGGAAAGAGATTCTACCTCTGATGTTGATGGCAGTGAAAAACTGCAATACGCATCATATCATTTCAAATATTCCTGTAAACATAAGGAGAAGAACAGCTCATGCAAATCGATTTTCATCACGCTACCACCTAGCCCCCCAAGTTGTAAGTTTGCTGTATTAAAATCGGCAACAATCCATTGATTTCTCATAGGATCATAATCGAAGGAATTTGCGGTGCGCAGCACTAGTTGTTGCACGTGCCGCCGGATTCGAGAGTGTAAAAAGATTTGTGTAAATGGCATTCCTCATCTCCTCTTTGCTGAGTTTACAGAATGCCATTTACACAAATCTTTTTACACTCTCCCTGAAGGCTCCTTTCACTGACTTTCTTTCAGGCTCATTTCTGAAGTGGAAAGAACTTTTTTATTACTGGATATTAAAAGTATATCAACCCCCGCATAACCCTAAAGTAAGTAAGCCCCTGCCAAGCGGTACCAAGCCCCATTACCACCACGAACAGCGCCGCGCTCCGCAACAGCACAACACGGGTGTGTCCGCCGAGTAGGCCAAAGGCAACGCTCACGAACAGCATGGCCGGTACCGTACCCAGTCCGAAGATAAACATCAGGAGACCGCCCTCCAGCGGACTGGAGGCTGTGGTGGCCTTGACCGCCATGGCAAAACTGAGCGGGCAGGGAATCAAACCGTTCATGACGCCGCCGAACAGCGCCCCCGCCATGGGCCCCTTGTGGGTAATATTTCGCAACCAACGCCCCATAGTGGCCACGGACAGCCCCGGCGTGCGCAAACGCCAGGGTGTCAATCCGCCGATCTCCAAACCGATCATCACCACCACCAATCCCAGCACCAACTGCAATACCCCCTGGGCGGCGCCGATAATACCCATGGAAACCAATGCGCGGCCCGTACCGGCGGCGGCGATGCCAACCAGTGTATAGACGCCGATCCGCGCCAGTTGATAGGTGAGGTATGGCAGTGCCCGACGCGCCCCCTGACCGAGACGGATAAAGCTCCCGGAAACCAGTGCGCCACACATCCCGATGCAGTGGGCGCTACCGAGCAGGCCCATCATAAAGGCCAGGCCGTAGCCGAAGGGGCCTGTGGTCAATTCCTGGGCGTCCATGGTCGATACGGAGGATTATCGATGGAAATAGGCCCGACACGACGCGACATCTTCCCTGATTTGGCGCTTCAAAGCCGTGAGCGAATCGAAACGCCGCTCGTTGCGGAATTTGTGCAGTAAGGTTACCTGCACCAGGCGGGTATACACATCGCGGTGGAAATCCAACAGATGCACTTCCATGAGGCCACGCACGCCATCCACCGTGGGGCGGGTACCGATGTTGGCGATGCCGGGTATGGGTTGTGTCGCGAGTCCCTGAACCTCCACGGCAAAAACCCCCGTCACCGGAAGCCTTCGACGATGCAGGTCGATATTCGCGGTGGGAAAACCCAATGCCGTTCCCCGGCGGTCCCCCCGGATAATACGGCCACAAAGGCTGTATTGTCTGCCCAGCAACGCCTGTGCGGTTGCCAGATCGCCACGGCCCAGGGTATCCCGTATCCGAGTGCTGCTGACCCGTTGTCCGGCCACGAAACAGGTTTCCATCTGTCCCACCTCGAATTCCAGACGCGCCCCTTCCGTCATGAGCATATGTACGTCGCCCTCTCGACGGCGACCGAAGCGAAAATCATCACCCACCAGCACGTAGCGGGCGCCCAATCCCCGGTGCAGCAACCGTTCGACGAACATCGGTGCTTCCAGTTCGGCCAGCCGGTGATCGAATCGCAGGCAACAGATCCGCTCCAGGGGGCGCTCCAGAACAAGCCCCCTGAGCGCTATCAATTTCTCCCGCAGCCTGGTCAGGCGGATGGGCGCGGAATCGGGCACGAAGAACTCCCGGGCCTGGGGCTCGAAGGTGACCAGCACCGTGGGGAGCGCCATGGCATCGCCGACCCTGGCCAGCTGCGCCAGTACCGCCTGATGGCCCCGGTGGATGCCGTCGAAGTTCCCGATGGTCACGACGCAGCCACGGTGGCCGGTGCGCAGGTTATATAGTCCGCGAATCAGTTCCATTGTGTCCCTGAAAGGTTTTTTGCGATGAGCCGCATTTCACGAATTCATCGCATAGTTTACGAAACGAGCGGCTGCGGGTATGGGCCGCTTCCAGATCGAACATCGCCGCGAATGCCGGTTGATCGGTAATCTCCCGGTATTTCCGGTCGGAAGACATGTGTTCTCCGATCCAACCCTTTGCATTGCGAAGGGTATCGGGATCGAAAACCGGTTCTTCCGAGCAGGAAAAACCGCGTTTCCCATCCAGGGAATAGGCGGCGGCGAGAAACCAGGCCTCGAACTCCCGGTTTGCCAGGACCACGGATAGCCGACGATGGGGAACGATGGCCTTTGCCCGCTCCAGGGTTTGCGGTCCCAATTTCGCCGGACAGTCATCATCGGCATCCAGCAGAACCAGGATCCAACCGTTGTCTCCGGATTTGTTGGCGGCCAGCCGCAACGTATGCCGGAATTCCCCTTCATTGTTTAGGAAGCGATCACGATGTACGCGGATTGGGTGTAGTGCGGAGAATTGGCATTGTGGCGACAGCCACGGCCCCATTCGGCGCAACAAGACGGGCAGGGCTTTCACTTCACCATGGCCTTCCACGATCGCGGCGACCGGGATCATGGCTCCCATTCCCCGAACAGATCCAACTGACGGGATTTCTCTTGCTCGCGGATCGCCGCGGGATCCGGCTCCAATTGATCGAGATGCAGCAGTTCACCGGGAGAGAAGAGGCGATCGCGCGCGGCCTTCCTCGAGCCTTCATCCGGCGGCGCCAATCGGGTATTGCCATCGTCGTCGGCGGCCACCGCCAGCAACGATTCCATCGGCAGCGCCATATCGTCCAGGAGATCCGGGCTGTGGCTGGTGACGATGACCTGGGTCTTTTCCGAGGCCCGTTGTAGCGCCTCGCCCAGGGCACCGGAGGCCCCCGGGTGCAGGGCGGTCTCCGGTTCCTCGATGCCGATCAGGGTAGGGACATAGTCCCGGTTGCCCTGAAAGAGGGCCGTCAATATCCCAAGGGCGCGCAGCGTGCCATCGGACATATTTTGGGCGGTAAACGACCATGGATCCTTGGCGTCCGCCTCATCCTGCTGGGAGAACGTTACCATTTCCTTCTTCGGCTGTCGTACCGTGCTCTGGATCGCCTGCTGGGAGAACGTCAGCGTCTCCATCGGCCCGAACCGATGCCGCTTTACACCATGGATCATGGGAACCACGGTTTGCAGATATTCCAGGATGATTTGGAGGGATTCGGGCGCGGTGCGTTCCAGGTGGCCGATGACGCTGACGATGTTCTCCCCGGCCGGCTTCAGGAACCGGCCATCCTGGGGATTTTGGGGTTCACGGATGAGTTTGGGATGGATATTGTAGAAACCCATGGTCGTCAAGGCATCGAACACGGGGCGGAACGCCGGTAGGCCGGAGGCGCTGACCAGTGACAGCCGGTCCGCCATGACCGCCGGAAAGGTTGCCTCGCTGGTCTTGAACACCTTACCTTGTTCGACGCGAAAGAAGGGGCCTTTACCCTCGCCACCAATCGAGCATTCTTCCGCCTGGACCTCGTAGGCCCCTTCCGAGAGGGCGCCCACCTTGAATACATAGTATCCGGTTCGGTTGTCGCGCATCCGGAATTCAAGCCGGATACCGAAGTGGTTCGGACGGCCACCGGAGCGCCGCCGGACCTCCGAGATTCCCCCCCGCCTATTCAGGGCATTTTCCAGGGTACCGCTGAGTGCATCGCCCACGAAATGCAGGGCGTCCAGAAAATTGCTTTTTCCGGCGCCGTTGGGGCCGACCAGATAGGTCAACGGCTCCAATCGCACGTCGCAATGGGCAATGCTTTTGTAATTGCGCAGGACCACGCGGGTCAGGAAGGGGCCCGTAGTCATGGGATGAATTCCCCACTATTCGGGGATTTCGACTGCAATCTTGCAATCAGTCTGTCTTTTTCTTCCAGGGCCTTGGCAAAGGCCTGCTCTTTTTCTTCCAGGGCTTTGTCTTTTTCCTCGATGGTCTTCTCCTTTTCCCCGATCGTCTTATCTTTTTCTTCGATAGTCTTGTCCTTCTCCTCGATGGATTTTCCCATTCCCGCGATTCGTCTTTCCATGTCCTCCAGTTCCGCGAGGATTTCATCCTCCACGTCCATGGTTCGTCTGATTGCCGGCTCCGAAACGGCCCGGTTCAGCCAGCGGATCACCTGCCGATATTCTTCCGGATAGGTTTCCTCGTCGATGTCCAGGATGTGTTCGTCACCGGCGACTCTCAGATGTTGATCGAAAATGGCCAGGAGCCGTTCCGTGGCCGTTTTGCGTTCGGGACCCAGATAGGGAATCTGAATGACGAAACTGTCGTGGGTCAGACTTTCGATGAATGCCTCTCTGGCGGGGATCTCTTCCCCGGTCGCCGCATCATAGTAGTGTCTGAGGACCTTGATGACGGGCGCGACCACATGCTCGAGCTTGTACCCCAGAAAGTAGATGCTGATGATGATGGGGATGGTTTTTTGTACCTTACCCGCCCTTTCGAGGGTGAAACGCTGACTGTACTGCGCTCCGAGATAACGCCTGAAGCGCATGATGTCGGCGGCGAACTTGGCCTTTTGGATCTCGATAATGACGTGTTTGACCTTCCCGTCCGGGGTTTTGATATGGGCGGAGAAATCCAGTCGATAAACGGTGAATGAGCGATTCTCCATGGGCACCGACGTCTCCTGTGGAAGCAGATCCAAATCGATGATCTCTTCGCCCAGGATGGTGGAGAGGATCAAAATGGCGATCCCTTCATCCTGCATCAGGTGCTTGAAGACCACATCGTAGATGGGATTGGCTATCCGCATCGCGCATTCCTCCTCGCCCCGATGGGCACATAAAACCCTCTATCATTCCCCGCCAACGTCACCGCCCCTGGCCGTAACGTCGACAATATCCCGCAAGCGCGCCCCAAGCAGCGTCAACGCACCAAAATAGCTCAACGCCCCCACCGATATCAATCCGAGCAACCAAAGGACCCGGGTGGCCACATCGGCCGCGAACCAGGCGGGCGGCGCGCCTTTCATGAACAACAACACCCCCATCATGACCAGGCCCGCCATGGACACCCGCGCCGCGAATCTTCCCCATCCGGGTCCCGGACGATAAATGCCCTGGCGGCGTAGCCCGGCGTATAAAAGCCCCGCGTTGAGAAAGGCCGACAGGGTGGTCGCCAGGGCGAGCCCGGCATGGGCCAGGGGAAACACCAGGGCAAAATTCAGCACGATGTTCGCCAGCATGGCGATTGCCCCGGCGCGAACCGGCGTGCGGGTGTCTTGCCGGGCATAAAAGCCCGGGGCCAGGATCTTGATACAGACGAAACCCACGAGCCCCAGGGCGTAGGCAACCAGGCTTCGGGTGGCCATTTGGATATCGTATTCCCCCAGCGCCCCATATTGGAACAACGTCGTCAGCATGGGCCCCGCCAGCACGGCAAGCCCGATGGCCGCGGGCAGCGCAATCAACACCGTCAGGCGCAGCGCCCAATCCAGGGTTTCGGAGAACCCGGTCATGGCGCCCTCCGTATGCTTCCGGGACAGATTGGGCAGGATCACCGTCGCCAGGGCGATCCCGAATACCCCCAGGGGGAACTCCATCAGGCGGTCCGAGTAATACAACCAGGAGACGCTCCCGGTCACGAGAAACGACGCGATCAGGGTATCCACCAGAAGATTGATTTGGACAATGGAAACCCCGAACAGGGCCGGTATCAGCAACCGGATGATCCGGCGCACGCCTTCGTGGGCCCCCCGCGGGCGGGGCCGGACCAACAACCCCAAGCGATACAGAAACGGCGCCTGAAAGAGCAGCTGCGCCAACCCCGCCCCGAAGACCCCCCAGGCCAGGGCCGTGACGGGCTCGGCCATGTGGGGGGCCAGCCAGAGGGCCGCGCCGATGAGGAAGACGTTCAGGAGCACGGGGGTAAACGCAGGCACGCCGAATCGTCCGTAGGTATTCAGGACCCCGCCCGCGGCGGCCGTCAAGGTGATAAAAAGCAGATACGGGAAGGTTATCATCAACATCCGGACAGTCAGCGCGTACTTATCCGGATAATGCAGAAAAAAGCCGGGGGCGAACAGGATGACCAGTACGGGCGCCGCCAGGATGCCCGCCAGGGTGACCAGGGACACGACGCCCCCCAATGTCCCCATGACGTGGGAGAGCAGATCGCGGACCTGGGCGTGGGGGCGCCGGCTCTTATATTCGGAGAGTACCGGCACGAAGGCCTGGGAGAACGCCCCTTCGGCAAACAAACGGCGGAACAGATTGGGGATGCGGAAGGCCACGAAAAAGGCGTCCGCCTCCTCTTTCGCGCCGAATGTCCCGGCGATGACGATGTCCCGGAGGAGCCCCGCCATCCGGGAGAGGAAGGTATTGGCCCCCACCGTGAGGGTTCGCCCGAAGAGTCGGTCCTTGGGCGGTTGTCCGGTGGTGGGGATTTCTTCCGGGGCGAGCATGGGGTCTTCGGGTGAGATGGCTCTGTGGGCCAAACAAAAAATGGGCAGCGCCGCGCGGCACTACCCATTTCTCATAGGAAGGAGGCGGTCTATAACAGCCAACCCCCGGCACCCGTATCCATCACTACCGCTGCTCCCTTCCGGGCCTGACGGGGTTTGCGACTTTACGGTGCGGGGAACCGCCATAGACCGCCATTAAGCCGGCCCCATTCTACATGCTTTAAGGGCCGGAACCAAAATGGGTCGCCAGGTAATCCAGGATCCGCCGGCGACGCTCGGCGTCGGGTTCCCTCATGCCTTGCTCTTCCACCATCCACGTCAGGGTTTCGTCCCAGGCGGAACGGTCGAGGGCCTGCTGTTTCACGATGGCAAGGGAATGACAGATCTGACAGGTATAGAAGACGTCCTCGCGCCCGGGGCCGGGGGGCAGGCCGCCCCACCGGGCCCCCGCCAGGGATCCGGGGGCGCTCTCCGCTCCCGAGACCGGGTATTGGAGCAGTGAAAACAAGACCGCGCCGCATACCGCAACGAATGTTCGACGAATCGTAAGCATCGAATTTACACCTCTTGTCTACACACTTCTTGTCTACAAGGTCTTAGAGGGTGTCTGAAAATTCCCGGTCGTCACGAAGCGGCGGCCCGATTGCGGCCCGCAAGGCCCGACGGATATGTGACATCGGGGGGAGTGTCGCTGCCCTACATGACGCCCACGCCATACTGGGCTTGGCTTTTGCCGGGTCCGGCTTCGATCTATCGGATCCGAGTTTGATCTTGCCAACTCCGAGCTTGGATTGACCGGATCCGAGTTTGGTTTTACCAATCCCGAGCTTGAATTTATCGAATCCAAGCTTTGTTTTGCCAATTCCGAGCCCGGTTTTATCAGATCCGAGCTTGGATCTATCAGACCCAGGCTCGGTTTTATCAAATTCAAGCTTTGGTTTACCAATTCCGAGCTCGGGGTTCCCACGACCGGATAGGGTCCCGGTCCGTCGGACGCCCAGGGCGATGGTTGGGCATCGGGTCCCATGGGGTATTGATGCGGATTCGACGGGCGCCAAACCGCTATCATACGCCAAACGCCTCGAATTCCGAACTCCGAATTTGGCATGGTAGTCCCGGTTCGAAACTTTCGGTTAGCGTTCTCCTTGCCCCTCCGGGCATGAAACCCTGAACATTTCAAACCGGGACACCACCGGTTGCCTGCAAGAATGACGGACACAAATCACCCATGCTACAATTTCAACGTCTCATGGAAAACCCGATGCGCCCGTAGCTCAATTGGATAGAGCATCGGCCTTCTAAGCCGAGGGTTGCAGGTTCGAGTCCTGCCGGGCGTGCCAACGACAGGTCCCTGTATCGGAAAGGCAACGCTCCCGACTGTCTCTTGGTTTCCGGTCAGGGGCGAACAAGCGAGCCTTATTCTTCCAGGGAACCCCGTTGCGGTTTCCCCTTATCCCTTGCCACGCCACACGTTATTTCCCCGCCCTCAAATACCCATCCACCGCCTTGGCGCACGCCCGGCCCTCCCGGATCGCCCACACCACCAGGGATTGACCCCGGCGCATGTCGCCGGCGGCGAAAACCTTGTCGACGGAGGTTCGATGGCCGGTGGCGTCCGCGGCCACGTTGCCGCGCCCGTCCAGTTCGACCCCGAGCGTTTGGAGCAGCCCATCGTGGGTGGGGTGAACGAAGCCCAGGGCGAGCAGCACCAGATCGGCCCGGACGAAGAATTCGGTGCCGGTGATCGCTTTCAGATTCGAGTCCACCCGGATCAGATCGACGCCGGTAACCTTGCCCGCTTCTCCCACGAAGGCGCGGCTGGCCACCGACCAATCCCGCAGGCAGCCCTCTTCCTGGGAACTGGAGGTGCGAAGCCTGAGGGGCCAGTCCGGCCAGGTGAGCAGTTTGTCTTCCTGCTCCGGCGGTCTCGGCAGGATCTCGATCTGGAACACGGAGCGGGCGCCCTGGCGGATGGCGGTCCCCACGCAGTCGGAACCCGTATCGCCGCCGCCGATGACCACCACGTTTTTGCCCTCGGCGGTCAGTGGATTCCCCTGGGGAAGGATGCCCGCCACCCGGTCGTTTTGCTGGGCGAGGAACGCCATGGCGAAGTGGACCCCGTCCAGCGCCCGGCCCGGGATGGGGAGATCCCGAGGGTGTTCGGAACCCCCGGCCAGCACCAGGGCATCGACATCCCGCAGCAGGTCGTCCGCCGGGATATGGACACCGATGTGGCTGTCGGGACGGAACGCGACCCCCTCGGCCGCCATCTGGGCCATGCGCCGGTCGATGAGGTGTTTTTCCAGTTTGAAGTCCGGGATCCCATAGCGCAGCAGACCGCCCATGCGGGCGCGCTTTTCATAGACGGTGACCTCGTGCCCGGCCCGGGCCAGTTGTTGGGCCGAGGCGAGCCCGGCGGGACCGGAACCGATGATGGCGACCCGTCGGCCCGTGGGATGCAGTGGGGGCTTGGGCGCAATCCAGCCGGCTTCCCAGCCCTTGTCGACGATGGCGCATTCGAGGGTCTTGATGGCCACCGGTTCATGGGTGAGATTCAGGGTGCAAGAGGCCTCGCAGGGGGGAGGGCAGACCCTGCCGGTGAATTCGGGGAAATTGTTGGTGGCATGCAGCCGGTCCAGGGCCTCGCGCCAGCGGCCCCGGTAGACCAGATCGTTCCAGTCGGGGATGAGGTTGTTGAGGGGGCAGCCCTGGTGACAATAGGGGATGCCGCAATCCATGCAGCGCGCCCCCTGTTCCCGCACCGAGGCCTCCGGTAGTGGGAGGACGAATTCCCGGTAATGGCGTATCCGATCGACGACCGGGCCATAGGGCCGGTCCCGGCGCCCGATTTCCATAAAGCCTGTTGGTTTACCCATGATGGTTCCTTCAAACGTATTGCAACATTGGTCTCTTATCGCCGGAATTTTGAACAAAGTGAGCAAAAAATTCTCGTGGGCCTTTTGGGTTCCGGCTGTGTCGGGTTGGGATTTATACGACTATCCGTCGATTTCTTAGCTTTATTGTGCACGTCTTACATATTCGATCCCGGTGTGGATCACTATGTTATCATCCGTCACGTTATCATTCCTCCCTGTCGTCATGAACTTTTAGAGCGTGTCTAAAAATTCCCGGTCTACTGCGACGGCCCCCGAATTGTGGCCCGCTGCGTTGCACAAGGCGCGAGGTTTGTCATGGGGTGGGGGTCATGTAGGGCAGCTACACGCCCCGATTTCGCGCCTTGTGCGCCTTGCCGGCCGCAATGGGGTTGCCACCTCGTGACGACCGGAAATTTTTAGACACGCTCTTACGCGCGCCTGTTTTACCACCCGATCGTTTTCCGGATCCGAAAAATGCCCCGTTTGAAGTCTCTCAAGCCCAAACATCTCAAGCCGCTGCTCGCGATCTTCCTCGCCCTATTCCTACTCCCCCCGGCCCACGGCGCGGTGCGCCATGGGTTGACCGTGACACTGGACCCGGCGAGCCATCACCTGGCGGTGGAAGACCGGATCTCACTACCCCATGCCGAAAATACCTCGTTCAACAACCGGCCACGGCCTATGGAGCCCCATGAGGACAAATTGCCGTGCGCGGCACTTGATGACTCCACCAGCGACGAATTCCCCACAGGGGCGCGGACACTGACGTTCACCCTCCACGCCAACCTCCCTGTGACCCTGGAGGGGCCCCCCGACGCCCGGCTGGAGGTCCTGGAAAAGGCGCCGGACTCGAACCCCGCCCAAAATGTCCCCTTGCGCCATTACCGGGTCACCCTCGGTGGGGACCAGCGGGCGCTGACGCTCCGTTACGCCGGCGAAATCCACCACCCGGTGACGCAATTCGGCGATGAATACGCCCGCGGCTTTCGGGAGACCCCCGGCCTCATCGCTCAGGAGGGGGTCTTTCTGGCCGGCTCGTCCCACTGGTACCCCCTGTTCCAGGGGCACCGATTCGTCACCTTCGAGCTGGAAACCCACCTGCCCCCGGGCTGGGAATCGGTGAGTCAGGGGAAACAAATCCGGCGCGAGGCCTCGGTATCCGGCAACACCGTCGGCTGGGCGGAGTCCGCGCCCCAGGAAGAAGTCTACCTGATCGCCGCCCCCTTCCATGTCTATGCCCAATCGGCAGGCCCCGTACCGGCCTACGTCTATCTGCGGGAGCCGGACGAGGCCCTGGCCCGGCGGTATCTCGACGCCACCGGACACTATATCGGGATCTACCGCCGGCTCATCGGCCCGTACCCCTACGCCAAGTTCGCCCTGGTGGAAAATTTTTGGGAAACCGGCTACGGCATGCCGTCCTTCACCCTGCTCGGTTCCAAGGTCATCCGCCTGCCCTTCATCTTACACAGTTCCTACCCCCATGAGATCCTGCACAACTGGTGGGGCAACGGCGTGTACGTGGACTATGAGCGCGGCAACTGGGCCGAAGGCCTCACGGCTTACCTCGCCGACCACCGAATAAAAGAGAAGCGCGGCCAGGGGGTGGGGCACCGCCGCCGGATCCTCCAGCATTACACCGATTTCGTGGATGCGAACGAGGACTTCCCCCTGACCGAGTTCCGAGCCCGCCACGGCCAGGTTACCGAGGCAGTGGGCTACGGCAAGGCCCAAATGCTCTTCCACATGCTGCGCCGCAAGATGGGGGAGGCGGCCTTCGAGCAGGCCTTGGGCCGGCTCTTTGCCCGATTCAAATTCAAAAGCGCCGATTACGGGGCGTTGGCGTCGGTCTTCGGCCAGGCGGCGGGGACGGATCTCTCGGCCTTCTTCGCCCAATGGGTCGAACGGACCGGCGCGCCGCAGCTGGCCGTTTCATTCGTCAGCACCGAGCCCCTTGATGACGGTTTCCGGTTGAGGGCGCAAATCCATCAGATTCAGCTCGGCGAGGCCTACGTCCTGGACATTCCCCTGAGCATCTCCTTGGCGGGCGACGGCAAGCCCCTCGAGACCACACTCGCCATGAGCGGCAAACATCTCGAGGTTCGCCTGGATCTCCCCAAGCGCCCGGTGCTTCTTGCCGTGGACCCCGGGTTCGATCTCTTTCGCCGCCTCCATCGCCAGGAGATCCCCCCCGCCCTGTCCCAGGCCTTCGGGGTCGACAAGGCCCTGATGGTAGTACCGGACGGGGGGGAGGATGATGGGGCGTTGGAGGGCTACCGGTCTCTCGCCGGAACATGGGCCCGCGCCCGGGAAAATGACGCACGGGGAAATGACGTCCGCGTCGCGGTAGAGAGCGAAACGGATGCCCTGCCCGCGGATCGGGCGGTGTGGCTGTTCGGCTGGCGGAACCGGTTTCTGCCGGTCATGGCGAGAGCCCTCGCGCGCTACGATGTGGCCCTGGACACCCATGGGGTCGTCATTGATGGCAAGACCTTCACCCGCTCCCGACACGCGGTGGTCATGGCCGCCCGCCATCCCGACAATCCCCACCAGGCCCTGATTTGGGTCGGCGCCGAAGACCCCGACGCCCTCCCGGGGCTCGCCCGCAAGCTGCCCCACTATCGCAGCTACAGTTTCCTGGCCTTCACCGGCCATGGGCCCCACAACGTACTCAAGGGCCAATGGCCGGTGGACCGATCGCCGATGCGGATGGCCATCCCCTCGCCGTTCCGGCAGCGCGCCCGCCTTCGCAAGGCCGCCACCCCCGTCCGCCCCTTGCCCAATGGCCGTCGGCGTTCAATGAAAGGCGCATGATGGACGACCTGGGATCCCTAGCGGGAGAAGACATGGCGGGGCGCAGCCTGGGCGGCGAGGGAATCGAAAAGGCCGCCCGATACCTCGCCCGTGCCTTTCGGGCCGCGGGGTTGTCGCCGGGATTCCCGGAAACGGGCAGCTACTTCCAGGCGTGGCGCGAATACGTCGACGGATTGGATCGGGCGGTGGCGCTCAAAAACGTCGTCGGCTTTGTGCCCGGCGCCAATCCCGAATTCAAGGACGAAAGCCTGGTGATCGGCGCCCATTATGACCACCTGGGCCGCAGCTGGCCCGACGTGCGCGCCGGCAACGAAGGCAAGGTCTCCACTACGGGGCCGACGACAACGCCAGCGGCCTCGCCGTCATGCTGGAACTGGCCCGGATGGCCGGCAAGCGGTGGCCCGAGCGGGCACAGCCCGAACGGGCCATCGTGTTCGTCGCCTTCACCGGCGAAGAGGCGGGCAAAATCGGCTCGGCCTACTATGTGAAAAACTACCGTCGATATCCGGCCCATAGGGCCATCGCCTTCTTGAACGTCGATGGCGTGGGCCGCCTGGGGGAGAACCCCGTAACCATATTCGGGACCGGCACGGCCCGGGAGTGGCCTCACCTCTTCCATGACGTCCGGTTCGTCACCGGCGTGGACATCAAAGCCGTACCCAACGACTTCGGTTCCGGGGACCAGAGCCGCTTTATCCAGGTCGGCGTCCCCTCGGTGCACCTGTTCGGGTCCGTTCACGGCGACATCCACTCGCCGCAGGACACCGTCGACAAGATAGACAGCACCGGATTGATGAAGGTCGCCGCCGTGTTCGAGGAGGCGGCCGAATACCTTGCCGCCCGCCCCAAACCGCTGACCGCCACCATAGCGCCGGTGGGCGCCGAAGGGGTGCGTCTTGCCGATGTGCTCGCCGAGTCCCCCGCCGCCGGGGCGGGCCTGCGGGCGGGGGACATCATTGTGGGCATTGATGGGGAAGGCGTGGCGGATCTCGCCGGTTTCGCGGGGATCCTTCGCAAACTGACGCCGGGGGATAGGGTCCGGGTCTCCTTTATCCGCGACGGCGCGCGACGGCAAGTGACCCTGGCGGTGGCGGCGCGGTAGCCGTGTGTTTTTTTAGCTGGCGCGCAAGCGTTGAATTCGCTCCATCAAATTGCCGTCGGCCTTGGTGATCCGTTGGAGGGCTTCTTCGACGCCATAGGGCCAAATTGCTTTATCGTCCGGGCGGAAGGCAGTTTCCGTGAAAGACTGCGATTTTAATTCGCGCGGATTCAACTTCGAAGTGCAACGGTCAATGAAGTTTTGGTTTTAGAGAAGA
>CAZQHJ010000046.1:0-15327 GCA_964593225.1 uncultured Thiotrichales bacterium
GAAACGTTCAGGACAAGGCGAAGATACGAGGAATAGCCGTAGGCGGTTAAGTGTTTTGACGTTGACCTTGCAAGATGAATGTCTTGTCCTATTTCGGAGTCAAGTATATAAATCCCAAAAAAACGATCGGGCCGGAACCCAACCCGACATAGCCGGAACCCATAAAAGTGACCAAAAAATTCTCGTGGGCCTTTTTGGTTCCGGCTGTGTCGGGTTGAGGTGCTGGAGCGGGAAATCACCGGCACCTACAACGTGGAAAGCCTCGATGGATACCGGGCGTATCCGCGCGGCGGGCGTGGCTGGCGTAACCGGGACCCGAGCTGGGGTCGAACGCCTACCGAAGGCAGACGTGAGCCCCCAGCCACCCCGTTGGGATCGCTATCGAAATCCGTGGTACAGGGAACATGCAAAAGAGCACATACATAAAAAAACACGTGATGGCCTATATCGGCGTCGGGAGCAACCTGGGCGATCCCAGGGCAACGGTGCGATCCGCGCTCGCGGCGTTGGGGCAATTGCCGGAAACCCGGCCCTCGTCCGTATCGGGGCTCTACCGAAGTCCGCCCATGGGACCGCCCGACCAGCCGGATTTCATCAATGCCGTCGCCGCGATCCGCACCACCCTCGCACCTTTGGTATTGCTCTCATCGCTGCAATCCATGGAACATCGCTACGGCCGGGTGCGTGGCCCCGTGCATTGGGGTCCGCGCACCCTGGACCTTGACCTATTGCTGTATGGGGATGCACAAATCACCGAAGACGTGTTGACGGTGCCCCATCCCGGTCTCCACAAGCGCGCCTTCGTCCTGTACCCCCTCCATGAGATCGCGCCGGATCGGGAGGTGCCCGGACGGGGACCGGTGAAAGGGTTGTTGGCGGGGGTTTCGGATCAGTGTATTTCCGCCATCCCTTAAGGTCGTTTCACGGAACAAGCGCCGATGGCATCGAAGCCATGTAACATCCTCGATGATAAGCGTAATGCCCGATACCATCCGGAATTCCAGCCGCTTTCAAAACCAAAAAAGCCCGCCCGTTCCGGATATAAAAATACGATTTTGCGGAGCAAAAAATTTCGTGTACAGTGAAAACGTACCTATTTTCCGTGCGTTATGCAATCGTAATTCGCAAAATCCACCAGTCGGAGACCAATTCATGACAATGACGACCCTGTTCCAAAGCAACCTTGCGGACCTGTCGTTACGCAATCGCGGCAAGGTTCGGGATATCTATACCATTAATGACGATTACCTGCTGGTCGTCGCAACGGATCGGATCTCGGCGTTCGACGTGGTTTTGCCCGACCCGATCCCCGGCAAGGGCGCCGTGCTGACGGCGCTCTCGGATTTCTGGCTGGACCGGACGTCCGGGATAATCCCCAACCATCGATCGGCCGATTATCGGTCGGATATGGCGTTGGAGGACGTGCTACCCGACAAGGAAGAACGCGCACGGGTTCAGGCGCAGGCCAGCATCGTGCGGAGGTTGGACCCCCTGCCCGTGGAGGCCATCGTGCGGGGGTACCTGATCGGCTCCGGTTGGAAGGACTACCAAACCACGGGACGGGTCTGCGGGATCGAATTACCGAAGGGGCTGTCCCAGGCCGAGCAACTACCGGAACCTGTCTTCACACCATCCACCAAGGCCGAGGAAGGCGCCCACGATGAAAACATCGATTTCGACAGCACCGTGCAACTGGTTGGCCGGGCGCTGGCGGAACGGGTTCGGTCGGTGAGTCTGCAACTCTATCGCGAGGCGGCCCGCTTTGCCCTGGAGCGCGGGATCATCATCGCCGACACCAAATTCGAGTTCGGGACCGACACGGCCGGAAACCTTGTCCTTATCGATGAAGTACTGACCCCCGATTCCTCCCGTTTCTGGCCGGTGGATGAATATCGGATCGGCATCAGCCCACCCAGCTTCGACAAGCAGTTCGTGCGTGACTATCTGGAGGGAATCACCTGGAACAAACACCCCCCGGCTCCCCGTCTCCCGGCGGAGGTGATTGCGCAAACGGCGGAGAAGTATCAGGAGGGAAGGCGGCGGTTGATGGGGGATTTCTCACGGTGAATAGGCTGGCTAGAGGCTTGGAATCCCAGGCGAAAACGGTAAAAAAGGTATTCGGATAATGGAAATACAAACAATAATAGTTACAGCGCTGATAGCGATCATCGGAACGGCAATTGGAGGAGCAATTTTACATATCCATACGCCTTGGCTGGATAACGCAAAACGCTATTTTTCCGGAAAGCCTGAAGAGATTATTAAATTTTTCGGCACGGGCAGGGATCTCATCAATTTCGATCATAATGAGGAAGTGGAAGATTAAGTCTGCTTTATGGGTGTATGAGGTTACAAACGGAAAACTCTCGAGATTCTCTGAAAGAGTCACTTTCGACGCGGATCTGAAGATGTTGCACGACGGAAAAAATAGCGCGGCAACCAAGGGCAAAATAACAGGTGATGGTCCATTATATGGGTATACTGCTCATATAAATTATTCTATTAAAATAGATGATGTGGATGATGGGTATTGGTCAGGATTTATGATAATGGAGATTCGGCCTGCCGCAAAAAACATAAGCGGGTATTGGCTAGTAAGTAGTCCCGTGAAACCAGGTCGAGTTGCCTTTGGTGATGCTGTACTTGAGCGACGAGACTGAGCAGACAGTGCCTCGCTCCATCTGAATTTTATGGTTGAATCACTCTCCATCCCGACCGAAGGAAGAGATGACAGCCAATAAAACCAGCCGGAACGAGGCGTCAGCCGCCAAAGATGGTTCGTTCGGGAAACACTTTTCTCAGTGATTCATGTCACCGGCCTTTGCGTGGGTGGGCCGATACACGGGCTTATCAGGGCCGTAGACTTCCTCGAGAGTCAAACCGTTATCGGCCTCGAAGAAGACCTCGGCCTCCGGCAGGATCTCGAGCTGGCGAGCCCGCCGCTTGGTGTATCCCAACGATTGAAAGTCCAGCAGACCACCTTCGGCGGTGTGACAAACGGAGCAGGCCCAGCCCCGGCCGCTGATGCCGTGGTTGAGGGCAATGGTGCCCATTTGGCGCATCCAATGGGGTTCGATCTTGCCGGGATAGTCCGGGTCCAGGGGATAATCGGCCTTCCAGCCTTCGGTGATGCCGAAGTAATGCATGAACTCATCCATCATGTAGACCTTGAAAGGCCATTGGTACATCCTCCGGACCATGGGATGCCCCAAGGCGGTTTCCATGGACGCCTTGGGATTTCCGGTCTCCAGATAGGTGGCGTAATCGAAGGGCAGGATCATGGCGCCGAAGGGCCCCTGATTGTTCATGTCCTCGTACATGATGGCGTTGAAGAGATGGAAGGGCGTGATCTTGGACTTGCCCGCCCTTTGGTAGGGTCGGATATTCGCGTCCACCATCTTGCGTCGTTTTTCCCGCATCTCCGGCGAGAGTTGGCTCAGGAAGTCATTGCCCTCGACGCCGCCCCCCTGAATCTCCAAACCGGGCAGTTTATTGTATTGGGTCAGGTTCACCATCAACGGGTCGTACCCATCGTAATTGCCGGGCTCCGTGGGATTGTCCCCCAGGGCATTGGCCAGGAAGGTGCCGGTGCCGTTGTACCACAGATAACCCACCGTCACCCGCACGTCGCCGGAGACCAGTAGTGGATTCGGTATCCAGAGACCTTCTTCCTCGTGGAAGATGGGGTTGACCCAATCCATCAAGACAACACTGTTTTTTTGCAGTTTGGTGATATGGCAAGTCTGGCAGGCCAGACGCTCGGTGTGACCGTTGAGCATGGCCCGGGTCTGCCGGTTGCGGACGTGGGGCGCATTGGAATGGCATTTGGCGCAGGAGACCTCCACATCGGGCAGATCATTGGAGACGAGATCGACCCCCTCTTTTCCCCGGGGAATCTTGTGGCCAACCGGTCGGTGGCAATCCAGACACGCCATCCCGGCCGCGGCATGGACATCGTGTTCGGGATGAAACGGGGTACCGCGCTTGCTCCAGGGATGCAGAATCCGTGGGTTCCCGATGCCGGTGGCCTTGGCCGCGGCATTGTTCTCATAGGTATCCCCGCCCAGGTTATGCTGATGGCAGCGTAGACAGTTCTCCGCGGTGGGCCGGGCAATGCCCATGGCGGCCTTCATGCTACGATCCTGATTCCAACGGGTACCCACCTCGTCTTCCACCACGAAACGCTGATTCATGTCGTAGGTACGGGAGTGACAGATGAGGCAGTCGATGGCATCCCGGCGATTTTCGTCATCGATGCTCAGCGGCATCATGAGATCCGAAGGGGGACCGTACATGCCGCCGATATGGCATTGCCCGCAGCCTTCCGACATGGTCAGCGGCTCGCCACCCGCGGGCTTGGCACGGGCCAGCGCCGCCCAACCGGTCCAGGTGAAACTGCCCGGAATGCCACAGGCGCGATCGATCTTGCCCACCGGGATTCTTCGACCTTCCTTATTGACGGTGCGGCCATCGTACCCCACCGTGGAGAAGCCCGTACCCTTCTTGAACAACTGGAAATGGGCCGACGTCATGACATTCTCCAGGGTATCCACCTCCTCGACCCTGTCTCCGGGATACCGGACCTTGATGGACTCATGGCATCCCAGACACGTCTTGGGGCCCTCGTATTGTCGAATGCCGGCCTCGCGGAAATACGCGATATGCGCATAACCGCTTTTGTCGCGCAGGGATCGTTGCTTGGTGTGTAGCCGTTCCCGTTCGCGTCGGAGATCCGGGTCTTCCATGCCCTCGACCAATGTGGCGGCCTTCTCGGCCATTACCGCGGTCTCCATCCGGGTCGCCAGTTTCTCGAACTCGGCCTCGGTCAACGCCACCGACGACTCGAACCGGATCGCCGCCGTTTTATCGCCGGTGTAGAGCCTGAAAAAGGTCGCATACAGGTCGTTGCCGATCAGTGTCAGCACCAGGATCGAAATCACGGTGATATAAGCGGTCTTGATCGACCAATGTCGTTGCCAGCCCGGCCACCGGGCAGGAGAGGTCAATAGGCCAAATAAACCTTTCAATATATTCCAGATCATTGTAGGACTCCATTAGTCTCCTAGGATTATCCGGCCGTCCCGGGGCGGAAACCGGCCGGGAAGGAACACGGCGGCGGCGGGAAATAACGTTCGGCCAGTGATCGCGAGCACCGAACCGAAGTGAAAGACCACTGGAACAATGTTCACGACCACCGGGCCGGAGTGAAGGACCATCCGAACGGAGCGAAAGACCTCCCGGCCAATGTTCCGGGCCACCGGATAAGCGCGAAAGACCACCCAATGGGTGTTCCCGACCACCGGATCAGCGGGAAAGAGCATTGGATAGGAATAAATGATGATCCGATCAGGGTAAGGGACCCTTCATGGAACTCGCTATCGCTATTTTCAGTGATTCGCCTGTTCATCATCATGGTAACCGGTGATCATGAACCGGAACTGATCCCAGGGTTTGTGGCCGGTGGTGCCGAGATAAATGTGCGAGACCACGAACATCGCCACAAGGAAGCTCGCGGCGGTGTGCAGCACGGAGACCGGCAGGGCATCGGCGCCATGGAATGGTATGAACCCGGTCACCATGGCGTAGAGGTACAGGCCGGTGACGATCTGGAAAGGGACCAATATTGCCATCACGCCGAGATAGGTCCATTTCTGCAGGGGATTGAACTTTCGTGTCTCGCCCACCGGGAAGGGGTGTGGGTCCCCCTTGAAGATGCCCATCCCGTAGAACATCCCCTGGCGCATCATGCCCGCCGGCAGGTCGTCCCGGTTGGGACGGTAGTAGCGGGCAAACCGCCCGGACAGGAGGTTGTAGAGCAGCCACAGGCCCCAATCGAACACCACGACGAGGCCGATGATGTTATGCCAGTACAAGGCTTGATCGTAACTGCGGAAAATCGGAAATTTCTCGACGAAATGGATCTGCAGGCCCGTGAGGATGAGTAAAACTATCCCCAGGGCATGGACCCAATGCCAGAGGCGATCCACACGGGTGGCCAGGTAGACTTTATTCGGTGTCATGGTTTTCTCCTCACCACGGCGGCTCCCAGGCGTATCAGACCGTGCATGAATACCCCAATGGCGGTGGCGAGCAATAATAACAGGCCCAGGGTATCGAGCCAGACGATGCGGGTGGCGCCGGATACATAGAAGTTGCCGGCGAGCTGTGCGTTGCTCAGCTGTAGCGGGTTTTCACCGATGTCGACGAGATAGTCGGCGAGTTTGCCGCCGGCGCTGTGACAGTCGTCGCAGTCACCGCTGGCCGCCTCCTTGGGGAGGACGCGGTGCTTGAAGGTGAAGGATTCCTCCCACTGGTCCGGTTGCGTATGGCAGGCGATGCAGGCGGTGCGTTCCAGGTGCAGCTGGGCCTTGGGATGCCATTGGTGTTGTTCGAGCAGGCTGATGCCGGTGAGGTTGTGGCGATCCTCGTGGCACTTGGCGCACATGGCCTTCTTTTCGGCCAGCGTCATCCGCCGGCTTTTTCTGGCGTAATGGACCGGGTGACAGGTATTGCATTCGAACGCCACCTGCTCGGCATCATAGTGAACGCTTTGTTGGAAGCTGACCTTGATGGCCAGGAATTTCTCCTTCAGCAGCGCTTTCGCGTGGCAATGGATGCACCCCAAGGGCTTTTGCTTTTCATGGGGGTACACGCCGAAGCCCGTCTGGTGGCAATCGGTGCAGTAATACTTCCCCGCCATGATGTAATGCGTCGAACGTTCGAAGCGCCTCTGATCCACGTAAAGGTCGTGAAGGATGCCATCGCTGCCCACATAAGTGGGGCGCATTCCGGGGTTTTGGTGGCAAATCCTGCAATTTTCCACCTGCAAGGTCTTGGTGGGCGGCTCGCCCGTTTCCGGACCATGGCTTGCCGGCGGGTTCGACGATTGCCCCGGATCGGCGGCGCGAACCGGCCCGATTGTGGTGACGAGCATTACCACAACCAGCCAAACCAGGGCTTGTAGGAACACTATGTTTCGATCATATCGCCCTTGCGGGGCAGGATTTCGGAAACTTTGTTTTTCCGATACAGGCATCACTTTGAACTCCGATCTCACCGGCTCCCGATTTTGATTTCCGCGTCGACGTCGGTCGGGTTATGGCCCAATCCGACCTGCCCGATGCATCGAAATCGATAGGGGGCAAAAGAACTCCGATAATCCTTTAGAAGTTGTTTGGAAATTCGCAATCTACCCCGGCGGCGCCCGAATCGCGTCCCGCCACGTTGCGACGGAGGCGAGTTTCGTTAGGTGCTTGGGCGTCGTGTAGTCTACTACAATTCTTATGTTCGCCCCCGTCGCGCCTTGCGGGAGCCACAATCGGGGCACTGCCTCTACGACGCGAATTTCCAAACAGCTTCTTAATGCTTCGTCGAGTGGTGGGTTCGGCCTGGAGATCCGTCCATGAGGGATGGGGTACGAGGACAATTCGACACGGAATGAAGTACAGTTAAGGTAGATCGGGCCTTCAGGGGAAGGATCGAAGAATTTTTGGGAGGACACAATGCGCATAAGAATTATCTTACTCATCTTGTTTCTCGGGCCGTTGTCGGCACTGCCGGCCTATACGGCAGACGATGCCAATACGGCGGACTATACCAATTCCATCGGTATGGCATTCAAGAATATACCGGCGGGCAGTTTTTACATGGGCAGTTGCAAGCTGAGCGAAGCCGATAAGGAACTCGACAAAAAACGCCGGTTCCTGGGACTCCCTCCAAAGGGCGCTACTTGTCCATCCGGCGGCCCAATGGATGATAAGGCGGATGATAACGAAACCCCGCAACATAAGGTGCGCATCAGCAAGGGGTTTCAGATGGGGATGCATGAAGTCACCCTGGGTCAATTCAAGCAATTTATCGTCGGCGCCGGGCGGTACGATTTCCTGACCGATGATTTCATGGAAACCAACAGCCATGGCGACAATGCGGCGGTATCATACGTTTCGTGGCAGGATATCCAAGCCTTCATCCGTTGGCTGAACCAAAGGGAAGGCGGCAATCGTTACCGGCTGCCGACGGAAGCCGAATGGGAGTATGCCGCCAGGGCCGGGACAACCACGATCTATTCCTGGGGTAATAGCGCGAACCAGGCGGGCCATTATGCCTGGTATAAGAAGAACGCTTGGGATGTAGGGGATCGATATGCCCACGCGGTTGGGGGCAAACGGCCCAATCCGTGGGGCCTCTACGATATGCAGGGCAACGTACGCGAGTCGACGGCGGATTGCTGGCTCGGCAACTACGAATCCGCCCCCGCCGATGGTGCTGCTTGGGGTAACGGTGGGGATTGTTCCTCTCATGCGGTTCGCGGCGGTTCCTGGGACGGCGGTCCGGGGGAACTCCGGTCGTCGGCCCGCAACTGGGACCAGGGAGGTATTGATTTCCTCCGCGAAGATATTCGACACAACAACCTGGGTTTTCGACTCGTCAGGGATTGATAACCCTTTGTGGTTTGTTTTTTTGCCCTATTGGAAATCCGGGCGAAGCGTTGATTCTCTCGACAGCAATGTCGGTTTCCGCCGGCCGGGGCAACTTTAGCAACCTTTGTATCTCTGCCATTTGACAGGTTTTTTAGAGCATGTCCGAGCTATTGCCGGAACAAGAGAAGATCATCCGCCTGGGGTTTTTCCTCGGCGTGTTCGCCCTGGTGGCCCTGTGGGAGTTGGCCGCGCCCCGGCGGGCGTTGACCGTGCCCAAGGCCGGGCGTTGGGCGGCGAACCTGGGGCTGGTGGCGCTGAACACGGTCCTGCTTCGTCTGCTCTTCCCCACGGCCGCCGTGGGGTTGGCCCTGGTGGGGGAAGAAAAGGGTTGGGGCCTGATCCATTATTGGGATCTCAATCCATGGCTTGCCGTGGTCGTGGGGGTGGTGGCGCTGGATTTCGCCATCTACCTCCAGCACGTCCTGTTCCATGCGATGCCCACCCTTTGGCGCGTGCACCGGATGCACCACGCGGATTTGGATTACGATGTGACCACCGGCGCGCGTTTCCATCCCATGGAGGTCATCCTTTCCATGGGGATCAAACTGGGGGTGGTGATGGGGATGGGACCGGCCGCGGTGGCGGTGTTGATCTTCGAGGTGTTGCTGAACGCCACCGCCCTGTTCAATCACGGCAACCTCCATCTCCCGGAGGGCATCGACCGGATAGTGCGTCTTTTCGTGGTCACGCCGGATATGCACCGGGTCCATCATTCCATCCACGCGCCCCTGGCCAATTCGAATTTCGGTTTCAATCTGCCCTGGTGGGATCGGCTGATGGGCACTTATGTGGCGCAACCGCCGGAGGGGCATGTGGCAATGGCCATCGGTCTGAAGGACTGTCGGGACCCGAAGGTGGCCAATACCCTTTCCGGTATGCTGAAGCTGCCTTTTGTTCGTGATTCGGGCGAATACACGATCCATCGGGAGGGATAACGATGTGGTGGAAACCGGCGATACCCGCGCGTGGTTCTCCCGGTTGTGCCGTTGGCGGCGGTGGCGTTTCTCCCCAGACTGGTTCGCCGTTGGCGGGATGGCGGAAGCGGGAAGTCGCCCATGCCTCCACTTCCCGCTTCCGATAAATCATCCGGCAAACGCGGAACGCAGGTAACCGGCCCCGTTCGGTCGGCGCCACACCTCATGCCAGATGTGGTCGGCGTAGGCCTTTTTCTTTCCGTAGTCCTCTATGGAGACCATGATGTGGTACGCCGCCATGTATCCCCCGGCGGGGTGCTCCCGAATGCCGAGGAATTTCACGGCGGGCGCCGGCTCCGGTAGGATGCCTTGAGTATCCTGACTCCGATTGTCCCGAACGATTTTGTCGACGGCGTCCTGGAGAAGGCCCTTGACCTTGTCCGGGTCTTCCTCCGGGTGGGTATGGACGGTCAGGGTCAGGACGAATTTTCTATCCCGGACCTCCGGGGCACCTCCCTTTCCTTCCGGCGGCGGGTCCACCTGTCGGGAACCCTGGGAGATCGTTCTGAAATACCACGGATTGCCCTCGGTGATCTCGTCCGCCTGGGCGGTTGCGGTAATCGCCGGGATCTCCCTGTCTCTATAGACCGCTCCGGCGGCAATGGAGGCATCGCTGGATCGATGGCCCAACACCACCAGGGCCTCGCTGTCCACGATTGTGCTTGCAATTTCCCGCCATTTTTTCTCCTTTTCCTTTCTATCCTCCTCTCCCGATCCGTTTCCCGGCCCGATCCCATCATCGCATTCCAAAAGGACCACGTTTTTCCCCGGTATCTCCCCGGCGCGGTTGAATTCTTCGAGGCGCAGACCGTTTCCCCTCAACATCTCCAGCCCCTTCTCCGTTTTCAGGGGACCGGCCACGGCGATGACGATGGATTCATCCAAGTCTTTAGGGGAAAACCCTTCCGGATAGGCGCAAGCCCCGAAGGGCGCCGAACGGTCATTGGCGGCGGCCCACCCTTGTGAAACGGGCATGGCGAGAAGAAAAAGGACGCAACAAAACCACAGCCAGGCCGTGTAAAGGGACTGGCCGAAGGGCCGAATGGCACCAAGGCGCTCGTTGCGCTCGTTTTGTCGCCCCTGGCATGGGTTCGTCATTGTCGGGGTAATGGCTGGGGCCACGGCCCGCGGGGGGAATGTCTTGGATATTACGGGGAGGGAATTCACATGGGACATGAATCATTTCCTTTTTGTACACTTCGAGTGCGAGGCAGCGGTTTTTTCCTGTTGGGCGCCTTATGTTATCTTTACGATTTCCCGCCTCGCGAAGCGGCGGCCATATGATCCTACAGCGCAAAATGATCCGAACATGAAACTGGAAAACGGACAATCGATACTTTTCACGGGCGATTCCATTACGGACTGCGAACGCGGCTACCCCGTCGGGGCGGACGACGGACTCGGCGAGGGCTATGTGGCCTTCGCCGATAGTCTGCTGGCCACGCGTTACCCGGAACGTTCCATCAAGGTATTCAATACCGGCATCAACGGCAACACCATCATCGATCTCGATGAACGCTGGCACCGGGATGTTCTGCGGCTGGCCCCGCACTGGCTCTCGGTGATGATCGGCATCAACGACGTCTGGCGGCAATTCGACAGCTTCTACGACCCCCATCCCCTGACCATCGACCGATACGAGGCCACCTACCGAAGGCTCTTGGCCGGGACGCGCCCGACCCTCCAGGGCCTTGTCCTGATGACGCCCTATTTCATCGAACCCGATCCCGACAATCCCACGCGCCAATTGATGGACGCCTACGGCAGGGTGGTGAAACGGTTGGCCCACGAGTTCGATGCTGTATTCGTCGACGTACAGGCCGGCTTCGATCGCTACCTCGCCCATCGATCGGCGCGCTCGCTCACCTACGACGGCGCCCACACCAACAAGACCGGACACATGATCATTGCCAGGTCCTTTCTGACGGCGATGGCGTTCGACGGGGAATGATCCCGCCGGGCAAAATCCCGCAAAACGGACTCACCCGTCGCCGGCTATCGAACTTCACCGCCAACCGGCGCGGGGTATGGTCCCTGTGGATCTTCGGGGTTTTGTTCCTCGTGACCCTGCCCGCCGAATTCATCGCCAACGACAAACCCATCCTGGTGTATCACCAGGGCGAGCTTTACACGCCGGTTTTCGCCAAATACCCGGAGACCGCGTTTGGCGGCCAGTTCCGAACAGAAACGGATTATCGGGACCCTTACGCGCGCGCCCTCATCGAAAGGCAAGGCTGGATGCTGTGGTCGCCCATACGTTACAACCACCGCACGGTGGTGTGGGATCTCCCCGTGCCAGCCCCCTCCCCGCCGGATGCCGAACATTGGCTCGGCACCGACGACCAGGCCCGGGATGTGGTGGCGAGGCTCGTCTATGGCTTTCGCATCTCCGTGCTGTTCGGGTTTGCGCTCACCATCACAAGCGCTATCATTGGCATCGTGGCCGGAGCAATTCAGGGCTATTTCGGGGGATGGACGGATCTGTTGTTCCAGCGTTTCATCGAGATCTGGGGCAGCATGCCCCAGCTTTATTTACTGATCATCCTGACCGGCATCTTCGAGCCCGATTTCCTGTGGCTGTTGGGGTTCCTTCTATTATGGAGCTGGATGGGGTTCGTGGGTGTGGTGCGGGCCGAATTCCTGCGCGCCCGTAACCTGGATTTCGTGCGGGCGGCGCGCGCCCTCGGCGTCTCCAACCGGGTCATCATCTTCCGCCATATCCTGCCTAATGCCCTGGTAGCCACCCTGACCTTCCTGCCTTTCACCCTGGCGGGCTCTGTGACTGCCCTGACCTCCCTGGATTTCCTCGGCATCGGATTGCCGCCGGGTTCGGCGTCATTGGGTGAACTACTGGCCCAGGGCAAGGCCAATCTCCAGGCGCCCTGGTTGGGCCTGACCGGGTTTTGCGTTATCGCCCTGATGCTGAGCCTGCTGATCTTTATCGGGGAGGCGGTGCGGGACGCCTTGGATGCCGGTAAGTAATTTAATTGCCATCTATTCGGTATGGCGTCGCGGGAGTGAGGTAGACCCCAAAATTTAGACAGCAGAAAACGCTCTGAACAGCTCTGGTATAACACGGTAAAGGAGCAAAAGATAAGCAGTTCAAATAAAGAAGAGTTATAACGCAGAATTCAAGGCAAAGGTTGCGCTGTAAGACACTCGGGGCGATAAAACGATTGCCCAACTATCCGGCGAATATGGGATTCACCCGACCTCAATCAACCAATGGCGACGTGAATTATTGAAAGGTGCCGCCAGTGTGTTTGAGGTTGGGGGTAAGGGATGCCAAGCAAACGTCCAATGAAGTTCCGATTGAGAAGCTATATGCCAAGGTTGAACAGCTGACAGTGGAACGGGATTTTTTATCGAAAGCGCTCAAGGGCTAAGTTGGAAGGAGCGTATGAAGAAAATCAAGCTTTCGGTAGTGGCTCAGTTTGAAATCCTCGATTGGCATTTTTTTGCCCCGATAGGGGCTACGTATAACAAGCCCGGGGTAGCGCTTCGCGCAACCCCGGGTTGGCGGGAGGGTGGGAACAACCCCAAGGGGGTTGTGTATCACTAACGTTATCAACGTCTTCCGACACAACCCCGTTGGGGTTGTGTCGTAGGGTTCCCTCTTCCCCAGGGTAACGCTTCGCGCAAACCCGGGCTAATGTACATAGCCCCATTCGGGGCATGGAAACATAGAAATTTCAAACTGAGCCACTACCGAGAATTTTCCCGGTTGATCCGGGAAATCCGACCGGATGTGGTTACCATGGAAAACGTTCCTCGACTGATGAAGTTTCGTTCGGGAAGTGTTTTCGATAGTTTTGTTCGGGATCCGCCGGCAGGCCGGTTACCACGTATGGTGGAACGTGGTCTTTTGCCCGGATTATGGCGTACCACAGCAACGTTCCCGCCTGGTGCTCCTGGCATCGCGCCATGGACCTATCGAACTGGAACCGCCCACCCATTCCCCCGACCGATATGTCACGGTACGCGATGCCATCGGGGCTCTTCCCCCGTTGGAAGCAGGCGGTGTGGATGCGGGCGATCCCATGCACTGCACGAGCGGTTTGTCGGAACGCAATCTGCAAAGGATCAGGCGCCCAGACCGGACGGCACCTGGCGGGACTGGCCGGAAGAGTTGGTCACCGAATGTCATCGCCGCGAAACCGGGCGGGGTTACGCCTCGGTCTACGGGCGCATGGCCTGGGACCGGCCATCGCCCACCATCACGACGCAATTCTACGGTTTCGGAAACGGACGTTTCGGACACCCGGAGCAGGATCGGGCCATCTCGCTGCGGGAAGGCGCTATCCTGCAATCGTTCCCGAAAGATTATGTCTTCATTCGCCCCATCGACGAGATCCATTTCACGCGGATCGGACGACTCATCGGCAACGCGGTGCCCTTTGCCCTCGCTCGCGCCATCGCCCGTTCCATCCGCGCCCATCTGGAGAAATGTTATGTCGAGTGAATCGCCCTACCGCATGACGTTGAGCCTGAATGTCCTCAACCACCTGGGACTGAATCTCTACAGCAATGTGCCTTCCGTCCTGTCCGAGGTGGTGGCCAATGCCTGGGACGCGGATGCCGAGAACGTTTGGATAACCATCGATCCGACCACGGACCATGAAAAGATCGTTATTCAGGACAATGGTCATGGAATGACGCAGCAGGAAGTCAACGAGAGATATCTGCTCGTCGGCTATCAGCGCCGGGAACACGGCTCGGAACGAACGAAAAAATTCAATAGGCTTCCCATGGGGCGAAAGGGTATCGGTAAGCTCTCGTTGTTCTCCATCGCGCGAACCATCAAGGTACGAACCGTGAAGGAGGGGCAACGCAGTGCTTTTCGAATGAATCTGGACGATATCAAGCAAAAGATCGGAGGGCAGGAAGCGGGGACATATGAGCCCAATCCATTGCCGACCGACGATATCGATTTCGAAAGAGGCACACAAATCGTCATCACCGATCCGAAGAAACGGATACATCAAGCTGCCAGTGCACTTCGTACGCGGTTGGCGCGGCGTTTCTCCATCATCGGTTCCGCTCACCACTTCGCTGTTTTCATCGATGACGAAGAAATCTCTCACGTGGATCGCGATTATTACCACAAAGTTCAATACCTATGGACATTCGGCGATGAGAATAGTCTTTACGAAAAACTGTGCGCCAAGGCGGAATCGATAGAAAAGCTTTATGGGCTGCTCGACTCTGGCGATGAGATCAGAGGATGGGTCGGGACCGCCAAAGAATCCGGACAAAAACTCCAGGATCGACATGGCGACAACCTGAATAGAATCGTGGTGCTTGTCCGCGGGAAGGTAGCCCAGGAAGATATCCTGGAGGAATTCGGCGAGACCGGTATCTTTTCCAGTTACCTGATCGGAGAGGTTCATGCCGATTTCCTGGATGCGGATGATCAGGATGACATCGCCACCAGCAGCCGGCAACGGATCATCGAGGACGATCCACGTTATGAGGTACTGAAGGCATTCATCGGAAAAACCCTCAAGAAGATACAAAACGAATGGACCAGGCTCAGGAACGAGGAAGGGAGCAAGAGAGCACTGGAAATCCCCGCCATCAACGACTGGTTCAAGGAACTCAATCCAGACCTGCGAAAAGACGCAAAATCGTTGTTCGGCAAAATCAACACTCTTACCGAAACACCGGATAAGAAAAGGGAACTGCTCAGGTCTGGAGTGCTCGCGTTCGAACACTTGAATCATAAGGGAAAACTGAAGGAATTGGATACCGTTTCCGAGGAAAAGCCTGGAAGCGGTAGTACGTATTTTTGCCGATCTGGACGACATCGAGGCAATTTCGCGAATTCAAGTCGCAAGTGCAACAGTTGGATTGATGTTGAAAAATACCTGATT
>CAZQHJ010000047.1:0-15107 GCA_964593225.1 uncultured Thiotrichales bacterium
TAGAAAAGCTGGCTTAATCCGACATCCTAATTTATCTCATGGACAGACCACTAGCCTCTTACGCTGACACAGAATTCTGAACACCCTCATCAATCACGGGTCAGAGATCTCTCTGACAACACGGAAACCGGTTTGCTCGTCCCTCTTCTGCCGGTCGAGCCAGCCGCGCATTGCCGACCGCGCCTTTCTGACCGATCGACCGAATGTACCGCCTCGGACCCCTCTTTTGGCGCAATGACCTTGCAACCGAGGGCGTCCATCGGCGGGGGCGTTTTCATAATCTTGCCGCTGGCAGTCGGCAACCCATTCCCGGAGATGTCCTTTAGTCCAAAAGGATTGGCCTCGAATGAACCCACCCGGGCCGGTTGCGGTATCTCCCAGCCGGTCCCGCAATTGGAACAATTCTCCTTACCCGGTCGTGGTCTATCGCCCCACCAGTATCGCGTCTGTGTCCCGGCTCGGGCGGCGAATTCCCACCGGGCTTCGCTGGGAAGCCGATAGCGGTGACCGGCCCGCTCCGAAAGCCAATCCAAATACTCCCTGATATCCTCCCATGAAACGTTGATGACCGGTTTATTGCCCCTGCCCCAGCCACCATCCGATGGTTTGTGAGAACAACCCCCCGCCGCAACACAGGCGTCCCATCGCTCGAATGTCGTTTCATGCCTCGCTATGGCAAACGGCCGGGTGATATTCACCTGATGCAATGGTCCTTCGTCCTGGTATCGACCCGGTTCGGTGTGCGGCGACCCCATGAAAAACGGACCCGGAGGCAGCAGGACCATTTCCGGGCAGAGATCGCACTCCTTGAACGACTTCAGGTATTGCCGCTCCATACCCGTTTTTGCCTCCTGAAACGCGTTATCCTTCTCGTACGCTTGGGCAAAAATTTCATACGCTCGCAGATGTTGTCCCGAAGCCTCGGCCACTTCGGCCTTGCGCACCCACTCGATGGAACCCAGGCGCTGCTCGAATCTTCCCAATTCGGGTTGTTTATCGGGTCGGTTTTTCACCATGGAACGATAGATGTCTATTTCCGTCGCCGCCGATTCCGGATCTTTTTCATCGAGGACCTTCCATGTCTTTTCTCCCTGTTCGCCGATGATGGCGGTAAGTTCAGGGCGTACATTCACCTTATCGGAACCCGCTTCGGCCGCTTTTCGGTAGAGCTCGAACGCACCTTCGAGATCACCCTGTTCTTTTGTTATTTCAGCTTGCTCGACAAGACGCAGGGCGCCCAGCCATCGTTCCAATGAATAGAGGACCCCGGCTGCCGATTCGTCGTGCTGTTTTTCCAGTGTCCGGCGGTAGGTTGTCAGTCTCTTGTCCGCGCTTGTCAGATCGCGACGATGGAGCGCGTCTTCCACTTCTCGTTGTAAATCGGTAAATCTGTCTTGTGACCCTTTGGATACCGTCGATATGTTTTCTCTGATGGCCGGCTTCACCGACTTCCGTTTCGTGTCATCGACCTTGTCCGCCATGTTGGAAGGGGATGCGTCGGCCGAGATTTGTGGTTGGTGTTGCTCGACCGACTTGGATTCCGGGGGAGTGTTCTCCGCGCTAAAAAAATCCAACATCCCCTTGAGGTCTCCCTATTATCGCATCGGCCGATGTATCCAACGTCGAACACCCACTAACGGCCAATAGGATTGCTCCGAACAGAAAAACGCGCTTGGAGGAATAGAGCATGTTAATTTCCACTTCACTTGGGTCAGGATCGAAATATCGCGCGGGATATTTTCAGGTATCGTTCTTGTTTGTATGATCTTCTCCATGTCGGGACTTACGCATTGTAGGATGGACCTGTCGAAGAAGCGATTGACAATCGAGGGCCGCGCGCCATGGGCACGGGAAATCAGCGGCCCTTCGACAGCCCGTTGCACATTGCTGACGTATATTGGAGCCGATGTGTATTGGGAGATTTGTCGAGGGAGCCGAACCCCCTCGGTCGTTGCTGTTTTAGACAGACCTATTCGCCTCGAGACTTCTTCGCGCAAGCCAAGATTCGGATTGAACTCGAAAGGTGGTACCCTGAGCGGGTAGCATCACTATTTTTTGCTTTATAGAGTTGGAAAAACCATGATCACCTCACTCATCTCCACCTACAACCGCCTACCCGTCCGTTTCACCCACGGAGAAGGTCCCTGGTTATGGGATACGAACGGGAAAAGATATCTGGACGCCCTTTCCGGGCTCGGTGTCTGTGGCCTTGGGCATGCCCATCCTGCCATAGCAAATGCCCTATCCGAACAGGCCAGGCAGTTGCTGCACACCTCCAACCTCTACGGGATCCCTTATCAAGAAAAACTCGCCGAGACCCTGGCGCGTCTTTTCAGCCCATTGGACCCGGCATCGGTCAAGGCGTTCTTCTGTAATTCCGGGGCGGAGGCCAATGAAGCGGCCATCAAGATCGCCCGGCGCCATGCCCATGACAAGGGGATTGAAACACCTGAGATTATTGTGGCCGAGGGTGGTTTTCATGGACGCACCCTGGCGACATTGAGCGCCACGGGCAATCACAAAATCCAAATCGGATTCGAGCCGCTGGTGTCGGGATTCTTACGGGTCCCTTTCAATAACCCGGTCGCCATCGCGGCCCTGTCCCGCAACCCCAACGTGGTGGCCGTGCTCATCGAGCCCATCCAGGGCGAAGGCGGGGTCGTTGTTCCGGATGATGATTACCTGGCTGCGGTGCGGCGCATCTGCGATGAGCAAGGCTGGTTGATGATCCTGGACGAGGTACAGACCGGCATGGGTCGGACCGGGCAGTGGTTTGCCTGGCAACATTCGGGCGCCATGCCGGATGTGATGTTGCTGGCCAAGGCGCTTGGCAACGGTGTTCCCATCGGGGCTTGTCTTGCCCGGGGAGAGGCGGGAGAGGTCCTCGCGCCGGGTTCCCACGGGTCCACGTTCGGCGGAAATCCACTGGCCTGTCGCGCGGCCCTGGCGGTGATAGAGGTGATGGAGCGAGAAGGGCTCGTGGAGCGCGCCGAGCGCATGGGAGAGATGTTGCGCTTGGCTCTGGCCGAGGCACTGCATGGGCGTGCCGCCATCTCTCGAATACGCGGAAAGGGTCTGATGGTCGGCGTACAATTCAATCTTCCCCGCGGCGATCTGGTCGGGCGGGCACTGGCCCGTGGGTTGCTTGTCAATGTTGCCGCGGGTAATGTCCTTCGTCTATTGCCGCCACTCATTATCGGGGAACAGGAGGTTCAGCGGATTGTAAAAACCATCGCCGAACTGGTTCATGCGGAGCGAAATTATTCATGACAGTACGCCATTTCCTCACCCTCTCGGATATCGAACAGGGCGCATTGCAGAGGATCCTGCGTCGCGGCACCGAGCTCAAGGCCCTCCAGGCCGAGGGTAGGTCCTTCGAACCACTCAAGAACCGGATCCTGGGTATGATCTTCGAAAAATCCTCCACCCGCACCCGAGTTTCCTTCGAATCGGCCATGATACAAATGGGCGGGGGCTCCATCTTTCTATCCCCCGGAGACAGCCAACTGGGCCGGGGCGAGCCCCTGGAAGACACCGCCCGCGTCCTGTCCGGCATGGTGGACGTCATCGCCATCCGTACCTACGAACACGAAAAACTGGAACGGTTCGCCGCCTTTTCCCAAGTGCCGGTCATCAATGCCCTCACCAACGAGTACCATCCCTGCCAGTTGCTCGCCGACATGCAAACCTACCTGGAATACCGGGGAGATATCCGGGGTTGCCGGGTGGCTTGGGTGGGGGATGGCAACAATATGTGCAACTCTTACATCAATGCGGCCAGGATCTTCGACTTCGACCTGCACATCGCCTGTCCGGAGGGCTTCGAGCCCGATCCAGACATACTGGCCCGGGGAGGAGACAGGGCCACGGGCCATCGGGACCCCATCGCCGCCGTGCAGGGGGCCGGTCTCGTCGCGACCGACGTATGGGCCAGCATGGGTCAGGAAGCGGAGCAGCAAGAACGTATGCGCCTCTTTGCGCCGTACCAGGTCAACCGGGCGCTTCTCTCTCATGCAAGGCCCGATGCCCTGTTCATGCACTGCCTGCCCGCCCACCGGGGAGAAGAGGTAACTGTCGACGTGCTGGAGGGCAGCCAAAGCGTGGTGTGGGAAGAGGCCAGGAATCGGTTGTACGCCCAAAAGGCGTTGTTGGAATATCTTTGTGAGACGTAATTAATGATGACTACACTCGTGACAGGGGCCACCGGGTTCGTCGGCTCGGCCGTGGTGCGGCATTTACTCGACGCGCACCATAACGTTCGAGTCATGGTGCGGCCGCAAAGTGCATTGGCTAACATTCAGGGGCTGGAAGTCGAAGTCGCCCAAGGTGATTTGACCCGACCCGAGACCTTGAAAAGCGCCATCAGCGGCTGCGATACGCTATTCCACGTCGCAGCGGACTACCGTTTATGGGCGCCCGATAGGGACGTTCTGTACCGAACCAACGTGGCCGGGACGACGGCTCTCTTGCGCGCCGCCGCCGATGAAGGGGTATCGAAGATCGTTTATACCAGCAGCGTGGCCGTCCTGGGCCTGAATCGCGACGGGACGCCCAGTGACGAGGGTACGCCATCGAATCTGGCCGATATGATAGGCCATTATAAACGGTCCAAATATCTGGCCGAGCAGGCCGTACACCGGATGATCGAGGAAGATAAACTACCGGTGACCATCGTAAACCCCTCCACGCCCATAGGACCCCGGGATATCAAGCCGACCCCCACGGGGCGCATGGTCCTGGACGCCGCTTCCGGACGTATGCCTGCCTATGTGGATACGGGGTTGAATGTGGTGCATGTGGACGACGTGGCGACAGGCCATTTACTGGCCCTGGCCCAGGGCGAAATCGGCGAGCGCTATATCCTGGGGGGGGAGAACATGACCCTGCGGGAGATCCTCGCTGTGATTTCGGAAATCACCGAGCGTCCCGCGCCCAAAATAAGGTTGCCCCATAACTTGGTGTTGCCGGTTGCGTATCTTGGCGAGATGTGGGCGCGATTGACGCGCGGGGCGGAACCGCGCGCCACCGTAGACGGGGTGCGCATGTCTAAAAAACGCATGTATTTTAACAGCGACAAGGCCGGGCGGGCCCTGGGATATTCACCGCGTCCGGCGCGGGAGGCCTTGGAAGATGCGGTAAATTGGTTTTTGAACTCTGATTAGGCTCTGTTGACATTTGATTTCAGGATTTGTTCAATCCATTGATATACAATGATTTCTTGAAAATTGACGTTCTTGTATAACAAATTGAAAAATAAGGGATTCTCACCAAATGTCAACAGAGCCTAGCCGATGGCCATTCACCGCTCGGTGACCGTCTCCCGTATCCGCACGCCGAAATGCCGTCCCCCCTCTTCCAGGTACACCAGGACTTCGTCGCCCGGTCTCAATGTGGTTACGGAAATCGGTTCGCCGGAGGGTTGGGTCAGACGAATGGTCTCGGCGTTTTGCATGATCAGGGAAACGGGTCTCGTGTCGACCCGTGCGCGGACTATCAACATGGGGCGTTTCTCGATCTTCGCCCGCCCCACCGCCAGCGGAAACGTCCGGCCCTTCTCATCGCAGATCAGCATCCGTGAGCCCGCCCTGACCTCCGCCAGATAACCGGTCTTGTTTTCCGGCAGGCGGACGTACGCATGCACCGCGCCCGCATTGACCCGAAATGGCTGCGGATCACAGTAGGAGCTCTCGACGTTCTCGTTGTAGACCAAGAAGAAGGCCCCCGATGTATCCCCCGCGAGCAGGCCCTGTCCGGGTTGCAGGATGGCCGTGGTGTCCACACACACCCGATCGGCGACGCCGACGGGTTCCGTGGATTCGATCCGGGCGCGGACCAGTTCGAGCCTCTCGTTCCCGACTTGGCGAATCAGCTCACCGACCGCCCTGATCGCCTCCGCGCTTTCCGTCTCCAGACAGATCCCCGTTGCCCCCACTTCCATGGCCGTCAAGGCGAGCCTCGCCTGCTGAGGATCCGTGACGGTCTGGATCAGGTTGGTGGTCTTCGAGATGAGATTCTCCAGGGGAATGACGGTCCAATCCCGGTTCGTGATGAGGGTGGGGACGCGACCTGCGTTGGCGACGACCGCATCCTCGTCCGACTTTTGCGTGATGTGGCATTCCCTGACATCGACGCCGAGCTTGCGGTCGCCGTCCGGCGCGATGACGGTGATTCGGCCCAGGGCATGGACCTTTTGCGTGAGACCCGCCGGCAGGACCAACGCATCGGCGCCGCTTTCCAGCGCCGTGGTGATGAGATTTCTCTCGAAAGCGTTGAATCGTACCCAGAAGATCTTCTTCATTTTTACTGAAGCTTTCGCAAGCGCCGCTGCTTCGTATCGGGCCGTTGTTCCACCTTCGCCCGAATGGTTTTCTTCCGACCGTCCCGCACGATCCGCAATGCAGCGGTGCTCTCGGGGCGAATCCGCGCGATGATATTCAAAAGGTCATGGGCGTCCTTCACGGGCGCCTTCCCGACATGGGTAATCACATCGCCCGGGATCATGCCGGCCACGTCCGCGGGCCCCCGGCGGAGCACGCCGGCAACCAGCACGCCGTCCGTGTTCTTCAGCCTGAAGGATTCGGCCAGTTTCGGGGTGATATCCTGGGCGTCGATCCCGAGCCAGCTTCGCGCGACGAACCCGTGTTCGATGATCTGCTCCATCACGTCCCGGGCAAGGCTGACGGGAATGGCGAAACCGATGCCCTGGGAGCCCCCCGACTTGGAGAAAATGGCCGTATTGATCCCGATAAGTTCGCCATGGGGGTTGATGAGCGCCCCCCCGGAATTGCCGGGATTGATGGCCGCATCGGTCTGGATGAAGTCCTCGAAGGTGTTGATCCCCAGCCGATCGCGCCCCGTGGCGCTGACGATGCCCATGGTGACCGTTTGACCGACCCCGAAGGGGTTGCCGATGGCCAGCACGACATCGCCGACCCGCAGGGCCTTGGATCGGCCGAGGACGACGGCCGGGAGTTTGTCCAGTTTGATCCGTAACACGGCGAGATCGGTGTCCGGGTCGGTGCCGACGACCTTGGCCTGGGTGCTGCGGCCATCCTGCAGCATGACCTTGATCTCGTCCGCGCCGGCTATCACGTGGTGATTGGTCAGGATATAGCCTTTCCTGTCCACGATCACCCCGGAACCCAAGCTAGTCTCTATCCGCTTTCGGGTAGAGCCCCGGCCGGATCTGTCCCCGAAAAAGTGTCGAAGGACGGGATCGTCGGAGCCGAAAAAATCCCGGAAGAAGGGGTGATCGAGCAGTGGCGCCACCCGCCGGGTCACCACCTTGGCCGTGTGGATGTTAACCACTGCGGGGCTCGCGTTTTCCACCGCGTCCGCGTAGGAGACCACCCCGATGCCCATGGAGGAATGGGGATTGGCGCTGGCCTCCCGCACCGGCGTTCCCCGCCAGCTTTGGGCTTGGTTTTCGGCAAACGTCAGGACAGCGTCGTTGCGCAGCAGTTCGGGAAAGAGGAACACCACGACGAATGCCCCGGCGAGTCCGGCCGTGGTCACCCAATAGAGCAGTTTTGTGGACTGAATAAGGCGCATGGGATTACCCCCGTGGGTTGCGCGATGGTTCAACTAAGGAAATGCCCTGTCCCGAGCATCTAACCATTCCGCCGCCTGTTTTGCAAAATAGGTCAAGATGGCATCGGCGCCCGCCCGCTTGAATCCGAGCAAGGACTCCAGGACGGTGGCGCGCTCATCCAACCAACCGTTCCGGCTCGCGGCCATGAGCATGGCGTACTCGCCGCTCACCTGATACACGAAGGTGGGGACCCCGAACCGGTCCTTGACGCGGCGCACGACATCCAGATACGGCATGCCGGGTTTTATCATCACCATATCGGCCCCTTCCTCCAGATCCAGGGCGACCTCCTGAAGGGCCTCGTCGCTATTGGCGGGATCCATCTGGTAGGAATATTTATCGCCCCCGGCAAGGTTGGCCGCCGAACCCACCGCATCCCGAAACGGCCCGTAGAAGGCCGAGGCGTATTTGGCCGAATAGGCGAGGATGCGGGTATTGTGGTGTCCGTCCGCCTCCAGGGCCGCGCGAATGGCGCCGATCCGGCCATCCATCATATCCGAAGGCGCGACCACATTGGCGCCGGCCTCGGCGTGGGAGAGGGCCTGTTTGATCAGGGCATCCACGGTGAGATCGTTTTGCACATAGCCGCTGTCGTCGATGAGTCCGTCCTGACCGTGGGTGGTGAAGGGGTCCAACGCCACATCGGTGATCACGCCGAGTTCCGGGATGGCCCGTTTCAGGCGACGAACGGTTGTCTGCACGAGGCCATCGGGATTCCAGGCCGCCCGGGCGTCCGAGGACTTCTTCTCCTGGGAGGTGACCGGGAAGAGCGCGATGGCGGGAATGCCGAGCCCCACGAGTGTTTCGGCCTCCGCGAGCAACAGGTCCCCGCTCAGCCGTTCGACGCCCGGCATGGAAAGGACGGGTTCCCGGCGGCCCGTCCCTTCCAGGACGAACAGGGGGTAGATAAGGTCGTGGACCGTGAGATTGCTCTCCCGCATGAGGCGGCGGGAGAATGCATCGCGACGCATCCGGCGCAGGCGCGCGCGGGGGAAGCTTCGGGCTGTTGGAATGGGCATGATTTTGCTCCGTAAGGGTTTGTTCCGCATAAGGATAAGGGATCCCCAACCTCTCAGGCTATTCGGCCTTGTCGCCTGGGTAACCGGACTCGATATGCAATAGGGACAACCGACTTCCGCCGGTTTGTCATTTGCCCTCGTCTTTTGGGCTGGCGTTCAACGACCCAATCGCCCAGGTCTTTCTCCAGGGGACGCGGATCCTGGCAGATGAAATGCGGATTGGTGACGATGGGATCCTTCATGAGGATTCTCCCATGAGATCATCGGGTGATACGATGTGTGGGCAGATCAAACCCTCATTTGTAGGGCGGGGGTTATTCTGTAAAGTGTCGTGCGTCGACGCGGCGCATGGGCACGTCTTTTTGATTGTATCTTCGCTATCGTGAAATGCCCGGAACAGATCGCGGAGGAAGGGTTCGCCCAGTTGTTTGTGATGTTGCCCGAAGCTCTCGCCATCCAGGGCAATGAATCAACATAGCCATCGCTATCGCCCTGCCACTCGGAAAGGTCGTGGGCCAGTTCCGCCACGCATTCCTTGCCGGGAGCGAGTACCTGGTTATTCGCGAACTTGTTCGACCAGTGGTAGTGGTTGCTGCGCAGGAACACCGAGACACCCACGCAGGTATAGATCCTGTCGAAGGGTACCGGGACCTGTTGATAGCCAACGCTGGTATCATCGGTTATCGTCCACTCATAACCCTGCTCGGCAAACAGCGAGGTCAGCTGATACTCGAAAAGGTCATCTCCGGCGGGAAGACGCCGTTGGGTTGGAACTTGTCGGTGAGTAATCTACGAATCCCTTCTTCGTTGAGTTCGAGCTGTCTGATGACTTCCCCCCTGGGGAGCAGGGGAAAAATGGGGTGATAGGCACCGTTGGTGGTCAACTCCAGGTTTCCTTGCTCATGGGCGGCGCGGGTGTTGGCAAGGAGCCGGGGCAAACTCATAGAGATCTTCCACCAGACTCAGGTTGATGTTCATCGTAAATGGCAGATCGGGGAAGTCGCGTATCGCTTGGGTTAGAGGCGGATAACTCTCCTCGACGATCTTCGCGACGATCCAGTGATCCTGGATGGGAGGTTGGTAGATATGGAAGAGAAAATTCACATATTTCATTCATTTTGCTCCGCAAAATCATGTGATCTCGTTTCTGGCGGCGAGGACAGCTGAACCGTTATTCACGCACATGCAGAAAGATTTCGGGAACTCTCCTTCGACATATGCACATGGGTAAACACTTGACCTTTTTGACAGATAGACTGACCGAAAATAAGTCGTTTACATCACTTATAGGAATGCAAAACGTCAACCGTGTGAAGTATAACATGGCTCGTTACGACAGCTACCTCCTTCTATTCGAAGATGAAATTCCAAACGCTTCCAGGTACTTGGCAACATCCTGCGGGCCACATTGATGCCTTGTTCGGAGAGGAATTCGGCAAGCTTTGCATCGTTTTCGGGCTTACGTGCGTTTTCGGCGGCGACGAGTCTTTTGATCAAGGCGCACACGGCGGTGGAAGATGTCTTGTCCACCGGCATTGGTATTGACTTGGCTTGAAAACAGCTACTTGGGTTCAACTATCCCACGGGGCGTATGCATGTATTTTTGCGTGGTAATCCGCGAGGTGCCGCCTGCCTTCCTGACAAAGACATCGAAAATTACGTAGGGGATTGGCATGGCGCTCATCCGAGTGCCGGGGCATGGATTCAAGGAACCGAACGAGTGCGATGACCTGTTGTAGTTGCCCTTCACTGAGCCCCACGGAGTGCATCAGATCACTGTAGTCCCGTCTCCCTAATAGACTCGAATGATTTGCACGCTCGCAATTTCTCGAGGAAGCGCGCACAAGCGCCTGACCCAAATTACAAGCGGAACTCCTCGCCAAGATAGACTTGGCGGACTTCGGGATTCCTGAGAATCTCGGCCGGTCGACCTTCCGCGATAATACGACCCTCACTGACAATATAAGAACGGTTACAGATCCCCAGGGTCTCGCGTACGTTGTGGTCCGTGATCAACATCCCGATGCCGCGTTTGCGTAGATGCTGAATGATGTTCTGAATATCCAGAATAGAGATGGGATCGACGCCCGCAAAGGGTTCGTCGAAAAGGATAAATCGAGGGTCGGCGGCCAATGCCCTGGCAATCTCCGCCCGGCGCCGCTCGCCCCCGGAAAGGCTTTCCCCATTCCGATCCCGTATGTGCCCGATATTCAACTCTCGCAACAGGCTTTCGAGTCGTCGTTGTTGCTGTACTTCATCGAGTTCGGATCGAGTCTCCAGGATCGCCAATATATTATTGGCCACCGAGAGTTTGCGGAATATGGAGGGTTCCTGTGGCAAATAGCCAAGCCCCATGCGGGCGCGCACGTGCATAGGATAACGGGTCAGATCCCGACGGTTCAGATGCACCGAACCGCCATCAATGGGGATCATACCGAGGATCATGTAAAAACTTGTGGTTTTTCCCGCGCCGTTCGGTCCAAGAAGCCCTACGATTTCACTGCTTTGCACGGTGAGATTTACATTATCGACCACGGTACGCGATTGATAGCGTTTAGCAAGATGTCGGGCTGCGAGGATACTCATTGACTGATAATTTTGCCTTGCAAAATTATTTCTTCGACGGGACGACAATTCGGACTCGTGATTTTTTCGATACCCCTGATTTCCCATCAACGGGCATATTCTGGGCCTTGATACGGCTGTTTTTCGTGTCGAACTCGATTCGATCCGCGCTGATCCGCCGCTTTCCCTGCCAGGAGTGGGCATTGCCAAGCAAGACGATCAAGTCACGATCGGAAAAGTACTCCATTTTCTCCGCCTTGGCGCGTTGCTCTTTTGCCTGGCCGTCCGGGCGTTGCCGAAACTGTGCCGGGTGCCCTTTGATCTCCGCTTTAATCAACGCGTGGTTTTCATCATAGTATAGGGTTACCGTCTCCCCATTGATACGCAGGCTTCCCTGGGTGATGATCACCGCGCCTTTGTAAACTGTCGTTCGACGTATCTCATCCGCTTCGGCCCAATCCGCCTCTACGTGTATGGGTTGGTCCCTGTCCGTGGACAGGGCACGCGCGACGGGAGCGAGTAACAGGGTGCAGACTAAGCAGGCGCGCGCCAAATAACGTATGAGGTCGACGGTTATGCAGGGTGTCATCCCTGGCGGGAAGGGGAATCGGATTTTGGAACTTGCCTGGTAACGTCGAAGATTACTCATTGTGCATGACTGGTTTGTAATTCGTTTGAACCTGGGAGAGTAACTCTATGTGGGTCGGTTTAATGCGGGCGCGCATACCGACACTGCGAGTCTCGCTGGTTACGGTGTGAATGACGACCATCTCATCCGTTTCCCCGTAATTCGAATCAGGAAGGATCTTCAGATTACGAGTACGTATATCCATTTCCATGGTACCCGTATCGTCATTTTTCCACATATGGACTTTTCCCATCAGGAAGATGGTCTCACTGTTGCCCAGGACCCGACCCTGTTCGGATTTGGCATGCCAGATGGGGTATACCTGGGGAACGACGGCCTTCCCTTCGGGTTCATCACGGGTTTCCGTGGCGAAGAATACCAGATACGGGTCTTCCAACTCGCTGGTATCGTTGTTTGAGTAATGTAGCATGCGCTTGGCCTGAAGGCGTCGTTTCGGCAGGCCCTTTTCATCCATGATCAGTGTCGTAAAATCCTCCACCGAATAATCCGGTTTCTGCTGGAGCGCTTCGCTATTGGGAAGCGCCGTATCTGGAGTCAGTTTTTCCAGAAGCCAAAAACTACCGACTAACAGCACAAGTAGCAACAACGATAGGCCCCATTGTCTGATCATCCAAGAAACATCTCGAGTCGAGGCGCGAGGATACCCTGAGCCCACATGACCAGTTCGCAGACATCCCGCGCGGCGCCCCGTCCCCCCGTATTGGGCGTGCGCCAATGGGCATATTGTGTTACCAGCGGATGCGCGTCGGCCACGGCAACGGCAAGATGGGCGCGGCGCATGACGGGCAAATCCATGATGTCGTCCCCTACATAGGCGGCTTGGGTTGCCCGAAGGCCCAACTGTTTCAGCAAGGCCTCGAAGACCGGACGTTTGTCGAGGCACCCCTGGTAGAGGTGGGGGATACCGAGTTCCGTCATGCGTTTTTCCACCACGGGTGAATCCCGCCCGCTGATAATCCCAATCTCCACGCCGCTTTGCATGAGTATTTTCAGACCGTAGCCATCCCGGGCATAAAATGCCTTGTATTCGTTGCCGTCGCCATCGAGATAGAGACTGCCGTCGGTGAGCACGCCGTCCACATCGAAGACTACCAGCCTGATGTTCGCGGCCCGTTCCAGGACCTCATCCGGATACGGCCCCGCTTCGCGGGGCAAGGGATCGGATGCTTTGTTTTGCATAGGGCTCATAATACGCCCGCCCGCAGAAAATTGTGCATATTCAAAACCCCCGCCAGGTGTTTCCCGTCATCCACGACCACCAGGGCATTGATCTTTTCCGACTGCATCAGGGCAAGCCCCTCGACGGCCAGCAGGTCGGGCGGGACGGTAATACAATCCCGGGTCATCAATTCGTCGATGGGAGCGCTGCGTATGTCGATTTCCTGATCCAGGGCCCGACGCAGATCCCCATCGGTGAAGATCCCGAGCACGCCATCGTCCGGGTCCACCACCACGGCGGTCCCCAGTTGCGCCCGCGTCATCTCCATGAGCGCCTCGCCCGTGGCGGCACCCGTTCTAACCCGGGGCATCGCCTCCCCGGTGTGCATGATGTCGGCGAGTCTCAAAAGCAGTCGCCGACCCAGACGCCCCTTCGGATGGGCCAACGCAAAGTCCTCGGCGCTAAAGCCCCGGGCATCCAGCAAGGCGACCGCCAATGCATCCCCCATGACGAGGGCTGCCGTGGTGCTGGCCGTGGGGGCGAGTCCAAGGGGACAGGCCTCTTTCTCCACGCCAACGTCGATGACCACATCGGCGAACCGCGCCATGTGGGACGAAGGGCTACCCGTCAGGATGATGAGCGGTATGGCGAGACGTTTGATCACGGGCAGAATCGCGAGGATCTCCTCGGTCTCCCCGGAATTCGACAGGGCCAGCACCACATCCCTGTCCGTTAACATGCCGAGATCCCCGTGGGCCGCCTCACCCGGGTGTACAAAGAAAGCGGGGGTGCCAGTGCTCGCGAAGGTCGCGGCCATCTTTTTCCCGATATGCCCGGATTTCCCCATGCCGATGATAACAATTCGTCCTTCACAGGACAGTATGTACCGGCACGCCTTCGCAAACCGGTTATCGATGCGGGGGATCAAGGCCCGTATAGCCTCGGCCTCGGTGCCGATGACGGCAACGCCCAGGGCAATCAATGCATTGTTGTCGGGTTGCAAGGGTGTCGGGGACATCACTTTGCTCTGCAGAATCATGCTGATAGATATAAAGTCATCTGATAGCCGCAAAAAACCGCCAACAGCGCAGCGCCTTCCCACCGGTCGATGCGGGCGGGTTTCCTGAACCCATAACCCACCATCACCAGGGCGATACTCAGGACCAGCATGACAGGGAAATCCCGATACAGCACGTCCGTTGGCACCGCCCCCGGCGCGATGAGCCCCGGCAGACCCAGAACCGGCAGCAGGTTGAACATATTGGAGCCGATCACATTGCCGATGGCAATATCGGGCTCCTTTTTGTAGGCCCCCATGAGGGAGGCGCCCAGTTCCGGGAGGCTCGTTCCCACGGCAATAATGGTTAGGCCAATGACGAGATCGCTCACCCCCAGCGCCTGGGCCACGTTGACGGCCCCCCACACCACGGCCCGCGACCCGACGAGGACCACCACGAGGCCCACCAGCAACCAAAACAGCGCGGGCAGCGTGGCAAGGGCGGGGATTTCTCCATGGAATTCCTCGCCCATGGGATCCGTGGCGCGCGCGGTGAGCCCCGCGTGGACCATCTTCCCCACCAACAGGCCGAAACCGGCCATGAGGATCGCGCCATCGATGCGCGTGAGTTGGCCATCCAACAGCAAGAGACCCGCCAGCAACAAGACGGCGAACATGAGGCGAAACTCGGTCCGCAAGGTCCTCGAGTCCACCACAAGCGGGATAATCAGCGCGGTGAGGCCCACCACCAGGCCGATGTTGGCGATATTGGAGCCGATGGCGTTGCCGATGGCCACATGGGGATTGCCCTGCCAGGCGGCCATGCCCGAGACCATGATCTCCGGCGCGGAGGTGCCGATGCCGACGATGGTGAGCCCGATGATGAGTGGCGATACCCCGAGGTTCCCGGCCAGCGCGGAGGCACCGGTCACGAGCCGGTCGGAGCCCCACACCAGCAGTCCGAATCCCAATGCGATGGTAAGCAGAAAATACAGCATGTTACCCAGCGCGGTACCGCCGCAACCCAAGGCGGGATCCACGAAATGACAAGGAAAGATTTCTATTCACGGGAGGCCTAGTGGTCTGTCCATGAGATAAATTAGGATGCCGGATTAAGCCAGCTTTTC
>CAZQHJ010000048.1:0-15012 GCA_964593225.1 uncultured Thiotrichales bacterium
ATCCAAAGCGCGAAAAGGTGATCTGGTAGGATAATTTCAAACTGAGACACTACCCGCCAATGCCTCCATTTGCTTTTTGCTGATCGAGCCCTTGCCCAGCAACAATCTGAAATCATTGCTCTCGATAATGCGGTTGGCATTCTCGCGCCAAAAATCCATCGTCGTATCCACGCGGTTTTTCGCTCGCAACTCGGCGGTTTCCAGAAAGATCACCACCAGTCGGTTCAAGGTATCGATTTCGTCCGGGTTCAAATAATTCTTCGCGATAACGATATCCTGCTTGCGCACAATCGCCCCTTTCCAGGTGCGTAGCCCCATGTTTTCCCTGTCGCTATCCGCCCGCGCCGTGACGATTTCCGCCGCCGTTTGTCCGGTCACGGCGAACAACAGCTTGTTTTGCACCTCGGCGAAAAACATCTGCGTGGCCTTGTCGCTGGGATCGTAGTCGCTGGAAAGGGCGAACAGATCCCTCGCCTTTTGATAGAAACGCTTTTCCGAGGCGCGAATATCACGGATACGCGCCAGCATTTCGTCGAAATAATCCGGGCGGCCATCGGGATTTGCGAGACGCTCGTCATCCATGACGAAGCCTTTTACTATGTACTCGCGCAAATGGCGGTTGGCCCATTGCCTGAATTGGGTCCCCCGCGCGCCGCCTACCCGAAAACCAATCGCCAGAATCATGGGCAGAGCATAATGTGTTACCGAATAGTTTTTACCGTCAGCGGCAGTTAGTAAGAAATCCTTACATACTGAATTTTCGTTCAACTCGTTTTCTTTCAGTATGTTAGAGGTATGGATCGTGATGTTTTCACGAGAGGTGGCAAAAAGTTCCGCTAGCTGTCTTTGGCTCAGCCAAACCTCCCCATCCTGCGCATACAAGGCAACTTTCGCCTTACCATCCTGGGTTTTGTAAATAATGATGTTTTGCTGCGTCATGTCTTGAATCTGCCGATTTTTCAATTCAACCCTTGTAATACAACGCACACGCAAGAAGAACATAAAGCAGACCAAAATACACGGGCACCCAGTGCTCGACGTGCGTAAGCGGCAAGTATTTCTTGCGATCCTCGCCACCGCCAAGCGCTCCCCATTCTTCATCGTAGGGTGCCACCGGCAGCATTTGCTCCAGCGCGAGCACCACCTGGTATTTCCCGGAATTCAGTTGCCGATAGGAACGGACGATCCGCCACCACACGAAACAAAGCAGAAAAACCGCGATGAATGGGATAAACGCCAGGGACGCGGGTTCAATCACCTGCTCTTTAAGCAAAATAGCGAAAGCTAAGGATCAGCGCCGTATGCACCCCTACAAAAAACGAGTTGGCCAACATCCTTCTGGCGCTGATTCGATCAGCCATCTTCACGTAGAGCTTGTACTGTTCGAATAAGTGCTGATTGAACTCCCCGCCGTAATTTTCCTTGCTTTGTCTTATTAAATTCATGTCGGGATCACCTGTTGCCTAATCCGGTCTAGCCGGAACCAAAAAGATTAGCAAAAGTGTGTGTGGCTGGGACCCCGCGAAGCGAGCCCCTAGTGGATAGCCCGTAACGCCCGCCCGCGGAATCACAATCTCCATACCGCGTTGCGCGAAATATACGCGATAGCTCGGTTTGGGAACCAGCGAAAGACATAAGCCTTTACGGATAGAAACGCGTTCAGGGTTTGATAAATCCCAAACGGGTGAAGTAGTGCTTCGGGATCAAGTTGCTTTTTTTGTAGAAGCGCCAGGCACAGGGGGCATCGTGATCATCAACGTACTCGGTGACCCAGAGGGGGTACCCGCCCCATTCAAGGGGAAGAATCTCGTTGATTGCGCAGTGGATACAGTAGTAGGGTACGCCTTTTTTGCCCCAGCACCAGCTATGGAGTTCTTTGGTGACGCCGAAGTTGTAGGGCTCCCCCAAGCGCGAGGGGGTGCCATCTACCGGATCGCCACGGCGCATGCGACCGCCGCTGCCACAGGGATCCATAAGGATGGTATAGCGATCATCTTCCTCGATGATATCCAGGGCACCGTCCTGTTTCGGACCACCCCTGTGGGAGCGCAGCATTTCGGCGGAGAGATAGACCTGCATTTCAGGATTCATCTTGGAAAAAGCTTTCCAGGTGCGGCGCATCATCCAGGTTTCCTGGGTGGAGCGACTGAGCTTGTAAACCGCTTCGTCACCATGCTCATCGCCTACTTTGGTGTAGATATCCCAAATCCAGTCGCAAAACAAATCGTGCAGGGATTTATTTTCGGGAATCATGTAGTGGACTAGCGCCTTTGCCTCATCCACCCTGCCTGCTTCAATTGCCTCGATGAGCTTCTCCTGGGTGGGTACGCCCAGATCAGGCCAATCGTCTGTGCGTACCGACCGTTCGAGCATGTCTATTGGGGTTAGTTTTAGCACGATTACCCCCTTACATCAGGAATAGACTGGCTTGCCGCGAACTCTTTATATGCCTCACCCAGCTGACTTGCGTAAAGGCCTGGAAAGACATGAAACGCCCCGGATTGCAAGGCCTCCATGACCGCTTCCGGGACGAGGGAAGGTGGTTCGGCAATTTTGGTTACCCCCAGCATATCGGCCATATCGGTTGCAAAAGGTCCCGGGTGAACGCTCAACACAATCGTGCCTTGCGTACCCAACAACTCCCATAAAGCTTGCGTTATAGAATAGGCAGCCGCCTTCGATGCACAGTAAGTAGCAACAGGGGAAAAATATTTCACCGAACCAACAGAATTTATTTGCACAAAAACGCTTCCGCTGTTGGCTTCAAGAACAGGAGAGAAAGCCCTCGCCATGCGAATCAGGCCATAAACGTTGGTATTCATCTCGAATTCGAGCGCGCTAATGGCGTCCTCATCGAGCGGATTCGTTTTTGTTAGAACCCCCGCGTTGTTTACGACGACCTGCACGTCTTTCGCTATTCGGGCCGCGGCGGAAATGGAATCCGTATCCGTCAGATCCAAATGAATGGGAATAATCTTATCTTCGTATTGCTCGACCAATGGAAATGCGCTATCGACTGTACGCACAGCGGCATAAATCCTTGCCGCGCCATGTTCCATGAAGGAATCGACGAATGCCTTGCCAATGCCGCGATTCGCCCCTGTGATTAGGACAGTTTTATCTTTAATGCTGTAGCTCATCGTTAAAAACCTTTCAGAATTTTCAGTTTTTCCCATACGGATTAGATATTATCCACATCCTTATCGAACCAGCGGCTGGTTTTGCCGACTCGAATCGGGTGCACATGACATCGTGAATCAATCCTTATCTCCAGAAGAGCCGCCCCTTCGCATTCGATAAACCGCCGGATAATATCTTCGGACATATCGTCATCGGGAAAGCTGAAATATCCCAAGCCATAAGCGGTTGCCAATGTCTCGAAATTCGGATTATCGAAACCTTTTCCATTCATATCTATAGAAGAAGCATATCTGCCATCCAGGTAGTAATCTTGGAACTGCTTGATCATTCCCAGTGAATCATTATTGAAAATAACGATCTTTATGGGAATCCTATGGGCGGACAGGACGCCCAATTCTTGAATATTCATCTGAAAGGAACCATCCCCGGAAAGGTTTATGATGACCCTATCTTTATCGGCGTAATACGCGCCGATGGCCGCGGGCAGGCCATATCCCATGGTCGCCAGCCCCCCGGAGGTCAAAAAGTGTCAGGTATCGACCGTTTCGGTAACCCGATATAGTTGATTGGCCCACATCTGATGCTGCCCGACATCCGTGGTGATGATTGCGCCCTTGGAATGCCTGGAAAGATATTCGAAGAATTTCGCCAACAGGGGAAAGTCTTCGTATTCCCGATCCCAGGTATATTCCGCCGCCTTTTCGTTGATGACGCTCAGCCATTCCCCTGTCTCCGGCCTTATATTCAGCTCGTTATCGAGGACGGGCATGATGTCTTCCACCTTGGCCAGGATCCTTTCATCCACAACGACCATCTTGTCGAATTCCCATGGGTCGATATCCACGTGAATCAATTTTCCGGTAAACGAATAATCGTTACCTACCGCTTTATCGGCAAATCGAGCGCCAAGGGCAAGCACTACATCCGCATTATTAAGCATCCAGTTAGCGATCCTGGAACCGGCCAATCCCTGTAGACCAAAACATAATGGATGGTCATCCGGCACGATACCCTTGCCCATCAGGGTATGAACCACGGGGATCTTGGTTTTATCGATGAACTTTATGACTTCAGAAGATGCCCGTTGGGCGCCGCCGCCAACATATAAGACCGGCTGTTTGCTGTTATTGAGAATATTTTCGACTTTGCCCTTATTGAAGTCGGTAGCAGGTTTGATTTCGTCTATCCAGACCGGAATTTCTTGATATTTCCTCGGTTCTATTTCCGAGGTTATGATATCCGAGGGGATATCGATCAATACCGGGCCTTTTCTACCTTCCATGGCGATCTTGAAGGCCATATTGATTGTCCGCCCTATGTCATTTACGTTTTTGATCTGCATGGCGGCCTTGGTGATTGGCCGGCAGACCGACACGATATCGACCTCCTGGAAACTCTTCTGCCGGGTGGGATAGTCCCCTTTCAGCTTGAATTGCGGTCCCTGTCCGGTAATGGCCACCATGGGAACCGAATCACAATAGGCATTGGCTATTCCGGTAATCAAATTAGTCGCGCCCGGCCCGGAGGTGGCCATGCACACCCCTGGTTTTCCGGTAATCCGCGCATAGGCCTCCGCCGCTAACGCCGCCCCTTGTTCATGGCGAAATGTGATGTGGTGCATGGCATCCTTTGTTGCTACTTCATCTAGAATAATAGCAACGCCCGCACCCGGGATCTCGAAGATATATTCCACACCATTCTCGGCCAAGGCATTGGCGATAAGTCGCGATCCCTTGATTTTGTTTGTAGGGGGAATATCAGATTGACAAGACATTCGAAATACCTCGATTGATCGTTATTAGCTCCAACTAATGATGGTTCGGTTTCGCTCACCAAGCATCGCCTGCCGCATCTTACACAGCTTCCCCCCCCTCACAACACCGCCTGGATGATTTCATGTTGGGATATCGGATGGGATAGGGATTCCTTTATCCCGCCTTCTCGACCAATCGGCCATGACCGCGTCGAAATCGGCCAGGGACACCGGCGGGGCCGGATAGAGGTCCGTGTGGGCGGCGAACCCGACCAACATCTTCTGGCCAAGTTCCAGGACCTCGGCCTCGGCCTTGGGAAATTTTCCCGATGACATGGGGAGATCTCCTGTTTCGGTGGGAAGGGATGGCGATAGGGCCTCTGGGGGCCATTTTCCCCCAGGGAGGGGGCTTGGCGCATGATGCCGGGGAAATGGCGCCTTGGCGGGGCGCCATGGCCCTCGTCAGGGATAGGTGGAACCTCGGTAAGGCTCCATGGCGCCCCGTGGAGGGTTCGTTGCCCCTTGTCAAGGCGCCACGCTCCCCGGTAGGGAGAAATAGAACCTCGACAAGGTTCCATGGCCCCTTGATAAGGCGTAATGGGACCTTGATAAGGAGTGGTAACCCCTCGTCGCCGTCGCCCTGCGCCATGGCGGGATCGTAGCCCGTAGCCCGTAGTGCCCATGGATTACCCGCCTTGGCGCCAGGATGATGATTAGGCAAACCCCGTGATCCGGTGGTGCTTGACCCAATAATAAAAGGCAATGCAACGAAAGAGGAACGCGGTTCGATTCTCGTCCGGCGTTTCATCACAAAGGGCCGCCAACCGAGGCACATCCAGGAACTCTTCGTAGAATTCCTCGCCGCCCCGGCGCAGGATAGCCTTCAACTCCCTTTTGTAGATACCCGATACATAGCGGGGAAACGGCGTGCCGGACTTTCTTCGCAGCCGGATCTCTTCCGGGAGGAGTCCCTTCGCACAGTGGCGCAGCCATCTTTTTACCCGATTGCCCTTGAAGGCCGCTCCCTCGTCCCTGAACGCAATGGAAGGATGGACCTGGGCGGCCCTTTCGTAGAGCCGGTGGAGCGTGGTCTCCTCTTCCAGAACCGGAATCAGCTCGTTGGCCAGCGCCGCTTCTTCGATATGCCGCGAGTCCCGAAGCCGATCCATGGGCACCGGATAATGGGGGACGCCGAATGTTCTCGCCGCGCGCGCCGCGTAGGGAACGTCATCGGCGACAAGCCATAACAAGTCCTTGTTTTCGGCAAAACGGTCCCGCCCGTGGATGTCGATGGTGTAGGCATTGCCCCTGCCCGTATGCCCATGGCCCAACCGGGTCACCAGGGCGGAATCGATGCCGCCGCTCAGCAGGTAGCCCACCGGGACATGGGATACCATGCTTCTCCGGACGGCGTTTTCCAGGAAAGGGCGCAGATCGGGGGGCGGGGTGTTGGCCACGGGGTGCGGGTTGTGATCGCCCCAGAACGCGCTCGTGACGCCCTCCCGCGAGACTTGCAGATATTGCTCCGGTTCCAGGTAATGGATGCCCGCGAACATGCTGTGGGTGACGCCACTGCAATAGGGGGCAACGAAATATTCCAGAATAGATAATCTGTCTCCCCGGACGGCGGACCCCTGGGTGATGGACGGGGTGGCGGCCCCCCGGGTGATAGCCAAAACGCGCGCTTCCGAGGCGAACCGGAAATTTCCTTTATTCGTCCACGCCACGGGTTTGATGCCCAGCAGGTCGCGGGCCAGCCAGCCCTTTTCTTCCCGCGTGTCCCAAACGAAGAAGGCGAACATGCCGTTCAGCCGAGTCAGGCATCGCTTCCCCCATTGGGCCCAGGCGGCCAGCACCACCTCCGTGTCGCAATCGGTCTCGAAATCCCAGGAGTCCCGGAGATCGCGCCGCAGTTCCCGGAAGTTATAGACCTCTCCGTTGTAGACGATCCAATAGCGCGCGTCGGGGCTGCGCATGGGTTGGGAGCCGCGCGCGGGATCGAGGAGGGACAGGCGCGTGTGGGCGAGTCCCGCATGGGGCAGCATCCGTAGGCCCTGCCCGTCCGGGCCACGGTAGCGCAGGGCGGCTTGCATCCGCTCGAGGACGCCTCGATCCAGGGGGTTTTCGTAGTCGATGATTCCGGCGATACCGCACATTGTTATTCTCGATAAATGGGAACGAGAGAAATTCAGTGGCCTATCTGTCCACCTGCCGGCTCAAGTATCTCAACGCCTCTCGAAGGGCAATCTCCCTGATCTTTCTCTAACAGCGGATAATGAATGATTACTTATATGTCTGCCAGCAAGTTGTCCATGAGAGGAAAGATTATTGGCATGAACGGTGGGGCAACGAGTAGTCCTCGTAGCCCATCGATTACCCGCGCATCCATCATGTTTTTGTTCTACACTATTTGGATGGAAGCGATTACAGAACGATATCTCAAGGCTTTTCACGGCGTTCCGCTCACCGTGGAATTAGGCCATGACGCATCCGGCGACAATGTAAAACAGGCATGTGCCCGCTTGCATAATTACGTTTTGGCGCGCGCACGAATCATGCTATTGAAAGCACCGAGCATGTCCCACGAAGAACTCGATCGGGCGATAGAAGTCCTGGAGCAGGACGAACGAAATATTACGAATGACCTTTTACCGGAAGCACCTGCGCCCCTGTTACTCGACCTTGTCCCGAAAACACTTGAACTGGTGCGAGATACGCGCTGGAAACTCATGGCCTCCCGCGCCGAACTGAACCGCTCCGAGCCCGCTCACACTACTGCCTCCATCGCCGAACTGAACGCCCTATTCGAACAGGAGCTGTCGCAATAGTGCCGCGCACCGCAAATTCCTTCGATGACTGCTCTCATGAAAATCAATGGGTCGCTGCCGGTTACCGAGCGCGGCATTTATGACACGAGGGAATAGATGATCCGCGTCGATTACGACAAGGGTTTCTTCAAGTCCGTCAGAAAGCGTTTGCCGCCCAGCCTTTAACGTATCGGAAAAACGAAGATTCCCGAAAAACCGGTGCCTATGCCAAGGCTCACCCCCTTTGTGTCTTGGCGCGAAGCGCTAACATGTTCCTCCAAACTCGAAAATACGCTTGCCGATCTCATGCGGGATCCCTCTCATCCCGGTCTCAACCTGGAAGCCATCGTCAGCCGAAACGGCTACCACAGCGTTCGGGTGAATCGCCAGTGGCGTATTCTGCTAAGAAGGGAGGGAGAGGATCACTTCACCGCCATCGAGATCGGCTCACACGCCGTTTATCGGTAATCCCTGGCAATTCGGGCTCTTCAACCTTGCTACTCTCGGACACTTGGTTTTTCCGAAAGATTATCCACCCCGCGCAGGGGTTGGATCTCGCGGTTTTTCCGGATGGGCTTGGGTAGTGGTTTCAGTAGGTTCACGCGGTGGCGTTCCGGGTCCACGGTCTTGTGGGGTAGGGTTTGCAGATACCAGGCTACCACATGGGTGGCGTCGAGGATTCCCCCCCTCGGCGTTTCGGAATACCCAGTACCTTGATTTGCAGGGCAGATATTCCAATATATGCCAGCCGGATTTCCATATTACCAACTTCCAGTTGGGTGATTGGTTTTAAGGTATCGGAAAAACAAAAATTTTGGGAAATCGGTGTGTGTACCAAACTCCCCCCCTTTCAGTCTTGGCGCAAAGCGCTAACATGTTCTTTCCCGCTCGGCTTTGCAAATGTAGGATCATACATCAAAGGCCTGAGGCGAAGCCTCGTTAGTTATTTTTGCCGAAAATTTCTTGATAGCGGATATGAAGGAGATAAATAGTATGAGCCTTACATTCGGAGATTTTGCCTATGATGCCCCCAACGAATCATTCGCGAATGATTTTGGGAGACCGCTTTCAGAGATCAAACTACTCGTTGTCGATCAGAATGGGGAGATCCATATCGGGCCGTTTATGGAAATCATCGACTTTTTTCAAAAAGGAGACCACTTGGTCTGGAACGATGTGGGTATTTCCGAATCGAGGCTTTCCGGGATAACCGAACCGGATGGAGTCGGTATAGATATCTCTTTCCAGATACCGCAAGATGATTTCGTCTGGGAGGTCGTTATTTTCTCGGATACCGGTATGCCACCGGAATCCGGAGAATTCTCGTTATTATCGGGAACAATAAAAGGGGAGTTTCTCGGCAAGGATGAAGAGTTCGATGGTGGATATTGGATCAAGCGGAATACTTATCAGGCTTATCGGGGGAAGGTGAAAATCGATCATGATGAGCCCGCATTGCGCGCCCTTCTGGAACAGAGCGGAAAGTATATGCACCCCTGGTACAATGATTTGAATAGCTATTCACCGGAGCAGCTGAATCCGGTCATCACCGAGAAAACCGGCGCGGCCTTGTTATCCGAGCCATCCCGCCGATTTTCGCAACCGATGATTGACGAATTGACGAATAAGGGAGTCGAACATGTCAAAGTGTCGTTGTATATGAACTTTAGCTGGAATGTTCCGCAAGCGGATGTACGTTTGAGCGACTATCACATGAATGAGGAAAGGATTGTGGTGGGAGAAAGCGCCGTGGAATCACTACAACGGGCGATGGATAAGAAAAACCAAATCATCAGCATTGGCACGAGCGGAGTACGAGCTTTGGAGTCGATTGATAAACCGCTCCATCCATTCGATGGCAAAACCGATATTTTCATCAGCCCTGAACACGAGATGAAATATTGTGATGCACTGTTGACTAATCTCCATAATACAATGGATACACACTTGATTATGGCGGCAGCGTTTTGTAGACAGGAACGGATAATGGCTGCCTATGATCGGGCCGTCAAGGAAAAGATGCGGTTCGGTATTTTTGGCGATTCGATGCTCGTATTCAAATAGCGTATTTCGGGGGATCACCGGACAATAAAAATCATAGCCTACCGAAGTAGGAGAGTCGTGGAATATGGGTATTTAGGTATCGGAAAAACAAAGATTTTGGGGAAACCGATACGTGTACTGGAACCCACCCCCTGTCAGCCTTGGCGCGAAGCGCTAACATATTCTATCTTTTCCGCGAATCCCTACATCTTCATGATGTATGAAACACGGAGCAGGAATCGAAATGTCAAAACTAGCCGAGAGAACCGAGCCCGTGGTGTGGTCGAAAGGGGTCCATGCCCCCCTACCCGAAGAACAGCTCGACGATTACGAGCGGCGGGGGTATTTATTGGTTAAAGATATTTTTACAGAAGATGAAGTCGACCGCCTGAATGAACGCGCGCAGGCGTTGGCGGATAAGCGTTCGGAGAACGTCATATTCGAGCCGGAAGGCGAAAATCATCTACGGTTTCTACTCGGCATTCATCATGATGATCTATTCGCAAAATATGCCAGGAACCGGTTTATCCTTGGCGTAGTGAGACAAATCCTGAATTCCGATGTTTATATCTACCAATCCAAGGTGGTATCGAAGGATGCCTTTTTCGGTAAGGCGGTTCCATTTCATACCGACTATAACACTTGGCATGGCGTGGATGGATTACCCACCCTGGGAATTGTGAATGTCAGTATTTTTCTGACCGATCAGGAACTATTCAACGGCGCGTTGATGGTCGTTCCGGGTTCTCACAAATATTTCCTGCGCTTGCATGAACGCCAGCTTCCGGATACCGATCAAAAGAATTTCGATTACACCGATAATTTTAAACGGCAACGGTACGACAAAATCGATCACGATGATTTCAGGATGATCGCGGAACAGAAAGGTTTTGATTATTTGACCGGACGAAAAGGAAGCGTGTTATTTTTCGATGCGAATATTGTTCATGGTTCGACGGATAATATCTCTCCTTTCCAAAGAAGAAAGTTACTCTTCACTTACAGCCAAATAACGAATAAACCGGCTAATCCGGTCAGGCCCGGTTTCATCGTGGATAGGAACCATGAAATCATTCGGTAGATATCGAGAGGGAGAGTTCAAATCCCATGGAACACGGGCGATCACCGGGAACATATTAGCGCTTCGCGCCAAGGCTGACAGGGGGTGGGTTCCAGTACACGTATCGGTTTCCCCAAGATCTTTGTTTTTCCGATACCTCCAAATATTCGCGTATCGTGGCCGCGAAAACCTTTACCGTAAACGTGGCCAACGAAGTTACCCGGAAGGCTTTACAGATTGCCGGAGGTACCGGCATCACTAAAAAACTACCGCTGGAACGGTATTTTCGCGATGTGCGGGCCGGTATCGCGCAACCTCCTTGCAGTGATGTCGCCCTTGGCGTGATTGGACATGATGCGATTTATAACAACTACCGCTTGCCGGAAAAGAAACCGATCATTACCAGCTCATGAACCGATAACGCGGTTATGAATCCCGGGAAGATCTCATAAACTATTTCACTGTATCCCATCATACGCCAAAGAATAGCTGTTATTAGGCCGGTCAACATTGCCATGCTCAAAGCGATATAGTGGGTACGCCTTTCGGTTAAGGTAATCAGCATTGCCGGTCCAAGTGAACTGGCTACTGCTCCGACAGCAAATAATATCACCGAGAACACCGTGCCGGAGATAGTGAGCGTAATAATGACGGTTAGAATGCCTACCAGTAATGTCATGCTTTGCTCGTATCTTACGCCGTATCGATTCGACATTTTCCGATGCAATATCGGAGATATATCTCTAGCTAATGCGCTGGAGCAAACGAGCAATAGAGAATCCGCCGTGGAGGCGATAATCGAAAAAACACCCGCCAATACTATGCCCGCGAATACCGGATGGAAGTTCCTTATCGCGTAAAGGGGCAATGCCTGCTCCGGATCGCTTATGTCCGGAATCAATACCCGGCAGGTCATCCCAAACAAAATCATCGCCGCCCATGTCGAATAGACATAAGCCAGGAAAATCCACTTCGCTTGTTTGACTTCCTCCGGGTTTCGTCCGGCCAATAACCTCACTAAGACATGGGGTTGACTGATGCCTGCCCCAAAACCCAAAAAGAAAAACCCGACCATGTAAGCGACGCTGAACCAGCCGTTCAAGCCAATAGCGGTAATGTCCGTCAACCTCGGATCGATTCGTTCCAGCCCCGACACGATTTCCGAAACACCACCGCTTGATAGGAAGACGGCTCCCAGCATTCCGATGGAAACAAAAACCACAACGAAAGCTTGCAGCACATCGGTCCAAATCGAGGCCCTTATTCCACCGGTAACACTATATGTGAGGACAACACCGGCTGTAATAATCACCCCCAAAAAAGTTTCAACGCCAAAAAACACATCAAGTGTCTTGGCGGCGGCTGAAAATTGAGCCGCCGTATAAGCCCCGAGAAACACAATGGTAATAAGCGCGACGATAATAGTGATTATTCTTTTACCTGAGGGTGCTTCGATGGCTGCGCCAAGAAATTCCGGAATAGTCTGTGCGTTTCTTTTGATAGAAATTCTATTGACCTTGGCGGGGAAAAAGGTCCAGAAAGTCAGCTGACCAAGAAATGTCGCTATTAACATGAGAAAGGCGGAAACTCCCATAGAGTAGGCCATTCCAACAACACCCACCATAATCCAGCCACTGTTTGTCGTGGCGCCTGCGCTTAACCCAACAAAATATTTCCCAAAAGAACGACCCCCAAGTAAGTAATCCGTATCGGTATCAGCAGAGACTTTGGTAGCCAATACGCCAATCCACAGAAAAATAGAAATGAAAAAGAAAAACACAAAGATTGTGACAAAGGAATCCATGGTGCTAACACTATGCTTGGTGGTTCAAGGATTGAATCTCGTGGTTTTTCCGGATGGGTTCGGGTAATTTCAGATCGAATTCGGGAGATTACTCGCAAAGAAATCCCGAAACTCCACATCCAGCCATTTTTCCAATCGCTGTTCCTTTTCCTCGGCCAGATAGGCAATGGCGAATACCGGGTTGGTTCGGTAATCCAGCCCCTGATAATGGATCAGCGGTTCATCCCCGATGAACCTTCGCAGTCTCGCGTGAACGTCTTTTATGCGGATGCCGTCCGTATCGATGCCCGCGCCCTTGTAGGCCAGGATCCAAGCGTAATGCCGGTCCCGGCGGCGGGCATCCCAGATCCTGTCCCAGTCGTACGCCCGGTCCTGGAAAAAGGAGTAATAGGGACATTGTCCGAAGGACCAATAGCTGAGGTCGGTCAGACCGAATCCGCCGTAACGGAGCGGGTTCAGCTCGATGGGTAGTAGATCTCCGGCTTCCGTGATCCTGAATTCGGCATGGATGGGGAAGGAACGCAGGTTCAGGATCGCGCCCAGGCGCGTAAAGAAGGATTCGACTCGCTGAACTATTTCCCGGAATAACCGATGATTGGTGTAATACAGGACGTGATGGTATTCGCCCCTCCTCGGCATGGGATGACAAGTCAGGCTCGCGATGACCGGTTTGCCCGTTTCCGAATAGAACATGTCCACCGCATATTCTTCCCCTTCGATGAACTCCTCGATGATCATCCTTTCCCCGGAAAAGATGCTGCCTGCGAAAAACCGGCTGTTCGCATCCAGCTCCTTGCGTATTTCATCCTTGATGGCGTGAATGTCCCGGGGGTCCTCCAAGATCCGCACGCCAAGGCCGAAGAAACCTTATTTCCGGTTTGATGACGTATTTCCGTCTCGGAGAAAAGGTATCCTCGTCCATTTCCGACAGTTCCATCCGGCTGAATTGGAAATCGGGAAACATCGGTCGCATGAGCGAACGGCATCGGGTTTTATCCGACAATTCCTCCAGCGCATGCAGCCGTTCCGGATCATCCAACCGTTCCATGACGGGATCCAGGGAACTTTGGGAGGGAACGAACAGCTTGTCATTCCTGCCGAAGGATATATCCGACCCGCGCAATTCCTCTTCGGTCAGGATTCGGAGCCCGAAATGCCCTTCCAGCTCATATAAAAGATGGGAGGTGAAATTCCCGCCCGTGATGACGTAGTTCATGAGTCACCTGTCAGCCACAAGTTAAATAGCGGGTTGTACCGTCAACTTGAATCCCAGCGCCCGGGCTACTTTAACTACTGTCGAAAAGGTGGGATTCCCTTCCGGAGACAATGCATGATGGAGCCCTTCGCGAGTCAGGCCCGTATCTTTGGCAAGTTGGCCCACACCTCTGGCACGGGCAACGATTCCCAAAGCATGAACGATAAATGCGGGATCGTCTCCTGCCTCTTCCAGACAAGCCTCCAAGTACAACTGTATGTCTTCTTCGGTTTTAAGATGTTCCGCCGAATCCCAACGGGTCGTGGTAATAGTCATGATTCAATCCTCGATTTGTCTGGCGATTTCCTTAGCTCTCACAATATCAGAGGCTTGGCTGCTCTTGTCACCTCCGGATAGAAGTATGACGACAACGGAACCTCGCCGTGTGAAATATACCCTGTAACCTGAACCGTAAAAGATGCGTAATTCACTTACACCTTCCCCTACCGGAGCCACATCACCGAAATTACCCATTTCAACGCTATCTATGCGGGCCTGGATACGTGCTTTGGCCCGCCGGTCCTTTAGCCCAGTAAACCATTTGGTAAATATCTCTGTTTTTCGGATTTCCAGCATCAGTTTGCGAATAAAGTCGGAAAGTCGGTAGGAGGCAGGCAAAGGCGCCCCGCGCCGTGCCCATCAAGCACCAACTTACCCCCCAACCTACGGCCCTTCGACATCCACAATGACATGGCCTTGATTATCCGGAACGATATCCTCTCTTTTCTCGAAGATCCCGCGGATGAACGCGGGGCAATCCCGATAGCAGAATATCGCTTCCTTCTTGCCCAGGATAGCCGCGCTATTGAAAAACATCGGTAATTCCGCCAACAGATAATCGACGGCTATTTCCAGCTCATGGATGGTGATGGTATCCAGACGATTCATCAGCACCCATCGGGAAGTATCGAGACAGCCTTCCCTGAATGTCGGATCATAGGCATATCTGTCTTTGTAGGACGCCAGCGCCGAGAGATAGGCCCGGTTCCGATTCAGATATTCGGCGTCCACGATTAGATCGTCAATCTGATTTCCCGGCAGGCGCCACGCCCTTAATGCCCGCCGGCATTTATTCCTCAGATAATCGGCCTGTCTTTTGCTTCTTGGATTCAACTCGTAAGTGCAACCTTACAGTGTTGGTAAAGAGGC
>CAZQHJ010000049.1:0-14872 GCA_964593225.1 uncultured Thiotrichales bacterium
TAGAAAAGCTGGCTTAATCCGACATCCTAATTTATCTCATGGACAGACCACTAGATCAGATTGCGAACCAACCGTTGACCGATCAACGCGTGCAGTCGCTCGGTGCGATGGATCAGCGTCTGTTGGAGCAAGCGCTCGTTCACCATACACGCGCCAAGGGCCGCGATTTTACGTTGATCCGCCAGGGAAGGGAGGAAAATCACAATATCGACAAAGACCCTGCGTTGGAGAATCGGCGTACCGGCAGTCGTTCGGGCCAATCGAATTCGATGTTGCGTGGGGCTTTGATTCAAGAACCAGGTAAAATAGGCCCCATCCACCCCATTGCGCATGCGCAGTAGGTAGAAGGTCGCGGAAGCAACGGTCCTCTTGGGGATATCCTCCACCAGCGTCGCGTGATTTTTCGCGCCGCGGGAAATCAGCAATACATCACCGGCCTTTACCACGTACCTGGCGATCTTACCTCTCGGCGTGACCCTGAGTTCATGGCTCGGGTGGTAACGATAGCCCACACCCGGATCCGGCAGATGTTTACCGATTATCACCTGGTGGGAACCGCTCGGATCGTGCCTTGCACACGCCTTGAAGGCATAGCCCGGCAATATCTCGACGCATTCACCCATGCGAACGGGCCGGGTGTTCATGTCCGCCAGAAACCCGGCGACAGGATCACCAACAGCGTGAAGATCTCCAGGCGTCCGAGCAACATGGCGAGGCACAGGATCCACTTCGCGATATCGCTGATGGCGTTGTAATGGGCGCTGACATCCCCAAGCCCCGGGCCCATATTGTTGATACAGGCGGCAACGGCGGAAAAGGCCGTCACCTGATCGAGGCCCGTGGCCATGAGCGCCAGCAGCATGGCGGCGAAGGTCACCACATACCAACCGAAAAAACCCCATATGGCCTCCACGACACGGGGCGGCAGCACGGTGGCGCCGATCTTGATGGGGACCAGGGCGTTGGGATGGATCAGGCGCACGATCTCGCGCATGCCCTGCTTGAACAGCAGCAGGACGCGAATCACCTTCAAACCGCCGCCGGTGGAGCCGGCGCACCCCCCGATGAAGCTGGCGAACAACAACAGGACCGGTAGGAAGCTCGGCCAGGCGTGATAACTGACCGTCGTGAAACCGGTGGTGGTGCTGATGGAGACGGCCTGGAAGATGCCGTTGCGCATGGCGCCCTCAAGGCTCTCGAAGGTGGCGGAGAAATACAGATAACCGCTAGTCACCACCGACAGAACCAGCAACAGGATCACAAACATCCGCGCCTCCGAATCCCGGCGATAGGGATTCAGGCTGTGCCCGCGCCAGGCGGCGAAGTGGAGGGAAAAATTGATGCCCGCGATCACCATGAACAATATGGCGATCGTCTCGATAATGGGATTATCGAAATAGCCCAGGCTCGCGTCGTGGGTGGAAAAGCCCCCGATGGAGATGGTGGCGAAGCTGTGACACACCGCGTCGAAAACGCTCATCCCGGCCATCCAATACCCCGCCGCGCAGAGGATCGTCAAACCCAGATAGATATACCACAGGGCCTTGGCCGTCTCCGTGATGCGCGGGGTCAGCTTGGTATCCTTCACCGGACCCGGCGTCTCCGCCCGGTACAACTGCATCCCGCCGATCCCCAGCATGGGCAGGATGGCCACGGCCAACACGATGATCCCCATCCCGCCCAGCCATTGCAGCAGTTGTCGGTAGAATTGGATCGACGGCGGCAGGTCGTCGATGCCGGTCATCACCGTGCCCCCGGTGGTGGTCAATCCGGAAACCGACTCGAAAAAGGAATTGGTCAGGGACATATGAAGGTCCGTGGCCAACATAAAGGGAATCGCGCCCGAGAAGGTCAGGGATATCCAAAAGAGCAGCACGATCACGAAGCCATCCCGAAAGCGCAGCTCTTGATGGACCCGGCGCACCGGCAACCAAAAGGCGAGACCGGAAACGAAGATCAGCAGAAAGGCCATCAGGAAAGAGCGGGCCTCCCCATCGTCATACCAAAAGGAAACCATTGCCGGCGGCAGCATGGTGAGGCTGAACACCGTCAACAGGAGACCGAGTATTTTTTGGACGATGGCAATGCGCATGATTGGGTTTCGTCATCATTCCGCTCCGCTGCCCGGGGCGGTAGGGGCGCGACATCAAGGCTAGTGAAACACATCCTCGATGGATTGCGCCACGAGTACCTGTTCGGACCAATCCAACAGGGTATCCCTATCGGCTTCATCCACGCGCCGGCGATGGGCATCCGTGAACTGCTCGCCGAATTTCCGTTGCAGTTGCCGGTTCAAAACCGCCACCTCGCCCTGTCGCATGCCCTGTTGCATGCCCTGTTGCATGCCCTGCTGAATCCCTTGCTGCACGCCCTGTTGAATACCTCGCTCCAGACCCAATCGCTCGATACTCGTGATATAAGCCATTTTTTTCTCATCCTCGATATTCGACAGCGCCTGTCGAAACACAGGCGCCAATTCCGGCGGTAGATACAACAGCCAGTCGATGACGCGAAACAGCGTCAGTATCCGTTCCTTGGTATAACCGCGGCGATACATCAATCGTATGAGCCGAAGCTTCGCGTCCAGCCGCTGGAGGTCCGCCCGGTTCCTTTGGGCCATCAGGTGCGCCATCACCACCAGGGTAAACGGGTTGTCGCTCGCCTCCAGAGACGCCCAATCGCGCCCCAGCTCCAACAATTTTACCGTCGGGAAACGGAACCGCACGTCGCATCCCCAACGGCCGCGCCGATGGGTTCCGGCTTGGAAACCGGGCGAGGGGTCCGCCAATATCGCCAAGCTGACCACGTCCACCCGATAGCGATCGAAGAGGCGATAATGATAGATGTACATCCGCTCATCGAAATCCGCCTCCGGCTGTCCCTGAACCTCCACATGGATGAGTACCCAGGTCTCTTCCCCCGCCAGGGTCCACACCTTCGCCAGTTTGTCGGCGTAACGCCGACCCAGCGCCGCGTCGCGCGTCACCTGCTGAAGCTCTTTGTCCAGGAATTCGTGGGGGCGGGACCAGTCCGTTTCACGGTGAATGACCGGGAAGAACAGCGCCAGGAACTCGGGGAAGTCCTGTTCCAGCGCCGCCTTCCAGGGGCTGTCGTAATCGTCCCGCGCCGGTTCGTGGCTGCGTCCTTCTGTCATGTTCGTGATTCGCGGTCCCCGAGCCCCACGGTGTAATAGGTGCGTTTTGTGTCCCTATCCGGCCCCGGCCAGATGGCCCGTCCCCGCCAGGCGCCGTCTTCCTTGTCTTTGTAGCGGGTATGGACCCGGATGGCGCTGAAATCGCGTTTCACCTCCATGAGGTTATAAAGCTGGGGCGCGCCGGGTGGCCGTCCTGCCCGCCAGACCCCGAACGACCCGGCCCCGGCAATATGCAAGGCGCGGTGCTGCCCACGGCAATGTCCTTCGGTTGCTTCCCCCTGCAAAACCCGTGTATTGCGGGTTGTCGAACGACCCTGTAGCCCTGGGACATAGCCCACCAAATCGGTCCGGTCCTCGTGCACATGGCCGTGGAGCGCCAGCCGGACGTTGGCCTGTCGGAGTTGTTCGGTGAAGTCGGTGTTCTCCATCTGCTGCTGGCCGGTGACCGGATGATGCCAGACCGCCACCCGCAGCACACTGTTGGACGTCAGTTTTTCCTGTTTCAACTGCCGATCGGCCTCCGCGAGACACCGGACCACCGCCCCGAGGTGGAGGCCGCTACGATGGGGGAAGAACTCGTCGATCGCCCAACAGGAATTGAAGGCCAGAAACTGCACCCGTTCCCCCTCCAGGAGCTGGGCCATGCCCTGTTCCCCATAGTCCAGGGGGTAGGCCCCCTGGGTGAGGGGATGGAAGAAGGCCTCCGAGAAGTTGCGCAGCCGCTGGGGGTATCTCCCCTCATCGCGCACCAGGTAGCCCCGGCCTTCCTCGACCCAAGCCCCTTCGGTCAGTTGATTCACGTCCACGGCGCGGGCGGGCCGCCAGTCGTAGACCGGTTCATCCCAGGCGATGTCGTGGTTCCCCGGCGCCAGGATACAGCGCCGTCCGGAGAGCCCGAAGGCCTCGATGAGGCCGGAGACGAATTCGCGGGCCTTGTCGAATTCCCCCGGCGTCCCCTTATGGACCACATCGCCGGAGATCACCAGGCAATCCAGCCCCTCGACGCCAAGGCCTTCCGCCTCATCCCGGAGATCGGCGATGAGCGGTTGCCGTTTGGCCCGGACATCGGTCTTTTCCTGGAAATGCAGATCGCTCAGATGCAGGATGCGGATGGGCCCGATGGTCCGGGCGCACTCGCCCTCCCGCGCCCGGTCGAACACGGCGCGCACCCGATCGGCCTCTTGTTGCTTGCCCGCCTCGACGGTGGTGCGCAGGGCAACGGTGCGTTTTGTCAGTTCCGGGTCGTGTTCCCGGGCCCGCTCGGCCCCCGCCGCAATGGCGACGCGCCCATCGCAGTCCTGGCAGTCCACATCCGTATCCCCGCGTTTGTAGCGTTTCTGCACCACCGCCTCGTCGAACTCATAGCCGCAGGCGCATTTCAGGGCCAGCCGCTCCACCACGTCGAGACCGCTCCGCCTGAGGTGGTCTTCCACGAAGCTGACGAAGAGGGTTCGGGTCTCCTCTGGCGTGGCCGCCTCGAAATAGACATCCAGGTGGGCGAAGCCCCCGCCCTTGGCGACCTTGCGCACCCCGCAGGCGCCTTGGTCGGCGCTCCGGAACTCGGCCCGGTTCTCCCACAGCCGCACGCCCCCGAAGCCCTTGGCCAGGAACAGCCAGGCCACCAAGGCGGCGTAGATGTTGTCCACCGCCCCGGCGAAGTCGTAATAGAGGGAGACGGCGTGGGGGAATCCCTCCGCTCCCCTGTCCCTCTCCCCCGCCCGGAAGAGGGACGGAAAGACATACAACCCCTCGTGGCGGAAACAAAGGCCGTGCTCGATCATCAACTGCACCACGCATTCCAGCACCAGTTCCTCGTCCAGACGCATCAGGCGCTCCTGCTGCTTGACGCCGGGCAAGGGGAACCCCCTACAGACAATAAACCGCTCCTCCAGGGCCGCGATGCCCCGTTGCTGGGCGCGAGCCGTTACCACCAAGGACCCGGCGTACTGTTCGATGACCGGCAGTTGCAGGACCAGGACTTGTTCGCCGGCTTTCAACCGGGTCCGGGCGATGAGGCCCTGCATGGCCAGTTGATCAGTTACCGCGCCTACCGCATCTTCCTCATAGATCTCAGGATGAGCTTTCTCGATGGCTGTTTTCAGATCATCCAACAGCACCACCACCTGGCCGTCCTTGCGCCGCCGTTCGATCTCGTCCCGGATGCGCTGGAAGAGCGCCGGCCGGCTGGTCCGGGCGAGGTTGTCCCAATCCAGTGCTTGCGCCATCCGTTCCCGCAGTTCGTCCATGTTCCGCCCGGTCCGGGCGCTGGTCTCGATGTACCCGGCAAACCCGCATTCCTTGCATAATCCGTCGATGGCCGCTCGGTTGACCAGCGGGCTCTCCGCGTCCTGTTTCGCCCCCACCAGCAGCTTCACGGCCTCGCGGCCCTTGAGATGCTTTTCCAGGCGCTTGTTCCAGTCCCGGGCCTCGTCCAGCGCCGCCCGCCCCCGGGTGGGGTCCATCAGGATCAAGGCCAGCGTCGTGTCGTGCAGAAACAACTGATGCACCAGCCGGTACTCGTCCTGGCCGCCGAAGTCCCACAGCACCACCGCCCGCCGCGCCCCTTCCGGCGGCTTGGCCGTGGGATGCAGTTCTTCCGCCGCCAGGGGCCAGAACCGCATGCCGTGGGTGGTGCCGTGTTCATGGTCCTCCGGGTAGCGCCCCTCGGCCATACGCATGGCGAGGCAGGATTTGCCGACATTGGATTCGCCGACGAGAACAATCTTGGCGGCGGTGTATTGGATTGTCTCATCGGGAGCGGCATGCCCCAGCAGGCGGGGGATGTCCATATCCCAGATGCGGAATGACCGGTAGTCCTCATCCGGCGTCGCCAACTGGGATGCATGGGGATGGAAGGTCAACGCTTCGGGGTGTGAGGCCAACACTTCACTGTATTCTCTGCGCGTTACCTGAAGCTTGGTGACCGGCGACCAACTGTCGGTTTGCCACAGGTAGACGTGGCCGTCTCCAGACAGGCCCGCGAATAGTCGACCGTCGGCCGAGAAGGCGGTGACAGATACGTCCCTGGTCGGTCCTTCCAACATCTGAGTCCTTTGACCCGTCCGCACATTCCAAATACCGATTGTGAGACCAACCCACGAGGTCGCCAGGTGGCTGCCATCCGGTGAGAATGCGACGCTCCTAACGTTCGTCACAACGTTAAGGTCCCGAAACTTCGAGATCCCTGTCCCGATACGCCAGATCCGCGCGTCATCCGTCGATCCGGTGGCCAGCAAGGAACCGTCCGGTGAAAATGCGATGGTGTTCGTAAACGCGCCTATCCCCAATGGCGCGCTCGACAGCGTGGGCTTACCCATATCGGTCAGAACGACAGGGTCCTCACCGAAAATAGAAGCGGAGGCAATCCATCGCCGGTCCGGCGACCACGCAACCGAGCTCACCCGACCGCTGTGTCGGTACACTACGGATGAATGGCGAATCCGAACCGGCGGTCCCGATCCGAGGGCGTCCGGCGCCAGCCGCCAGAGGCGCACTGTCCCGTCGTTGCCGCCCGAGACCAGCGAGTCCCCATCCGGTGACCAACTGACATCATTGACGCTTCCTTCATGCCCTTCCAACACGGCAAGGCATTCCCCGCTTTCGGCATCCCAGAGGCGGATGGTCCTATCCCAGGAAGGCGAGGCGATGAACCGCCCGCAAGGGGACCAAGCAATGCGCTTGATGCGGCGGGTATGCCCGCGACAGACGGCGCGCAGCCGGATGCCCGGTATCGGTTCCTCGCCCGGTCTTATCATCGAGGCGCGCGCGCCATCGGGGTTATCCCCGTCCGGCGGCGCGCCGGCGGGTCGGAATACCTTTTTCAGCTTCTCCAAAATCCGTTCCAGCTTCTCCAAAATCCGTCATCCTCCTCAATGTCGGCGGCCCCCGCCGCCGATGGGTTTTCCCTATATTCTACACCTAAGTCTTCTAACCTATCGGGGGGGGATTGCCCGGACGCGCCCCGGATGCCAACCGGGCCCGAGGCTTGTCTCCCCATCCGATCTCCGCTAATCTTGCCGCAACCCGGCCCCGTTTCATTATCGCCTTGCCTTCCGATTCCGGGTCGGCGACCCCAGAGATATCCGGAGGGGCAGGGTGTCTCCCATACCGGGTCCGGGGCATGAACCGTCCGGGCCGGGCGGCCCGCCTCTAGGTTTCGATCCCTATCCCACCGGCCCCGGACGTCCTCGCCAGGGCCGGGTCCGTAAGCCGCCGGGCCGAGTGGATGACCGCCAGGGCCCGGGGGATGGCCCGCCGGGCCGGGTGCCTCCCGGACCGGGAAAGCCCCACGCCGAACCGGGCCGGCCGCGCTTGGGAAGGGATCCGTTGCATTATAGACCGGGCCCGTTATGCGGCGGATCGGGCCCAGCGCGGTCCGGACCCGACCCGGTACGTAACGAACCGGGTCGATTATAGAACGGGCCGGGCCCGGTTTATTCTATAATCGACCCGTTTTGTTCTATGATGGACCCGTTATGCTCCGGAACGGCTCGGGCCGCGATAAGAATCCACCGATTTCGGTATGAAATCCACCGGGTCCGTTGCGGAACGGCCCGGCGGTCCAGGGATCGGGGTCGAGTACGCCATGAACCTGGCCCGTTATGGGATAAACCGGGTCGGCTATAGAATAAATCGGGCCGGTTATGAAGCATAACGGGTCCATTATAGAGAAAAGCGGGCCCGTTATGGAGTATTCCGGGCCCCACGCGCCATGTCATGACCCGCGCCAACGATGCGCCCTCCCCGGCGGGCCACCCCCGATGGGAACCCCCTTCATGAACACGATTGACGAACAACCTTAAGGGAGTGATGAACCGAAATGGCTAACTTTCCCGCCTCGGAGGAGAAGATCCTCACTCTCGGCCAGAGAATGTCCAGCGGATTCAAGGCGAACACGGGCCTCTACCCCAGCCCGCCGGCCGACGCCACGGTCCTGGACGCCGGCATCGCGGCCTTCGTGGCCGCCCAGGACGCGGTGGCCGCCGCCCGGGCCGCCGCGGCACAGGCCACCCTGGAGAAGAAGGCGGTCCTGAAGACCTTCGTGGAGCACCTGAAGGCGAATCTTCGGTACGCGGAACTGGTGACCAGCTACAACGACGCGAACCTGAAGACCATCGGCTGGGGCGGACGCCGGGAGCCGACGCCGCTGGCCGCGCCGGGCCGGACGCTGGATCTGGTGAGCGTGGAGCAGGGGGACGACTGGATCGCGCTGGCCTGGGAGCAGCCCACGGAGGGCGGTAAGGCCACCAGGTACGAGGTCCAATGCCGGGAGCGGACGGGGGAGGATGCGGACTATCGGACCGTGGCCACCACCGCGGACAGGGAGGTGACCCTGACGGACCAGGAACGGGGCAAGGAGATGGAGTATGTGGTGGTGGCGGTGAACCGGGCAGGTAGGGGGCCTATCAGTAATGCGGTGATGGCGGTGCTTTGAGGGGCGTTCCGGCGGCGGGCGTGGGCCTCGAAGCCATTCCCATCGCTATCGTCATCACTATGGGGATCCCTATGGAAAGGGGTCGAAAAAGATCGAACGCGATGGCGAGCGGCACAGTAGAAGGGCGCTTCTACGCAAACACGATTGAATCCGACAAAGAGGCGACCCTGGAGGCGCTACCTGGCTCTCTTCCCAAAAAACGGTTAAACTATTGGGATGGTTGAGATCATGGATGATACAAGACTTCTCAGAAGCTGTTTTTGTTGAAAAATTCGAGCCATAAAGAATAAGATATTCAATATATCAGCGTATATGCGCGCCCGTAGCTCAACTGGATAGAGCATCGGCCTTCGAAGCCGAGGGTTGTAGGTTCGAGTCCTGCCGGGCGCGCCACCGCATTGCCGCGACACCACCTTATTTTACAGTGGCGGAGGTAGCTCAGTTGGTAGAGCAACGGGTTGTGGCCTCGTTGGTCGGGGGTTCGAGTCCCCTCCTTCGCCCCAATTTCCCTTTTCGCAGAGTAACGTGTAATCCCCGGATCGCCGGGGGCCGTTGTCGACCCTGCCGTGAGTGGACCGTAAGGCGCTGCTGGAGCGGATTGCCCAATGGTTCGAAGACCCTTACGGGTATGACCCGAGCAGGGGCGCGGCGCCGGGCGCGCGCCAACGGGGTTATAAACACGAAGCGCCGGCCCCATCCTGTCGCGTGATAATGCCTACGCCATCCCTAAACTACCATGATGCCGGTGTGGACATCGACCAGGGGAATCGCCTGGTCGAACACATCAAAATCCTTGCCCAACGCACCACGCGCCCGGAAGTCCTGGCGGGCGTCGGAGGATTCGGCGCGCTCTTCGAACTGCCGATAAAGGACTATGAGAACCCGGTATTGGTCTCCGGGGCGGATGGTGTCGGCACGAAGCTCAAACTTGCCGTTCAAACGGGCATCCATGACACCATCGGCATCGATCTCGTGGCCATGTGCGCCAACGATATCCTGACACAGGGCGCGAGACCGCTTTTCTTTCTGGATTATTTCGCGACGGGGCGATTGGATCTCGCTGTCGCCAAGCGAATCGTCGAGGGCATCTCCCGGGGTTGCGAGGAGGCCCAGGCGGCCCTGATTGGCGGCGAGACCGCTGAAATGCCCGGGGTTTATTACGAGGGGGATTACGACCTGGCGGGTTTTTGCGTGGGGGTCGTGGAAAAAAAGCACATCATCCAGGGCCGGGACGTGGCCCCAGGCGACGTTTTGCTGGGCCTGGCCGCAACCGGTCCCCATTCGAACGGCTATTCCCTCATCCGTAAGGTCCTGGCGCAAACCGGGCAGCCGCTGGATCGGGTACTCGGCGCGCCCCTTCCCGGACAGGCCTCCCCCGAGACCTTGGGGGAAATCCTGTTGAGGCCGACCCGCATCTATGTCCGCCCTATTTTGGCATTGATCCGAGAACTGCCCATCCGGGCCATTGCCCATATCACCGGCGGGGGGCTCCTGGAAAACGTGCCCCGCATCCTGCCTGCCGGGGCGCAGGCCCGCATCCGGACCGATGCGTGGGAGGAGCCTCCCGTATTCCATTGGCTAAAAACCGTGGGAGGAATCGACGATAGGGAGATGTACCGAACCTTCAATTGCGGTATCGGTATGGTGGTGTGCGTCCGCGCCGGGGATGTGGCAGCGGCAATGGGGATACTGGCGAGCCTCGATCAACCCGCCTGGGAGATCGGCGTCATTGGCGCCGACGCCTCCGACCCCATTATTCTTCTGTAAGGCCGGAAAGGAACGTCTCCAGCGCCCCCCAGTACGATCTTCCCCCGAACATCATGATGGTGCTGTGGTCCGCGTTGGGAACCATCACCAATCGTTTCCGGGAGACTGTCGCGCACTCGAAGTTTCGCTTCGCGTGCCAGGGTGTGAGGAGCTGATCCCACTCGGCGTGAAGGATCAGCACGGGCTTTTTCACCTCGGCCATCTTATCCTCGTTATCCCGGTAGTCATCAGGCTGTGCATTGTCATCAAGGGCCAGATCGTCGAGGGATATCCCGAACAGCGCCAGCAGGGGCGGGGTTTGTGCGAACCCGCTTTCGACCACCAAACCGGCGAATTCCTCCCCGCGAGTCGCGGCAAGCTCGATGGCGGGCGCGCTGCCAAGGCTACGACCCATGATCACCAAGGGCCCCGTATCAGCGCGCTCATCACGCAGCTTCAACACAAAATCGAGCACCACATGGGCGTCATTGATGAGCGCCCGGGCCGTCGGCTGGCCATCGCTTTGCCCATAGCCCCGATAGTCTACCGAGATCAGCGCCGCGCCCGCGGCGTGAAACATGGGCGCGATGTTGTCGTAATCGGCCACGATCTCTCCATTACCGTGGAAGTGCAGGATCATCGGCGAAGCGGATTCATGGGGATGGTAGCGGGCAGCCACCGAAACGTCCGGCGCGACCCGGATACGGAGATCCTCACTGCCGGCCCGCGAAGGACGTCCCGGGTCTGTTCGGGGAAAAAAAATAGCGGAATTGACCCTGGGATGGTCGAGGACGCGTAGGAGATCGGCGCGGGGCGGATCGGGTTGTGTCATTATCTTCTCCGGGATCGTGAGTGCTTTTCCTGATTGGTCTTTTGGGCCGGCGCTCCGTGCACGGGCTTGCTGTTTTCCTGAAAATCGGTCCACCACTTGGCGACATCCTTTACCTCTTTTTCCCCCGCCTCGGCCCGAAGCATAAGAAAATCGTAGGCGGCCCGAAATCTGGGATGGCGGATCATTTGTTTGGGACGCCTCTTCGTATTTCGCGTCAAGCGTGCCTGGAATGTCCAAATCTCCCTCGTCATGGCCGTAAATCGGCGCGGCAACATCACATGTCTCAGCTGCTCATTGATGACTTGGCGGCCGGCCGACTCGAGGGCCGGGGTGGACAGCATACCTCGTTCCCGATTGCGCCTTGCCCGATATTGCATGGGGCCCCAGAGGAGCGCGGCGAACAGAAAAGCCGGGGTTACCGGTTGTCCCTGGGCGATCCGAGCGTCGGTATTGGCCAGTGCGCGTTCCAACAGCTCCAGGGAAGAAGCGGACTCGGCCCCGGCAAGCAGGGATTCGGTAGCGGGAAAGAGCTGACCGAACAGGCCATGGTGCCGAAGCAATCGGAAGGAAGGTAGGGCGTATCCGGCGTGAAAGAGCTTTAGAACTTCCTCGAACAGGCGAGCCGGCGGCACCTCTTTGAGCAGCTTCCCGAACTCGCGAATCGGGGCTTCGGTGTCGGGATGGATACTAAATCCGAGTTTGGCGGCAAATCGGGCGGCTCTCAGGGTGCGCACAGCGTCTTCCCGGTAACGCATTTCCGGATCGCCGATCAGGCGAAGCGTGCGCGCCGCCAGATCGGCCATGCCATCGACGAAGTCGATGACCGAGAAATCAGCAATATTGTAGTATAGGCTGTTTACCGAGAAATCCCGGCGCCAAACATCTTCCGAGATGGATGCACCATACACATTATCCCGCACGATCCGTCCGTTTACGGCGATCCGATCACCACCCCCGCAATCATCCCAGTGACCGCGAAATGTAGCAACCTCAATGATCTCGCTGCCAAATCGAACGTGGGCCAGCCGGAATCGCCGCCCGATCAGGACGCACTTTCTGTTGAAAAGTTGGCGAACTTGCTCCGGATGGGCATTGGTAACAATATCGAAATCCTTTGGCTTTTGCCCAAGGAGCAAGTCACGGACACTGCCGCCGACCAAATACCCTTCGAACCCGGCCTTCTTCAGCTGGTACAGTACCTTGATGGCGCTTTCGCTGATGTTGGCGCGGGAGATACCGTGCCCGGCCCTGGGTATGGTGTTCGGCGTTGCCCTTGTTGCCTGGAGAGTCGCGATAATGTTGCTCCATAATGATTTTGCTCTGCAATTTTGCTTCGCAAAATCATGTGGCCCCGCCGCGCGGGGCTTCCATGGGATGAAAAACCTTCAGGTGAGTGAGATCGTTGTGGTCGAATCTTTGTGGGGAAAAGGAAGTGGTGTTACGCACCGCAACTTCCTTCAATACAGTCTTAATGAAAATCAGTAGGTTGTTGAACGACGTATTTGTGGTGCGGGGGAGTAGGGCGTTTAGGAGAACTCCTTGGCGATGGGGACGATAACGGCAATTCGTCACGGAGTGTCGCTATTTCGGTTTTCAATCTCGCGTATATCGCCCTTAAAACGATCGAAAATGCCTCTGCCTGTTTCTCCTTGGACACCGGCATCGTGTAGGGTTCGGATAAATTCGTGGGTATCGAATGTGGACCTTGTTTTTAGTTGCGGCTCGCCGTCCTGTGTTTTTCGTGGCTCCTAATCTTTGCTTCAACACATCATCCTTAACGTCAATACATCCGACGTTTGGCTGGGGTGCCAGGATTCGAACCTGGGTATGCGGGGATCAAAACCCCGTGCCTTACCGCTTGGCGACACCCCAAATAAATAAACATTTTCAATGTGATCTTTCGGAGCTTGGATTCAACTCGTCAAGTGTAACTCATAGTGTTCGGAGTAGAGGGCAAGCTGCGATAGCATCATGGCCTTTCGTTCCGGCAAGAATGAGAAGAGGCGCAAATGAGCGCATACCCGCAGCTTACCCAAAAACAACGATACCGGCATATATGCTCTGATCAAAACAGCCCATCCCCAAACGGAGGATCGCCACATTGTAGATGAATACTCTACCGGCACTTACGTTGCCGGAAACAGCGCAAGAAGCACTACGGTACCCATGAACGCCGTCGGCAACCCAAGGAAATACCTTGGCATAAAAACTCTTTATCAGGGATTCCCACCAACCCTAACTGCTGCACTCGGGAGTCGAATTCGCGGAATGAAATCCCATTGAAAAATCATTCAATGGGGACCGATTCCGGCCGTGCGCAACAAAACCCCACCAGCGAGCGCTTTTCCCTTCTTTCCTTTTTTCCCGATTCGGCAACATGCCCAATACGTGTTCGGCTTCCTGTCTCTCCCCAAAGGAAGCAAACACGCAGGCACCCGTTCCCGTCATTCTGGCGCTGCCAAAGCGCGAAAGCCAGTCCAGTGTCGCATTCACCGGGGGATATCTTTCGCGCACCACCGCCTCGCAATCGTTGCGCGTCCGCATCTGCAACCGGAAGGGAGAGAGCAATGGTGTTTGATCTACGCGATCGTGCCCCGCCCTGCAAGCCTGGCGCTCATCGCCGCGCTCCCGGTTGATCCATTCTTGGGATAGGGTGTGTATTTTTATGGGCGATGTGTCGCGTGTCAAATCCGGCGCATTGAATATCTCTGCCGTGGTAACGGAACAACCGGGATAAACGATCAGATACCAGGGCTCTTCCAGGGTCACCCGAGTCAGTTTTTCGCCGACGCCCGTCGCGAACGCGGCCTGCCCCCACACAAAGACCGGTACATCGGCCCCCAGGGTCAGACCGATGGCCGCCAGCTCTTCCACGCCGAGCCCCAATCCCCAAACTCGGTTTAGACCCACCAGGGTCGTCGCCGCATCCGAGCTGCCGCCGCCCAGCCCGCCGCCTAGGGGGAGCCGCTTGGTTATCCCGATATCCACACCGAGCGGCGTGCCGGTCACGCCTTGCAAGGCCCGCGCGGTACGCACGGTGAGATCCCGTTCTGGGGGGACTGCGGCCAAATCGACAATCGAATCACCCGCCGGATCAAGCATGCGCCGAATCTCGCCATCATGGCGAACCCGGAACGTTATTCCATCGGCAAGGTCCAGAAACTGAAAAACCGTCTCCAGATCGTGATAACCATCCGCGCGCCGCCCGGTAATGTGCAGAAACAGGTTAATCTTCGCGGGGGCTGGCCAAGCGGCAAGGGTATTTTGATTCATAAACCCACCTCAATCATTAGGGGTTCCCAGGCGCGGCCTGTTTGGAGTGCGAGTTTTACACCAAAAATTACTTTTGGTCCACGGAAAACCTAGCGCAGCCAACCCGCAACCAAATATCGATGGTATCATATTTTATGTTTTACATACTAAGGGAATTAAAAATAAAGCAAATCAGTTATAATAAATAAGGAGTCTGATTACTGCTTAAGAGATGGGTGGAATGTATGAAATGCAAACGCAAAAACTATGCCCGTAAATTATCTCGTGGGATATTTAAGAAGAACTTCAAATAAGGAGGGTCTAACGGGTGCTGGATGGCGAAAGCCCTAAAATGTTAGCAAAAGTTTTGGGGTCAAATCCTAGGCTTTATTGACATTATGATTTCAGGATTTGTTCAACCCATTGATATACAATGATTTCTCGCAAATCGACG
>CAZQHJ010000050.1:0-14566 GCA_964593225.1 uncultured Thiotrichales bacterium
CGAAGGAATTTGCGGTGCGCAGCACTAGTGGTCTGTCCATGAGATAAATTAGGATGTCGGATTAAGCCAGCTTTTCTACTTCGGCATGTAAACAAACTCCAGTATCCTAAATTATCAGATTGACGAACCACTAGTCAGATCGACGACTTGGTCACCGAAGAGGGCATGAAGGCCGCGATCCGCGAGTGGGGTTATCTGTTGACCATACCCGTGCGGCTCAAGATCGGAAAAAGCGGTTCCCCATCGCTGGTCAATGCCCGCAAAATGCCGTGGGAAGATCAGCAATCCGCCCTTGACACCTTTAAGGACGTCTTTGATAACAACAACGAGCCCTTGTTTATCTATCCCTTCGCGGAGCGCCAGCGTAGCGGGGTGAAGTTCAGCGGGATGTTCTATTTCAACAACCAGCCGATCTTTCAGAATTCGGCACGCCTGTATTCACGTGGCTTGTTGGTGGACGCCGAGAACACCCACATTATTCCGACCTACGCGCCATTCGTTTACTGTGTGGTCGAATGCCCGTCCCTGAACGTAGACTTGGCGCGACGCAACCCGGAAAACGATGCCGCATATCGATCTTTGTGCGCCGCAGTGCATCACGAGTTTACCGATGCGTTCGAGAAGTTCGCGAAATCACAGGTAGACTCACTCATCTCTCTGTGGCCCGCCGTCGACAATACCACTATCTCCCGTTTGATCAACCTTTTGGACACCGAAAGCGAAAGATTGAAGCTTCAACGCGATGCGGCGGAAGACTTCGTGCTCAGGTGCGCCATGTATCTGCCCTTCTATCTACTCGACGAGATCAGCGGCGGACAGGGCAGACCAATTTGGAAAACGATCGACGAAGTGGTCGCAATAAAGAAAAACAACCCGGAAGCCAACTATGCACCGGGAGACATTGTCGAGGTTCCGTATACCGAGAGCAAAGTGGCTGTCGAGAAAGACATCCTGATTGATCGCTACCATGAACTGATCGACGTGGGCCGAGAGGGAAAGGCCCATGGTGTGCTGCTCCGTGTCATGACGCGCTACAACGAAAAATTCGCGGAGATTCACCGGTTTCGCATCGTCCCGGTCGTGCTGCCGGAGGCCGATGAAGTGACGCCGCAGGAGATCAACGAACTCTGGCAGAAGACCATCGACATGATATATCACAACGTGAGTTTCTATAAGCGGGACCACGAAGTAGTAGTCGAACGCATAACACCGGAAGACACGCCCATCATTATCGGCATGCAGGATGTGGACGAGGATCTGGTTGAGACCCTACGCACACAGTTGCGCGATGCTGGTGTGGCGGGGACTCAGGCGGCTAATCTGATGTCGAAACTTGACGGCCTTCTAGGCAAACTGTCCAAAAGCGGTGGCCAAATACGTATTCGTATCAATGCGGAAAATCCCACCATGAAGTTTTTGGCCAAGGCTACCTTACAGGACAACACGCTTACGGAGGCCGAACTTTCACTACGCACCATCACATGGCGGGCGGTCCTTGATTACTTCGGCATTACTGCATCGCGGGACATGATTGCCCAGGAGCGGATCAACATCGACCGGCTGGTGACTGCACTGATTAATCGGGCGGAACGACTGGCTAATGTGGAAGAACACAACAGCGGTCTTAGCGCCAGGATTGCCCAATTTGAGGCAATACATAAGGAGGATTTAGGTGAACAGATGGGGGTTGCTGAACCGGTGTGGCGACATGTCGGTGTCGTTGATATTGCGGATTCCACGCGAAAGATTTTTGGCAATCCTGGTGCTGATTCCACCGAGAAAGCACGTTTTCTCAGCATAATCATCAGTAAAATTTCCGAACAACTGGACCCCATAGCAACGATAACCAGCTTCACTGGAGATGGAATCCAATTCGTAGTTCGTTGATGATTTAGAGGCTGCTGAACGTCGGATGGTGGGGCAAAAACTCAGGGCCTTGGAAAATTCGATCAGAGAAGTTCTTCTGCCAGATCAGAGCCTCAACGACTTCCTGCAGAACGTTGCCGGTGGAGTCATCAAACTCCGTATAGCCGTAGATTACGGGGAGATATATCGCGGTAGGGTAGGCCAGACGGCGGAACACTTCGGATTGCCATTTATATACGCAACTCGCATGGTTTCCAATAGTGAGTTGTATTCCGATAAAAAGGTCAACCTTATGTTGACCGACCGTGCATACAACAAAGGAGCGCAAGAACAATATTGGCAAGCCGGTCACTTTGGAAATTCGAGCACGATGACAGCCAAAGGGTTGGATGATATAACCTGTTATTTACCAATCTGAAACAGGCATGAAACAATGACACGAAGCGATATACTCAATGGCATATTTGACAAAATAGTGTCGTGGATCTTGGCAAATGACAAAAAAGCCGGCTTCATCATCGGGTTGGGCGGATTGGCGTTGGGATGGACCTCGGAAAAAAGTGAAGCCTTACTGTCGGTGCTTGGAACGACTTATTTCGCGTTGATTATTATCGTAATGATATTAGGTATTTTGTGTGGTATTGCGGCTATTTTTCCGGTCACGATGTTCCGCTCGTCTCATTCGCTGTTGTTTTTTGCTGATATCGCTAAAGACTTTCGTGCGAGTGGAAAGCCTTTAAACTCCTATTCTTCGGATTATCTTGCCCGCATCAACCAAAACCACGAAGAGGCTCTTGCACAGCAGATAGTCGTTGTTTCTGTAATAGCGCGCGCGAAATATAGGTTGCTTGCCATTTCTTTTATTCTTTTGCTGATCGGATTTATGGCTTCTGTGACCAGTATTGCGATACATAGTATTCAGTCCTGATTACAAAGCCCTGGGGATGTGCAGGCTTACATTCTCCCTGGCTCCGCAAAACAGCCGAATCGGGTCTTCCAGGGGAAGAAGACGGGGCCTGGGTGTTCATATATCGGAAGGATAAGGTTATCCGAGATTCCACCCCGCAGGGTATCCTGCTCGAAGGATGTCCCCAAAGAAGTTTCAAACCAGCAGTTGGAACCCATTTTGCCGGGCGGATTTGTTCATGGTTCAATCTTCATAAGGCCGTGAGAATACCCGCCCGAGAGAGGCCGGTATGCGTTCCCACGTGCAACGTGGGAACGAAAAAAACGGGATTATCTCACGCTGTCTCTCCGCGCAGCGTGAGCCCGTGGTGCTGCAAGCTGGGAAGACCGACAAATCTCTTATCGTTACTGTACAAAACCGCATCAAAACGGATGGTGGTTGCCGCAATGATGGCATCCGGCAATTTCAGCCGATGGTCCCGGCGCAGTGCAATTGCACGTTGCTTGATCTCTTCATCGATCCCAACGACGTTCATATTGTCGATAAATCGACGCAGCCATGCTTGTTGTTCGTTCGTCAAACCAGGAAATGAAAAAAGCTCTATCTCCGTAATCACGGAAATAAGGGATTCTCCAGAGGGTGGATCGTCAGACCACAACCCCTTTTGCAGATAGATGATCGCATTGGTATCGAGGGCCACTCTCATTGACGTATCGCAAAAACAAAAATTCCGGAAGAACCGGCGCGCGTATCAAGCCCCCCCCCTTTCAGCCTTGGCGCGAAGCGCTAACATGTTCCCACTTATTCCCACTCGTCACGGCATTGCTTCTGGTATTCCATGCCATCCACGGGCCAATCTATCGTCCCGCTGTATTTTCTCAGATCGACGGTTTTCCAGACACCTTTGCTTTCGTCCGATAATCGTTCGAAATCATTGGATTGCATATGGGAGGTGGAATCGAGCGCGCCGTCATTTTCGTCTATCGCCGTGTGATTTGTCTCGGAATTATCACCCGGCAACAGCACCACGAACCGCGCCTCGCGGCCGCAGGCCTCCCGGTATTCCGAGGGAAGGCGGATCATACCGTCTTTATCGATGGCCGCATCGAATGCGATGGTTTGCATGATTTTACTCCATAATCTTTACGTCTCGGAAAAACCAAAACTTTGGAGAAACCTGTGCCCGCGCAAGGAACACCCCGTTTGAATCCTATTGCTACGCGCTAATATGTTCTTGACGAGGCGAAGTCTCAAACCAGCAACATGCGCATGGGTTGCAACGTCCGGTTGAAGGGATTCAGGACCAAACCAAGTATCTCCAGGGTCACCACGCCAAGCAAAGGCTCATCGTTCCCTTCGCCGAGAATGACCGGCATATGTCCCTCCCCCTGGGGCAGTGTCAGGTGGCATTCGGAGATACCCCGCTCCATGGTCGTGCCATCGGCCAACGTAAACGTTGCGTTTCGCTTCGGTTTTAGCCCGAGCGCCTTCCAATCATCCTCGGCGAGCAGCGAATAGGTCGCCCCACTATCGACGAGGAAATCGACGTCGGTCGTTTTGCCCGTGGGACCGGATACGGCGCCTTTGACATAAATCAAACCCATGGCTTTCCTCCCGATCAAGGATGCTTTTGTATTTAGGTATCGGAAAAACAAAGTTCCTGGGGAACCGGCGCCCGAATCCGATCCCACCCCGTTTCTCCCATTCTACTCCACACGCCACACCACATTCTCATTCACCTCCAACTCCCCTTTCCAAAATGCCGCGCTCACCCGGTAGTCCTCTCCATCCGGCATGATAATCCCCTGTTGCACCAACCCTTCCAGCCCCAATTCCGCCCGTTGATTCAGTATGTTCTCTTTCTCCTCAGGGCTGGTGGCAGCCAATTCCTCCAGAAGAGGCGAAAGTGTCTCCCTGGCGTGGACTAGCGCTATCTTCAACAGCAGTGCCCTGGGGATGCGCAGGCTCGCATTCCCCCTGGCCCCGCGAAGCAGTCGAACCGGATCTTCCAGGGAGAGACGGGCCTGGGGGCTTAGATTGAACGTCAAGGTACCGGAGATTTCTCCATTCGGAGTCTTGAAGGCAAGGCGTGGGATCTCCAATTTCGGGCCCGCGCGCAGGAAATCCGGCGCGAGTTCCACCAGTTTCGCCGACATCAACAGAGAGAGCTGATCCTCCGGGATCTCTTGTTTCCCCAGTTCCTCCATGGCCTGCTGAAAGCGGGCAAAGGCCTCGGCGTCAAGATCGCGGAGCGCCATGACGAAGCGCCCCGGTCCATAATGGTCGCCGGCCAGGGTCAATCCGTCCAGGGAGATATCCAGGGTATTGGCAAGGCGCTCATCCGAACCATCGATGGCCTGCGCCAATTTGAGATCTTTATATGCGGAAGAACTCTTCTTCCACATTGATATCCAGCACACCCAGCGACATCTCGATACTTCCCAGCATGGCGCCGGACGCGGCATATCGCATTTGCCAGCTTATGGTTATATCTCCGAGAGTAGCGCTAAACTCGTCTTCCTTGTCATCGATCCGCCATTCCCCGCTCGAAAGGTGTCCGCTATACACCTGCGTACCGGGGGAAAGGGTAATCGTTCCCTCCAAGCCTTGCCATGCCAGATCCACCGGTAGGTCCGGGCCCATATAGCTCAGGGAGGGAACGGTGATTTGGCTGTGACTGTTGTCATCGAAATCGATGGTGGTTCCGGCCGTTAGCAGGAGAATATCCCCGAAGGCTTCCCGAAAATCCGGCCACTTATCGGGCGGAATGCGCAGTTCCGTCTCCACCGCGGCCAGGGCAAGCGCGTAGGGAGAGACAAGGGGAAAGGGACCGTGATGGATGGTGTGGACAAGTTCGAATACACGGGATGCTCCTTCTCGATCCCCGTTCCGATCCGGACTTTCCGCATGGAGGTCATCGAATCCTTCGGTGGTAACTCGCACCTTCTGAACCGACTTTGAGCGAAACCAGCCACTATCCCAATGGGTATCCACTACTTTCATCGCACCGGATAGGGGATCCGAGTCAATTATCCGGGTTACCACATCCATGTACCTTATCTTTGCCTCCCTACCGATCCAGTATGATGTGCCGACAAAAGATACAATACCGACCAAAATGGTCAATGAAACGATGATGGCGGTTTTTTTCATGGGTGATACAGGCTACGCGCGAGGGGAATTAAGTTTTATTCGCAAAGTATCCAAGCTACTATTCATGTTGTCAAAAACGTGAATATCAAGGAACGTTGGAAACTTAAATTTTTTTATCTGGAAGTATGGGGAAGGACTTTACTTCGATTAACGCAATTTTTATTCAAATCATGAACCCTACAAACCCCGATCTTACCGGACTCGTCGCCGAACACGGCTCCCCCCTGGTCATGATCTCCCGCCGCGAGCTGACGGACAACCTGCGCCGCCTGCAATCGGCATTGCCGGGCGTCCGACTGCACTATGCGGTCAAAGCCAATCCCCACCCGGATCTCTTGCGTGTGCTGAACGAGGCCGGTAGCGGATTCGATGTCGCCAGTGTCGGCGAGCTCGCCAAGCTCGAGGGGCTCGGGGTCGCGCTCCGGGACATCATCTACACCAACCCCATCAAGAGTCCCTTGGAGATCGCATCGGCCTTCGAGGCCGGGGTCGATACCTTTTTCTACGATAATCCGTCGGAGCTTGAGAAGATCGCCCAACGGGCGCCGGGCGCCCGGGTGATGCTGCGTATCGGCGTGGATAACCCCAATTGCGTGGTGGATCTCGGGGCCAAGTTCGGTTGTCCCCACGATGAGGCGGAGGGGCTCCTCATGGCGGCCCTGGAACGGGGGCTTGTCCCCCGGGGGGTGGGCTTTCATGTGGGCTCCCAGACCTCGATACCGGTCCCCTACCTGCAAATGGCGGTGGTATGCCGGGATCTTTTCAATAAGATGGCCCTGGCGGGACATCCCCTGCGCACGCTGGACATCGGCGGGGGGTTCCCGGTTTCCTATAAGACGCCCATGATGGATTTGGAGAATTTTTGCAAACCGATCCGAGCGGCCCTGGAAGGGTACTTCCCCGCCACCGAGACCCTCGCCGAGCCGGGACGGGCGATCTGCGCCACGGCGGCGACCCTCGTCATGGAGGTCATCGGCAAATCCCAACGCCGGGGCATCACTTGGTACTATCTGGACGACGGACTCTATGGCACCTTGTCGGGCCTGGTGTTCGACAAGACCAACCATGCCTTCGAATGCCTCAAGACACAAAACCCCACCCCCTGCGTGTTGGCCGGGCCCACCTGTGATTCTTTCGACGTGATCAGCAAAAACGAATTCCTGCCCACCCTGGAACTGGGCGATAGGGTCCTCGTGCGTCATGTGGGGGCCTATGCAACCGCCACCGCGACCCGTTTCAATGAGGTTCCCATGGCGAATGTGTTGATGGTCGAATGATTTTCCTTCGTGAATCCCGCCTTCGCTTCCCCTATCGATAGCGATAGCCAACTCGGAATCAAAATCACACCTGGGATCACGCCCCCTCGTCACCCCGACCATCCAATGCATTGGAAAAGATTAAGCCATAATCGATCAGGAGTCATCAAAGCATGAGCGAGACAGTCAAAAGCGAATTCGGTCCCAATCTGTGGAACATGTGGTTCACGGAACTCAACAAGGCAGGGGCCGGCCTGACCCTCAAGGTCTCTCGGGTGCTCTACAGTGCCGTGTCGGATTTCCAGCGCATCGACGTCATCGAGACCGAGGAGTTCGGCAAGGCGCTGGTGTTGTATGGCTCCATCATGATCACGGAAAAAGATGAATTCGTGTATCACGAGATGATCAGCCACGTGGCCTTGCACGTACACCCGGACCCGTCTCGGGTTTTGATCATCGGCGGCGGCGATGGCGGCACCCTGCGCGAAGTGCTGAAACACCCCCGGGTGAAAACCGTCCGAATGGTGGAGATCGACCCGGAGGTGGTGGCGGTGAGCAAGCGCTTTTTCCCCAATGTGGCCAGCGGCTTCGACGACCCGCGGGCCCAGGTGACCTACGACGACGGGGCAAGGTTCGTCGCCAATACGAAAGAGCGGTTCGACCTGGTCCTGTCCGACACCTCGGACCCCATCGGCCCCGCGGAGGTGCTTTTCCAACAAGGCTTTTACCGGGATGTCTTCGATGCGCTGAACGACGATGGCGTCTTCGTGGCCCAGACCGAATCCCCCGCCTATCATGCCGACAACGTGCGCAAGATCTACAATAACCTGCGGGCCGTATTTCCCACCGTGAGGATGTATCTGGCCCATGTGCCCACCTACCCCGGTTCCCTGTGGAGCTTCGCCTTCTGCGCCAAGCGTTACCATCCCATCGAAGACTTTCATCCCGAATATGCCGACATCGGCGGTCTTTGTTACTATAACGCCGACATTCACCGGGGGGCGTTCGCGTTGCCCAATTACGTCAAGGCGCTGCTGTAACCGAAAATCGTTTGGTTTACCCGTGTAGAACGGACCCTTAGCATAGGGCACCACGTACTGTCGTGGCCGTACTATGCCGTGCGCAAGGCCGCCAAAAGCAATTCAGAGCGGGGAACTTTTCGGACACGCGCTCGGGTCGTTATGCAAAACGTGTATAAAAAACCGGAAATCGACGGATAATCGTACGTAAGGAGTCACCCATTAGCCCTATGAAAATCGATATCACAAAAAAAGAATACCGTTCCCTCGTGGATCTGTTGGAGATAGCCAATTGGGTATTGAACGCGCATTCCGACTGGGACAGGGAGGAAGTGGGAAAGTATCACGCCCTGATACAGAAGATATACGCCTATGCAAAAGAAATGGAATGTGGCGATATCCTCGAGTATAGCGAAAAGCTAGCCGGTTATTTCGCCACGGCCCAATACGAAGAAAAGGGTGCGCACAGACGATTCATCGACGAGTTCGAAGAAGATTCGTTCTGGAATGAATTGTCCCATAAGCTCGCCTTCCGCGACGTGATCCAACAGGAGGGGGAAACGGCCCTGGAAGAAATGAATTTTATGGAACGAGCCACGAAACTGAGAGAGTTCCTGTCCTGGTACGAGGAAGAATTCAATGACAATGGCCTTGCGAATGTCAGGGTGGTGCAAGAAAGGTCCAACAAGGTCAATTGATGTATTCGGTCCAATCGCTATCGAGCGCGTGTCTGAGAGGGTGTCTAAGAATTCGCAATCCACAGCGGCGGCCCCTGAAATTGCGTCCTGCTACGTTGCGATGGGGGCGAAAATTGCGTCATAAGTCCGCTACACTCCTTATTTGGAGATCAAGATCCCAATCCGACAGAGCCGGAAACCAAAGGTTCATGAGGATTTTTTCGTCATTGTGTTCACGCATGGGAAAAAGAGAGTTTTTCCCATGCGTGAACAGAATTAACAAATGATATACCCGAACGCGCGGCGTTCGGATTATGTTCAAAATTCTGTCATCCAAGAGACTAATGCGCACGATTATCCGCACGTTACCCCTGTTGTCGCTCGGCGTCCTCCTGGGCCTGTTCCTTGCCCTGAACCAGGGCATGTCCGCCGATGGGAACGAAGAGGCCTCGTTGCCCCTGAAAACGCTTCGCACATTCACCAGCATCTTCGGCAAGATAAAGACCGATTACGTCGCGCCCATAGAAGATGAAACCCTGCTCGAAAACGCCATCCATGGCATGCTCTCCGGCCTGGATCCCCATTCGGCCTACTTGACAGCCGAGGAATATAAAGAACTGCGAGAGGGAACGAGCGGCAAATTCGGCGGTCTCGGCATAGAGATCGGCCTCGAGGACGGCCTCGTCAAGGTCATTGCGCCCATCGACGACACGCCCGCGAAACGGGCGGGCATGAAAGCCGGGGACTTGATCATCCGTCTCGATGAAACGCCGGTCAAGGGAATGAAGCTCAACGAAGCGGTCAAGATCATGCGGGGTAAACCCGGCACGAAGATTACCCTGACCATCCTGCGGGACGATGAACCTTCGCCCATCAGAACCACCATTACGCGGGACATCATTCGGGTCATCAGCGTCAAAAGCCGCACCCTCGAGCCCGGTTTCGGCTATTTGCGCATCACGCAATTTCAGGACCGAACCGGCAAGGCCCTGGGAAAGGCCCTGTCCCGGCTCAAGAAAGAAAATGGCGACGCCCTGGAGGGACTGGTGCTGGATCTCAGAAACAATCCGGGCGGCGTGCTGGATGCGGCGGTGAGGGTTGCCGACGCCTTCCTAAAGAAGGGCATGATCGTCTACACCGAAGGGCGAGACGAAGATGCGCAGATCAAATTCAATGCAAAACCCACCGATATCCTCGATGGCGCCCCCATGGTGGTATTGGTCAACGAAGGCTCCGCTTCGGCCTCCGAGATCGTCGCCGGCGCCCTGAAAGACCATAAGCGGGCGCTTATCGTGGGCAACAAGACCTTCGGCAAGGGATCCGTGCAGACCATATTGCCCATGGAAAACGGCGATGCCCTCAAACTCACCACGGCCCGCTATTTCACCCCATCGGGGGCCTCCATCCAGGCGACCGGCATCTCTCCGGACATCGTTTTACCGGATCTGACGGTGACAGCCCTCGGCTTCGAGGGATATGAACCCCTCGAAGAGGCGGATTTGGCGGGACATCTGGGAAACGGTTCGAAGGACCCTCGCGCCGGCAAGGCGAAAGGCGACGAGGAAAAAGCGGCGGGGAAAGATTCCGAACAGTCATTGGCGCAAGAAGACTATATGCTATACGAGGCCCTCAACCTGCTCAAGGGCCTGGCGCTGTTCGCCGATCGATAGTTCTCTCCCGGATGCGTAAGTTCAGCCAAGGCGGTGTGCTCGCTGTATTGGTTTGGGTCCTGGCGATCATTCCCGGCGGCGCTATCCGGGCCGATAGCACCCTGGCTTCGAGTGTTTCGGCCAATCCCCACCCGACGGCGAGTCCTCGAGAGCACCGAATCCCCACTAACCCGAAGCGGGAGAGGACCGGCGAGGCACCTTCACCCTCGGGCGCGGCCCCGACAACCCCGCTCATCAGCATCATCGTGGACGATCTCGGCCATCTGCGCGTGGCGGGATTGCAAGCCATCGACCTGCCGGGCAATCTGAGCTTTTCCTTTATCCCAAACGCACCTTATGCCCGGGCATTGGCCGACGTTGCCCGGGCGCGCGGCAAGGAAATCCTGCTACACATCCCCATGGAGTCCCGGGACGGCCGGGATCTGGGGCCGGGTGGCTTGACCAAAGAGATGACGCGGGCCGAACTGACCGAAAGCGTCTGCGCCAGTATCCGGGCCATCCCCTACGCGCGGGGCCTGAGTAACCATATGGGCAGTCTGCTGACCCGGCGGAAGGAGCCCATGCGCTGGCTCATGGCGGCCATGTTGGAATGCGGCCCGGGAAATAATAGCCAAGAGAATGGCCAAGAAAATGGAAAAGGCCTGTATTTCGTCGATAGCCTCACCACCGGCGGGACCGTCGCGGCGGCAACCGCCCGGACGTACCACATCCCCACCTTGGAACGGGATGTCTTTCTGGACCACGACCCCGACCCCGAGGCCATCCTGGCCGGGCTTCGCCAATTGGTCCGGAAGGCAAAAGAGCAGGGAACGGCGCTGGGGATTGCGCACCCCTATCCCGAGACACTGGCCGTATTGGGACGCGTATTACCGCAACTGGAAGGCTGGGGTGTTGTCCTCGTTCCCGTCTCGGTGCTCTTGGCGAACCGTTGAAGGTATCCAAGCGTGTCCAAGAGCGCGTCGCCGACTGTCTCGGAACTATTATCAAGCCGCCACAATTTCATAATCGTGGGTAATCTCCACGGCCTTACCCAACATAATACTGGCGGAGCAGTATTTTTCGCCGGACAAGGATATGGCCCGGGCAACCGACGCCTCGGCGACCCCACGCCCGGTGACGCGGTAGTGGAGATGGATGCGCGTGAACACCTTGGGTGGGGTTTCGGCCCGTTCGGCCTGGATCTCCACCACGCAATCGTCCACTGGCTGACGGGCCTTGCGCAGGATGGAGACGACGTCGAATGCCGTGCATCCGCCCAGGCCGATGAGCAGCGCCTCCATGGGTCGGACACCGAGATTTCGACCACCGACCTGGGGGGCGCCGTCCATGACCACGGTGTGCCCGCTGCCGGACTCACCAAGAAAGGTGGCTTGTTCCACCCATTTAATACGTGCTTTCATAGGATTCGTGCCGCGCGCCGCAGCTTCCTTCTGATGAGGGTTTGATGGAAAGAAACGGTAGAAAAACACCGAGCCATGGAATTGCAGACTCCAATTGCAGACTCACGAAGCGTTATCGCGCCTCCGGAAGACACACCCTATAGCCGGGCATCATCCCGAACGCCATTCAACCACACCAATCTGTCGTAATAACGGCGAATATTCCCAACGAATTGCACGGGTTCATGGCCTCGGGCGTAGCCATATCGCGTCTTTTCGTACCATTGTTTTTGGCTGATCAAGGGCAGAAATCGCTTCACATCCCGCCAGAGGTCCGGATCCGCCCCGGCCCTCTGGGTCAGAATACGCGCATCTTCCAGATGCCCGAACCCCACATTATACGCCGCCAGGGCAAGCCAGGTTCGATCCGGCTCTTGGATCCGGGTAGGGATCTTTTTCTTCACCCGGACAAAATAGCGGGCCCCGCCCAGGATACTTTCCCGCTCATCGGTCCGGTCCCGAACGCCGACCTGCCTGGCCGTGTCGGCGGTCAGCATCATGATCCCCCGCACGCCGGTGGGCGACACCGCTTCCGGGTTCCAGTGCGATTCCTGGTAACCGATGGCGCTCAATAAACGCCAATCCAGGTTGTGACGGGCGGCCGCGGCCTTGAAATGCGTCATATACTTGGGCAAGCGGGATTTCACGTGACGCAAGAACCTGTGGGTTTCCACGTAGTCGAAATCGTCCATGTGTCCGTAATAGCGTTCCATCAGGGTCGCCAGTTCCCCCTTTCTTTTCACCTCCTCGAAAAATCTCAGGACCCGGAGGTAGAGGCCATCGTCGGTATCGAAGAGAACCCCCCAGACCAATGATTGGGGATCGCCGAGGGTAAAAGCGGCGCCCAATTCCGGATAGCCCTGTCTGAGCAGGGCGAGCTCGTGGGCATCGGCGATGGTCAGATCGACCTTGCGCTGTAGGACAAGGGACAAGAGTTCCGCCACGCCAAGGGACGGATGCGCCCGCCAAACCATGTCCGGATATTTGTCGGCAAGCCCCCCCAGCATGGCCCCATAACCGTGCCCCGAGGCGATTTCCACGAATCGTCCGGCAAGGTCTCCAGGGTCGTCGGGACGTCTCCCGCCATAGCGATAGACGACTTGCCGATGGAACTGTTGATAGACAGGTCCCCATCGGACTACTGTCCCGGACTCGGGGGATCCCGCTCGGAGACCGGCCGCCAGGTGGCCTTCCCCCCGTTCCAGGGCCGCCATGGCTTGGCGGTCATTGTCCACGAAAACGATGGTCAGGCGGACCCCCAGGGTCTCGGCAAAACGCCGGGCAAGGCTGTATTCGAACCCGGCGAAGCCATCCCCGGCCCGGTAACAGGTGGTCAGGCTATTGCGGGTGACAACCCGCAGCTCACGGGATCGTTCTATCTGTTCCAGCAACCCCTGGCGGTCCGAGCAGAAGGGGACAAAGAGACCCATCAGGATGATGGTCAGGATTCTCATTGAAGATAATTGTAACCACCCATGAAAAGAAAACACGCTCGCATACTCGTCTTCGCCAAGGCGCCCGTGCCCGGCGCCGTGAAGACCCGTCTCATTCCCGCCTTGGGCCCCCGGCGGGCCGCGGCGTTGCAGGCAAGACTCATACGCCACACCCTGACAACCGTGGCCCGAAGCGGTTTGGCCTGGGAGCTCTGGTGCCATCCCCACCGGGAACATCCCCTCCTGGCCGCCTGCCTCCGCCGGGCTTGCCACGCCGGGCATACCCCGCCGGGCAACCCCGGGCACCCGCCCCCCGGGGCCCCGACCTTGCACACCCAGGTGGGCCGGGACCTGGGGGCGCGGATGGCCCACGGGGCCCGGACCGGCCTCGCCGGGGGCCCCGTGATACTCATCGGCACGGATTGCCCCACGTTGACCGCGGCGGACCTCACCCGGGCGTCGGCGGCGTTAGAGGGCGGTCATGACGCCGTGCTGGGCCCGGCCCTGGACGGCGGCTACTACCTGTTGGGTCTGAACCGGATTCACCCATCCCTGTTCCGGGACATGGCCTGGGGGTCGGACCGGGTGCTGGCCGAGACCCGGCGGCGGCTGGAGGCCCTGGGCTGGCGATGGTGGGCACTCCCCCCCCGGCGGGACATGGATCGTCCCGCCGACCTAGCGTTCCTTGGGGCCGCCATGCCTTCCATGAAGCGCTTCCCAATCCCGTCCCCTGTGGCGCCCTCCCCCGCCTTCGGATCAAAGCCTTGACGGGCTATAATCCGAGGGATGCAGGTAGAACACCCACAGGCTTGATATACAGTGTATTCCATACATCCGCCTGGAGTGAAGCGTCCCACCCCCAGGGAGCCCCCCCCATGTCCCAACACATCCTCCACGGGACTCACCACACCTGGCTCGCCCTCGCCCGCCGGGTGAGAAACCAGGGGTTCAAGGAGATCCTCTACGTCCTGGCGGCCATCGCGGCCATCATCGCCGCCATCCCCGTTATCCGGGGGCTTGGAGAGGACCCGATCTCCCCCGAGCCAAGCGCGACCCAAAGCGTAGCGCAAAGCGCGGAACAAACCGCGGCGCTTGTCTACGAGATCCAGCGGCGGGAGGCGAAGAAACACCAAGAAACCCGGAAGG